>JASMBU010000040.1 GCA_030753675.1 Methylococcales bacterium
AACGGCTAAATCCTTATCCTCTTCAAACAACTCGCCCCCATGACGCTGGGTAAATTCCCAATAACTTTCAAAATTTTCTTTACGCTCTTGCGCAGTAGAAGCTGAAAAAACTGATTTATATTTCTTTGTCATTGCCTACACCACTATTTTTTATTTTGAAAATTGACACCTTAAATCAACGGTTTGAAAGAAACTCCGTTGTAAATTTACTTGAAAGTTTAGAAATCAGTGTTATTACTCTTTTGGTAATATTTCTTTCGTTATTATTTCTTAAACGATAACTTCTTAGTTTTATCGAATAACCGTACAAAAATTGATTTCAAAAAATTAAAGCCTTTAGACCCTAAAGCAACCGTATAACCAAATAAAGCAGCAAAAATTTCTGTTATTTGTTTGCCTTTTAAATAACTTGCTAGCGCTACCAAAAGTATAAGCCCGATCACTAAACCAGCGATCATACTAACCGTAAAATAAGGCGCATTTTTCTTTTTCGCCGCAACACTGGGATCTACCGGCGGTACATATAAAGGTACGGTGCGTTTATAAGAGTCTTGCACCACATACGGAGTAACCCCTGGAATACTGGGTAAATCAACATCACCACCGCCTACCTTCATCTGACCTTTCATGCCCTTTTCCATATGCTGGGCAATATCACAATGAACCAAATAAGTCTTTTTCGCTGGCGGCAAAATTAATGTGCCTGTCACTTGGCCAGGCCCTGTCACTTCTAAGTGAAACATCCCTTTAGCATAAAGATAACGCGGCAGGCCATGAATCATAAATTGATGGCGAATTTTATCTTCATTGATAAAATTAACCGTTAATTTTGTACACGGCTCAAAATTAAATTCTTGTTGGTCAAAAGCAAACATCCGCCCTGGAAAACGTTTGGCATGTTTGTGGCCTGCACGAACAGTAATCTCTTTAGTACCGGATATGGTTCCACAACCATCAGGAACACGGTCAATATTCTGACCCATGACCATAGCGCCGCCCATATCCATTAAGTGGCCACCGCCATGATCCATCATACGATCATGAACAACGATCTTAGCCGCCCACAATGAGGGACTTACCAGTAAAAGGACCAAGGCAACAGACTTAAAATTAAGCATCTTTACGCCCTCCTTTCTTACCAAACAATGACAACACCCCAGTCAATTTACCTCTAAAAGCATAAAGTAAAAAGACCACTAATGCGGCACCTAGGCCTTTCATAAAGTTCACCACCGGTGTCGCATCCGTTGTGGCTATTAAGGTCGCTGCCACTGTCTTTTTATTTTTATCTTTAGGGGGCGGCACTACAAATGCATCGCCTAAATCTTCATCTTCAACCTCTTCAGGTTCCCCTAAACTATTCCATTCATCAAAGTCTTGCCAAACAGGATATTGACGTGAATGAAAAGCCTGGGTAAATAAAGGCGTAATATCACTGCCCTGAACCTTAGGCATTCCGTTTTCATTTAAGTATGACTTATAAACTAAAGCACTAACCCCACCACCCGGATTCATACCATCGGTAGTAATCCCTTTTTCGCGGTGATCATGAAAAATCCAGATCCCTTCACCGTAACTGTGAAAGCCATCATTCTTAGTACTGATCTTCAAATCATTACGTTGCGCTGGGGCTAAATCGTAAACATCACGGGTGATTTGTGCAATTGGATTATGTTCGACCCCATCATAATGGGTAATCGTCGCTTTATGGCCATGCGTATGCATAGCGACCATCTCTCCGGAACTATTAAATATCCGCATCTTAATGTTTTGATCCGGCTCTGCAACAATAAGCGATTCCCTTAAGGTAAAGGGAAATGACAATCCATTTAATAAATGATACTCGTCAGTCGCATCTTGTAAATCGTATTCCCGGTTCATCTTTCGCGCAACCAACCGTGGATCATTAAATTCTTTAACGATATCCCCTAAGTCCTTATCATGCGCATGATAATGCATATCATATTCACTGTCATAGTCTGCCAGAACCCCTTTGGAAGGGTGACGGACCTGTCCTGCTCCGACATTCAATGTCTGCACCCAGTTATTAGGTTTATTTTCTTCAACCACCAGCATACCGATTAAACCCATACCAATGTGCACATGGGCCTGAACATGACAGTGATAAACAAAAGTACCGGGAACTCGGGGCTTGAATTCATAAGTCTTTGCGCTTCCTGGCATCACCACCTTATCGCTCGTTTGTGGGACACCGTCATTACCTTCTCCTGAACTGTCAACATAAGGATGATCAACACCGTGCAAATGTATCGTATGCGGGAAATAATGACTGTTTTCTAACTGCAACCAAACAATATCATCTTGTTCCACCCGAATTACCGGTGACGGCGCTCTTAATGTCGTATTCGCCACATTACTGATAAAACTCTGCGTCGACATGCCCCGAGTCTTCGGTGCAAATACCCACATAGCAGGCTGTACACCCGGCGCAATATCGTAAGTGGTACTTAATCCAGCAAAATCAGGCGTGTGTCCGTTTAATTCAAAAACTTCCAATTTGATGATAATAACATCAGGGTCACCGTCACCATCTAAATCGTCTTTCTTGATAACACTATCGACTGATAAATGGGTTTCCATCAGTGTTTCCATGGAAATGTTATTCGTCCCCTTAACCACCGCGGCAATCAAGTCCGGATTATCCGGCAAACAGCGCCTTGACTCCTGAATTTGAACACCCTCTACAACTTGCGCATCCCGCCATTTCGGTAAATTAAACTTACAAGGCGGCTCCACTTTACCTGGGTCTATGGTGATTGAGGGCGGTAAATCAACAGCCGCTGTTGCCAAAAAGGGCAACAGCACTGCAAATGTACCGACCAGACTAATAAACGCTTGTCTTAACATCTTTTTTTCCATGAAAATCTGATTGTCTTGGTAATTAACTTACAGCTCTTTTGCTTTACCCATTAATTTATCAGCAAACTCTTTAAAGCCTGCATGCGATAAATAAAGAACATAGAGTCCAGCAAATAAGAAGAAGGCATACAGGGCTAGCATGGTCCAACTTGTACCGCTACCGCTACCAATAGTAAAACCTAAATGTACGTCAGTCGGCTCACCGGTTTCAGGAATTAATTTCAAATGAATCAAATAACGACTGGCTTCAGTGAAGTTATGAGTCGTATTAACCGTTCCTGTAGTATGTTTAGCCGCTTCTTTATAAATAATACGGTTACCTTCTGGCTCTTTAGTGATTTCATATTCCATTGATACACCCCGTAACTTGGTGCCGATGT
>JASMBU010000041.1 GCA_030753675.1 Methylococcales bacterium
CTCTTTAAAAACCGTTATAGTGTCATCACCAACACCAGTATTCACTGTAGAGCTACCTTCAAGTTTATCGGTAGTAATAGTGTCATCACCTCCCCCCATGATGATTTTAGCAGTGCCTTTAACATCCTTAACCTCTAGAAGGTCATCCCCTTCGTTCATATCAAGAACCGAAGTGCCTGTCAAAGACTTAGTGATACTAACAATATCCCCTAGTGGGCTCGTAGTAAGTACGACATTATTTACATCTGCATCAAAATAATAATCTGCATCACCTGGAGCCGTATTATTAGCCCCTCGATGCCAAAAAGTCGTTTGTTCCCACAGTAAAGCCTGAGAAGTGTCATTTGTATTAGCATCAGTAATACCAGTAATAATATTAGTATTCGTAGAGTGCGACTTATCAAGAGTATACGTTGCGTCATAAGCAATCGAGCTCCCATTAACAACAACATTTGTCACCTCAGCCGCCCAAAGGGTAAGCGCACCATTACGCCATTCATTATCTACTGTAGGGGTACCACCATTGGCCGTCTTAACTAAACCCGTTTCCGACGCAACGATACCCCCATTACCAATGGCGCCAGCATCAAAGTTAGTTACCAAGCTTGTTAGTAAAATAACGCTAGAGCCGTTAGCATTGTTTGCATTTAACGTATAGACCTGTGCATCAAAACCATACCCATCGCCATACGCTGTAACATCTTGACTAACACCATTAATAACAATATTTGCACCTGTCGAAAGATGCGCAT
Organism: Methylococcales bacterium; assembly: GCA_030753675.1. Lineage (GTDB taxonomy): Bacteria > Pseudomonadota > Gammaproteobacteria > Methylococcales > Methylomonadaceae > OPU3-GD-OMZ. Next base: position 753 of record JASMBU010000041.1, read on the forward strand.
TGACTAAAATGATCTGGAAGTATTCAGAGCTAGTATTAGTTTGCTTATCGATGGTATCTTGTATTTCAGAAAAATCTGAATTAGCAGCAGGATCTGGATATCCATAATCAAAGGCATCTATGTAATTAACATCATACTTATCGTCATATTCGTGTTCATGCTTATCCGATGCAGCAGCTACTCCATCACTATAAGTATCCACATCAATATGCCCACCAATCAACCCTGGGTCTGAAGGAGGCGGTGTAAATTCAACAGCTAACGTCGATGTGGCCATATCTCCATCTGCATCCACAATAGCTACGTCAAAAGTAGTATTAACCGGAGAAGTACTCCCCTCAGACACAGACTTTGCGCCAGTAACCCTAAACTTTGTGCCACTCGATGCCTGGGAAAGTTCAATATGCACAATACTACTAACCGATGAGCTCGTTGGAATGCTCGTAAAACTTCCTTCTGTAAAACTCACATCACCGTTCTCAACAATTGTATTGCCAGAAGCATCTTTACCGTAAGCAACCCAATGAACATTTGATGTGATTCCAGACCCTCCTTGAAAATCAACTTTGAACTCAGCACTTTTAACTGCGTTCGTATAATAAAATATCAACGGATCTGTATTACCAACCCAATTGGAGCCTCCAGCAGCGATGCCTTGCTGACTACTATTAACTGTGCCAGCCATAGAATCCACGGTCATAACAACCGTTTCACCTAGAGGAACTGGAATACTACTAATTGCAACTGTGTCCGCATCAGTCAAATAAATATACTCTACGTTAGCGCCAAGATTGGTATCAAAACTAGCCTCAGAAGTTTGAGTGATAGCATCTAACGAACCATCCATTTCGATATCATAATCACCATCAGCGCCATACGTTAATGTAAACACTAATGATTGGTTAGTATTATTTGCATCATATACAGCATCAGTAGTGCTGGTATAAGCATAAAGCGTCCCTTTATCAGTGGAATTAACAAAGTAATAAATAGTGTCGCTATTAGATGTTAGCGCTGAAGCAATATGAGATACAGATGTGCCATTCCACCCAGTAATATTAGCCGTTAAATCAGACGTACCTGTAACATCAGTTCCAATATCCAACACAGAAGTACCCGTATCAGAGCCAGAACTATTGTTAACCACTGAGGCAGACTCAACAGAAGTTAGAGTTGGGCCATCATCTTCTATTTTGAAGAATTTACCTGTTCCAATATCAAGTCCATCTGAAGTGACGCTATCGCCATCGGCATCAACCAGGGTTTGTTTGACAACAAGCTGTTTTGTTGCAACGGTTTTTAATAAAGAAGCATCATCCCCTGATGTTGCTGATGTTGTATCTGCATGCCAGATATTGGCTGGGTCTGTCGTTTTTTCATAAGCAAAGGTGACTTCACCGCTAGTGCTGACGGAGATGGTAAATACTTTAGCAGGACCGTTCATACCGCTTACAGTTCCATCAGTATTATCTTGAAGTGTAATCTCTGCACCTTTACCAACGTCACCTGTTGTTACACTTGGATCTAAGATAAAGAGTCCTGAACCGGTACCGGCTCCCGTAAATGATACCGCGTAGCTCGTTGTACCTGCGCCATCTGTTCCAAAGTTTCCTGCTGCTGTACCTTCAAAGGCTGCGGCGACATTGGTTGTTGCGCTATAGACGCCATCACCCTCTACTACGGTTGTAGTGCTTACATCAAGAACTGATTCATCTAATGTCGCTGCTGTGATTGTGTTTAATAACGTTACATCGGGTGTAGCTGCTGTTGGACCATCATCTTTTATTGTAAATGCACTCGCTGCACCGACATCATAGCTGGCTACATCGGTATCGCCATCTGCATCGGTGACCGTTTGTTCGATTTCCAATACACCCGCAGCTAATGTCAACGTAGCCGACTCATCATGATCGCTTGTTGTTGGATGCCATAGGTTATTGCTTTGTGTGAACGTCACAACACCGGTATCTTCGTTGATCACTAAGGTGAAGTAAGCTGTACCGCCTTCACTACCTGTAATAGTCAGACCATCAGTACTGACATTCAATAAGATTTGATCACCTTGACCGATGCCATCAGCAGTAGGCGTTTCATTATCAACCTTATCATTCGCATCCAGGGCATAAAGACCAGAGACTACATTTATGCCGGTTAATGACCAACTGTACTTAACATCACCTTTACCATCGGTGCCGTAATCAACAGAAGCTGTATTAAAGTGAACGGAGAAGTCAGCGGTATCACTATCATTAGCATTCGCTGTCGTCTCATCAAGCGCGATCGCAGCAGCCGTTGCTGGGGTCACTGTTTGTGCCTCTGGACCATCATCTTTTATTGTAAATGCACTCGCTGCACCGACATCATAGCTGGCTACATCGGTATCGCCATCTGCAT
>JASMBU010000042.1 GCA_030753675.1 Methylococcales bacterium
CCCCTTTAGATTCTGATGCCGGGCGTATGGTCCCCAGAGGGGCGCACCACGGTTGAGCGGGTTTTAACTGTGCGGGTGTAATGCCAATAAATTCATCCTGATAAGGACCGTCGTTAGTTAATAAATTGAAGGTTTTTTCGCAGGTAGCTATACGCTGGCCACGTGGGTAGATGTGACCGTCATCATCATAAACCTCACTAAAAGGACCGCGATAAATAACAGCATGGCCTTTATCTAGGCAAGGGGTTTGTTCGGGTTTTATAGCGGTAACGGTGGCTGAGCGAAATTCAATATTTTCTACTACTTGCCACGGTGTGTTGGACCAAACATCTAGTTTAACGGCGGCAAAACCGGCATCAATAAAAGCGTGTAAAAAGTCATGTTCCTGTAGCGCGCCAGAAATACATCCGCTCCATAGATGAGGGTCTGATTTCATGGTTTCTGAGGGGGGTTCATCACAGACAATGTCAGAAATGGCAATGCGCCCACCCGGCTTCAAGACGCGGAAAATTTCATCGATCATTTGTTGTTTATCGTGCTCACTGACTAAATTGAGTACACAATTAGAAATGATAAGATCAATACTATTATTGGCAATTAATGGCTTTTCAAGGCGTTGTTTTTCTTGCCAGTCACGGCAAGCCAAGAGTGTTTGAGTCGAGTGAATAGGGTGTTGGGTTAAATAATTATCTAATGCGCTACAATCAAGAGCAAGGTCTTGGATTTGGCCTTTTAAAAATTGTACGCGATTGTTACCTAATTTCTCAGCTATTTCTGGTTGGTACTTACGTGCTAGTGCCAGCATGTCGTCATTCATGTCAATGCCAATAACTTTACCCTGAGGGCCGACTAATTGCGCGGCGATATAACAGATTTTGCCTGATCCAGAGCCTAAATCAAGGACAATGTCATTTTCTTTGACATAGCGTGAGGGGTCGCCGCAGCCATAATCTTTATCAATAATTTCTTGCGGTAGTTGTTTTAATAATGTGGCGTCATAATCAACAGGACAACATAATTCAGGTTGAACAGATTGTGCGCCTTCAGAATAGCGTTTGAGAACGCTGTTTTCTTGACTCATAGGGGTCCTTTAAGCGGTATTAATGTTAGTCGTTATCATAAAGTAATTAAGGGGCTGAAGTGTTTTTATTTCAGAGCGCCGCCGCAACTGCTGCCTTGTCCAGCGGTACAGCCAAAACAATGCTCGGCTACGGTGATAGGTTGTTGGTCTAAGGCGTGAATATCAATGTCGGTAATATGGCAGGGTGAGTGTTGTACTGCACCTAAGGGGTATTTGAGCATTTGGTTAAAATCGCAATCATAAAGAAAGCCTTGCCAATCAACGCTGAGTGTCTTTTTACACATTAGCGAAGCGAGTGTGTCGTGTTGGTAATGGTCTTTTAATAGTTGTTGGTAGTCAGCTAATTTATTTTGCTGTTTGAGTGTGTTTCGGAATCGATTGATAGGCATATTAGTGACGACAAATAATTGATCAAAAACAATATTAAAGTGCTCTTTAAGATGTTTTTTATATGCGTTTTCAAGTGTTGATTGTTCCGGAGGAAGTGTGGGGCCTTGTGGGTTATAAACCAGATTAAGTTTGAGGGTGTTGTTGGCTTGGCCATAACCGAGTGCATTGAGTTTTTGTAATGCGGTAATGCTGTGATTAAAGACACCTTTTCCTCTTTGGGCATTGACATTGTCTTCCAGATAGCACGGCAGTGAGGCCGTGATTTCAATCGCCTGATCGGCAAGGAAGGCGGCTAAATTTTCATAGTCGGGTTCTTCTAGAATAACGAGATTGCAGCGATCGATCACTGTAATACCTAAGGCTTTAGCCGTTGAAACCAGAAAACGAAATTGAGGGTGCATTTCAGGGGCGCCCCCGGTTAAATCGAGTATTTTAATGTGGCTTTCTTTAAGAACCGAGATAATAGTGGTAATGGTCTTATGATCCATTAATTCAGTGCGTTTAGGTCCGGCATTTACATGGCAATGACGGCAGCTTAAATTACACAAATAGCCCAGGTTGACTTGTAATATTTCTAACCGGTCTCGTGTTATGGTTGGAAAATTTTCGGGAGATGGTCGTGTGTTCAGATCGGTCATGGCGGTTATGAGCGCGGTGTTTTAAAGTGTATCGAGGTGCGTTTAATCACCAAGGGTATGAGCGCTAAAAGTCCTAACAGGCTAAGAGAGAGGAGAATTTCAGTTGAGATCAGTGAATCTAATGATTCAATGCGGTTCAGTGATTGACCCAAATTGGCAAAGATAAAGCTACCCGGAATAATGCCAAGAAAAGTGGTTAGGGTATAAGTGAATAAGGGTATACCGGTAACCGCTGGAATGAGGTTAACGAGCCAAAAAGGAAATAAGGGCACCAGCCGTAAAAATAATAAGTAATGGGTAGCGTTGTGCTGAAAGCCCGTTGTGATTTGGCTTGATAACGGGTGTTGGTAAAGTCGTCGGATGGTCCAGTCGGCGAGTAAATATCTTGCCATTAAGAATACTAAGACGGCTCCTAATGTGGCCGATATCACGATGATGGTTGTGCCCAGCCAGCGTCCGTATAAGAATCCCAAGATTAATGAGAGCAGTGAGCAGCCCGGGAAACTGACGGCGGTGGCTAAGGTATACACTAAGCCACTGATTACAATGCTGAGCCAGAAATGTTGCGTGATGAGGTCGCGTAATCGTTCGGAATGACGCTGTATCGGTTCAAGGCTCAACCACGGGTCACTAAACGCCATAGCGATGAAAGCAACGACACAAACCAATAGGAACAGGTATACCTTGCGTTGCTGGTTTTTGGGCAGTGCTTTTAAGTTAAACATGGCGCTTGTTAAGTTTAATATGGACTGGTCACTAAATTAATTGCCTTGTAATCTAAATACCCATTTTAATAGTTTTTGGGTGCTTGGTGTAAGGGAAGATTTTAAGTGTTGGTCAGCGACACGGCGGTTAATTTGTGACAATGTGGGATAGATATGAATAGTGTTGCTGATTGCTGAAAGAGTGAGTCCTTGTTTTAACGCTAAGACAAATTCGCTAATTAATTCACCGGCCTGCGGGCCGACAATATGAGCACCCAATAATTTTCCTTTCGGAGAACAGATGACTTTTGCAAAACCTATGGCGTTATCG
>JASMBU010000043.1 GCA_030753675.1 Methylococcales bacterium
ATGGTTTTATGAACCATACACTGCTAGACGATGATGTTGAGGTTGGAAAGCATCTTGCCGACGTTATGTATAACCTGACTGAGACTCGGGATGGTGGCATTATTATATCAGCTGCCACCGAACAGCATATACGTGGTACTTTACAGGTTGCTGGTAGGAATGACCTGATAGATGATCCAAGATTCACCACTGTAGTTACACTAATTGAGAATATCGAAGAGTTTATGGAGATGATTAAGGAGGGGTTCTCAAACATGACCAGCGAAGAGGCGATACAGAAGTTACAGGAGAACGATGTACCCTGTGCTGAATGCCACAACCATGAAGAGGTTATTAATCAGCCACAGATCAATGCCTCTGATACGGTATTGGTTAGAGATCACCCTTTGATGGGAAGCATGAGGGTCGTCAAGTCTCCATCACGTTTTAGTGGAGAGCAGTCCGAGCCCGGATACCACTGCCCAGCACACGGTGAGAATACTGAAAGTTTGTTGAAAGAGTGGAGTTACACTGAAGAACAAATCGCAGAGTTTCGTAAGAAGAAAGTGATCTCATAGTCAGTAGGGTTTAAGTGAAGACCATTTTAAAATTGATAGTTCTTGGGCTTGCGACATATGGTGCTTGGGAACTACTGCCCCACAAAGATCCAATTGTGAATGTCTATCTGGACACAGACTTTGTGACAGCCCCTGACGGAATTGTAGGATTTCCATCTTGGAATGCATCGACTGCCAAGGAGTTAATAGAAGGTCCTGAGTCTGCACAAATAAAGGTAAACGGAGGAGGGTTGCTTGTATTGCCACCTAAGGCCTCAGTCGAGACACCAGTACCTGCAGTGGTCATTCTTCATGGCTCTGGGGGAGACTGGACAGGTCGTAGTGTCTATCTTGCCAATCGACTGGCACAACATGGGATAGCAGGTTTTGCTGTTGATACATTTGTTGCTCGTAATCTAAGGCCAACAGATGACTATTTTGAGCGTCTTGAAAAAGCTAGCATTTACAGTCAGATCATCGATGGATTTAATGCCTTAAAGGCATTGCAACAACACCCTTATATCCAGGGTGACAAAGTTGCTGTCACGGGATTTAGTCTGGGTGGTGGCTCTACTCTGTTTTCTATGTTTGAACGGGTTGCTAGTGGAGCCCTCGGGAAAGACGGACCTCGTTTTTCTGCCTATGCATCTTTTTATGCTGGTTGTTCACTTGACTTTGAAGAGTTCGAAGTTGAAGGTAGTCCGGTATTGATTATGATGGGTGAAGTTGATGAATCAATGTCAATTGACCATTGTAAGTGGTTTAAAAATAAACTCGAACAGCACGGTGTTGAAGTTGAAATGTCAGTCTATGAGGGAGCTGGTCATGGTTGGGAGCAACCTTATCCACAAGCATTTCAACCCGGAGCAGCTATTACCAAGGATTGCTTGATGTTATGGAATGCAAGTGATGAGGTTATTGAACAGAGTACAGGTTATTCAATAGATACAACATTGGGTGCAGCACTGGCATTTTCCCAGTGTTCTAGTCGAGACGGTTATACCATGGGCTTCAATGCTCAAGCTAAAGAACAGTCATGGCAGGATTTTTACGCTTTTCTAAAAAAGACCTGGAAAGTTGACTAAAAAAATATAACGCTATTCACTATATAAATTGTACTCAAAGGGTACAATTTTCAAATCCCTATCCCCATCTTTATGTGCCACAGAAGGTTTGATATACCTTCTCTGAGGGTTCGGGAGGACTCATATAATCAATATCTACATTTTGTTCTTTGTAGGGGTTTCTCAGAATGGATGAGAAAGTTTTCATTTCTGAATAATCATCATGATCAACAGCAGCTTTAATGATTCTTTCAATAAGATGATTTCGAGGTATAAAGGCTGGATTTACAAGCCTCATTGACTGGCATATTTTTTCTTTTAGTTGTCCTTGATTGTCAATGCATGACTGCCACTCTACAAGCCATTTAGATATTTCATCCTGTGTTGTGAATTGTTCTTTGAACTTGGAATCTCCTTTTTCTCCAAGGACATCACATAAATAACGAAACGTAAGAGTATAGTCTGATTGATTATCCAACATGATTTTGAGTAATTTCTCTAGTAGTTGGTGAGTAGTTTTTTGTTCAGAACTGAGTCCAATTTTTTGGCGCATCTTATCCATGATGGCTTTATTGATTTTCACAGAAACATCCTTGATTATTTCACCAGCCTGTTTATTTGCCTTGGATGGATCTTCATCGATGAGAGGAATAAGACATGTTGCGAAACAGGCTAAATTCCATTCTATGATATGAGGCTGATTACCAAAAGAATATCGTCCATGATGATCTATTGAGCTGAAGACTGTTGATGGGTCATATGTATCCATAAAAGCACATGGGCCATAATCAATAGTTTCGCCAGCAATTGAGGTATTATCAGTATTCATCACACCATGAATGAACCCTATACTCATCCAATGTGCAATGAGTTCTGCTTGTTTATTGGAGACAGCATTAAGTAATGAGAGGTAACAATTCTTGGATGATTTCACTTCGGGATAGTGCCTATCAATCGTGTAGTCAGAGAGTGTTTTTAAATTTTTCCATTGTTTGAGTGATGTAAAATATTCAAATGTGCCAATCCGAATATGGCTTTTGGCCACACGAGTCAGGATAGCTCCTGGTAATGAAGTATCCCTATAAACCTGTTCTCCACTAGATACAGCAGCAAGTGATCGGGTTGTTGGAATATTTAGTGAGTGCATAGCTTCGCTGAGAACATACTCACGAATTACAGGACCAAGAGGTGAACGACCATCACCTTGACGAGAAAATTGTGTATGCCCAGAACCTTGTAATTGAATGTCATGGCGTTGTATTTTTGGGCTAGTTACT
>JASMBU010000044.1 GCA_030753675.1 Methylococcales bacterium
TTTGCGCGGGATGAAGAAAACTATCAGTCATCGTTTTTTCCAGTGACGGGTGTTGTTTACGGTGATCGAGTAGTTGCCTAACGGTTGGTATAAGACTTTCAGGCACACGAATAGCCCGGGTACTTTCGCCATAGACAGAGGAGCCTTTTTTTCGACCAGCGCCGGAGCGTGGGCCGCCATGGTTGTTTTGCATAAAAAGTATCGGGAGAGGAAGGTGACTATCTTGAAAAGTGTACAGTAATTAGTTGACCGAAAGCAAGGGTTGATGTTTAAGCGGGTTGGGGTGCTGTAAGATTACCGAGTATTTTTGAGGGTGGTGAGATCTGTGAATCACACTGTAGAGGCGTTACGGCCAACCGGTGTTGGCCGTAACTAAAAGGGTTAACGGGTCTTAAAATGTATAGTAGACCGAACCTGAGAAGGTGCGCTCATAATCGGTTGCATACACGCCATTAGCGGGAAACCCTCGAACCCATTGTCCATTAGGAATTTCAAATAAATTGTTAACTGAGAAATCAACAGTCCAATGTTGGTTGTCAGAGAGTTGATAGTTAATGGCACTGGAATTAAAGCCTGGAGCCTCATTATAAATATTATCTCCATCATCAAAACGATAACTTTTGGATTTATATTTATGTGAAAGTCTTATCCCATGGTGCTGGAGAGGGAGTAGAGTATTGGTAAATTGTTTACCAATAGAGGCTAAAACAACATGGTGAGGTTGACCGCTGATTTCGTAAACACCGGTAGCTGTTTTGGCGCGGGTATCGGTGTAGGTATAGTTGATATTCGTGTCAAAAAAACCGAAGTCTTTATAAAAGTAAAGTTCTACACCGTATTTCTCTGAGGTGTCGTAATTAGTATTATTGGTTTGATCATAGTACATTTCATTTTTAAGATTGGAGTAGTATAGCTCCAGTTTGATTTTTAAGTTATCGTCAATATGCTTGTAACCGGTTGAGTAGGTATTCATAGTCATGGATTCGATAAACCCATTGAATGTAGAGCCATTTACATTCCAGTCAGCGTCATAAGTTGAACTAAAAAAGTTATCAATATTAGGTGATTGGTAGGCGTGTTGGTAGCTGAAAAATAGCGCATCTTTTTTGAATAAAGAATAGTTGATTGCAGCATTGTAAGCATTAGGGGTATTCGATTTTTCTTTATCATAACGGGTAAAAGCAATCCAAGCCTGTCTGAATCCCGCGTTAAGCGTTAAGCGATCGGTAATGAAGAAGTCGCCGGAGATAAAGGCGGCAATATTTTCTTTTGTGGTGACATCAACCCCTTGGTTGTTACCTGACGGGGTTCGCTCATTGAATTTATAATCAAAACCAGTTTTTAAAATAACGCGGTCGAAGATGCTTTGTAATACTGCGCGGTGGCTGTGACCATCGTAATTTAAAGGCGCGCTCCAACCGGTACGCGTTAAGGGGTCTCTTTCTCTGTCTGTTTTATTAAAGTCATAAGACAGATTAAATGATTCGTTTATTTTATATTTTAGGCTTGTGCTAATGTCTTCATCCCGCACAATTTGTCTGGAGCCTTTTTGGCCGTCCATGTCGGCGTTGTTGTTAAATTCGGTATCAGATAAAGACGTGGTAAAGAACGTTGTAGACTCATGTCTACGATAGCTAGAGATGGCTTCAAAATCACCAACTTTGAATCCCCAAGTAGCCTTGCCGTTTAGAATTTCATTGGTATCTCTGTGACCGTTTATAAATGCTGTGTTATTGGCATCATTTGGGTCAAGAACTTGTTTTTTACCGTCAGAACCGCTGTAGGAAAATTGTGCGTCAGCGAGCAATTTCACACCGTGAAATTCGGTGACTGAGCCAAGGCGGGCGTCAGCAATTCTGTTGGCGTAGGTGCCGCCGCCGGCCTTGAGTGAGCCAAAGAATTTTTCCCGATCAAAAGAATTATTGGTCTGGATAATAATGGTACCGGCTGCTGAATTATCACCGTAAAGGACAGAGCCACTGCTGTTGAGGATTTCAATTTTTTCAATTGATTGGAGTGGTACGGAGCCCAGTTGCTGTGGAACGTTATCAACACTGTTAATGGAAACCCCATCAACAATAATATTAATGGCTTGAAATCCGTCGCCAAGACCAAATCCACGCATGGATATTTTGGGGGTTAATGGATTGCCTGCGCTGGCATCTATTTGTAGAGAGGTATTGTATTTAAAGAAATTCAGTAAGGTGTTAGCGCCGCTTTTCTTGATGTCTTCTTTAGAATAGATGGAGACGGACTTAGGCGATAAAAGTTCATCTAACAGTGAGGCACTTACCGTAACGGTAATCGGTGATAAAATCGCCTGATCAGGGTTGTCCACGTTGTAAGCTTTAATGGCTTCTTGATTTGTTGGGAACTTATGGGAAGGTTTTAGGGTGTTGGGGCCTTCTTCAGCGTGTATCGATAGTGCAGCGGTCGCTAAGACCAAGCCGCTTAATATTTTTTTCATGTTTCTCTCCGCGCCGCCCGCGCATAAGTGTGCGTTTTTAAATGACAGCAGAAAGATGAGGGAATAGCCCATCCGCAATGGATTGACCTCTTCGTAACCAGCCTCCCCGCT
>JASMBU010000045.1 GCA_030753675.1 Methylococcales bacterium
AGCTATAGTCATTTCTGGTGTATGAGTTAAAAAGATAGCGGTGTATCTTGTTGGATAAGATCAGGCCGATCCTTCACTGTCACCACCGATGTAAAACTGACCCCCTAGCACCGTAGTAAAATTGACCCCCTTGGGTGAATATTACGATTTGACTAATAGATCGTATTTACTATGTTGACCAAGGAGATATTTGTGGAAATTCACGTCTTACATCGCCAAGGGCATGGGATTAAAGCCATAGCCAGAAAACTCGGGATCTCAAAAAACACCGTTAGAAAATATTTACACCCACCCATGGAGTACCCAACGTATTCACAACGGCCAACAAGGCCTTGTAAACTGGACCCCTATAAATCTTATCTTCTAAAGCGTATTGAAGCGGCTAAGCCACGCTGGATTCCTGCAGTGGTGTTGCTTCGAGAAATTAAAGGACAAGGCTATGATGGAGGCATAACTCAGCTACGTAGTTTTATTTTCCCCTACAAGCAACTTGAAATAGACCCCATTGTTCGTTTTGAAACAGCCCCAGGTCAACAAATGCAAGTTGATTTCACCACCATCCGTAAGGGTAAGTATCCGCTTAAAGCCTTTGTTGCAACATTGGGCTATAGCCGGGCCAGTTACGTTCATTTTTTTGATAATGAACGCAACGAGTCCTGGTTGCAGGGTATCAAAGAGGCCTTCTATTTTTTTGGTGGCGTACCCAGAGAACTCTTATTTGATAATGCCAAAGCCATTATGATTGAACGTGACGCTTATGGTGAAGGGCAGCACCGCTGGCACTCTCAGTTACTTGAGCTGGCTAAAGACTATGGTTTTTCTGCGCGAGTATGCAGGCCCTACCGTGCTAAAACAAAAGGCAAAGTTGAGCGCTTTAATGGCTATTTGAAAGGTAGTTTTGTGACCCCTCTAGCAGCGAGCCTGAAACAATCAGGATTAAAGTTGGATGTACCGACAACGAATAGTTATATCGGACGTTGGTTACATGATATTGCGCACCAACGTATTCATGGCACCACCGGCGAAAAACCGCAAACGCGACTCGATAAAGAGCGCCATCAATTGTTAGCATTGCCGGTTGAGAGTCATCAGATGGAATCACCCTTGAAATCATCACCCTCTAGCTTGATACCTTTCGAGAGCATCCAGCATCCCTTAGCCATTTATGACCAATTACTGGAGTTAAACCTATGAACTTACAACTCCAACGTATTACTGAACAATGTGATCAACTTTCTTTAGGGGCTATGGCTAACAACTGGTCAGATATCGCTACCCAAATACTTAAACAAGAAGGGAGCTATGCTGACTTTATGGAGCAATTATTACAGACCGAACTGTTGGCTAGGCAAGAACGAACCAAAGCAACCTTGCTTAAATTTGCAGGTCTTCCTGCTGTTAAAACGCTAGAGCAGTATGATTTTGTTTTCGCAACAGGTGCCCCACGAGAACAACTACACGACTTAGCGAGTCTTGTGTTTATAGAGCGGACTGAAAATATCGTTTTACTGGGACCCAGCGGCGTAGGCAAAACACACTTGGCGATTGCACTGGCTTATAAAACGATACTGTCTGGGATTAAAACACGATTTATCAGTGCTGCCGATTTAATGCTGCAATTATCTGTTGCTAAGAAACAAGGCAAATTGAAATCATATTTACAACGCGCTGTCTTAGCGCCTAAGTTATTAGTGATCGATGAGATTGGTTATTTACCTTTTGGTCGGGAAGAGGCTAATTTGTTTTTTAATGTGATTGCTAAACGCTATGAGCGAGGCAGTTTAATATTAACCAGCAACTTACCCTTCACCCAATGGGCTACGGCCTTTGCAAACGACCAAACATTAACGGCGGCTATGTTGGATAGATTACTGCACCATGCGCATATTGTGCAGATCTCGGGTGAAAGTTACCGACTCAAAGATAAACGGAAAATAGGAATTGCTCCTACGAAACCCTAATCTTTTTTTATGTCCAAAGGGGTCAATTTTAAAACGGTGTTTTAATCACTAAAGGGGTCAGTTTTAAATTGGTGTTGACAAACAGGTAAATCTCATCTTGCCACGGCATTGGGTGTAGCCGCTATTCATCATGAAAAACGAGTGCGTTTTTATAATG
>JASMBU010000046.1 GCA_030753675.1 Methylococcales bacterium
GAAAGCCACCGGCGACCATTGAGTGGGAGTAGTTAAAACCCACTAAGTTATTGATTTGTAAGGTATTTGTAAGTTACAAACTTTGTAAGTATAATAAATGTTATTGTTTTGAAACAGTAACTTATAAAAAATACTTACAAACTTTTAACTAACTTTGGACTACTACTACAACTCAATATGTTAAAACCCACCAAAACCACCACGAAAAAACCCCGTAAACGTACACCAAAACCAAAAGTTAAGACTGATATACACGAGTTGTTTGACGGTGATGTAACTTTATACAGAACACCAAACAGTGGGAAGGTGTACCAGTTTCAAATGTGGATACACAAAGAACAAAAGTACATAAGACGAAGTACACGTAGTAGAAATTTAGAAACAAGTATTGTTGTTAGTAAAGAAATGTATTTGGATATACATACTAAATTACGAATAAATGAACCTATTTTTAGTAAGACATTTTTAGATGTGTGTAACGAGTTTTTAGAACATAAACTTAAAGAAGTAGGAATTAACAAAACACACGGACGTTACGTAACAATAAAATCCCAAATAAAACATGTTTTAAAGTTTGTTGGTGAAACTACTAAAGTTACCGATGTTAGTAGTGACAAATGGAACGAGTACTTTAACTTTAGAAAACAGAATAACCCCACCGTAGTAAACACCACATTAAGTAACGAGAAAAATACAATTTTAGGATTGTATAGGTTTATGGTTACACGACGTTATTTACCCCCAACCTACATACCAGAATTACCACATATAAACCGTGTTAGTAGAAAACGTGAACACTTTACACTTGAAGATTGGAGAAAAATATATAGGTTTTTTAATACAAACAAGTGGAGTAAACACGATAAGACTAAGGTGGTTGAACAAAGACGATTTATTAAGGAATTTGTAATTGTATTAATTAATACAGGGTTACGTTTTGGGGAATTACGTAAAGTAAAATGGGGTGATGTAACGGTAGAAAATGTTACTGATAAACAAGATAACGATGATAGTGTAAGTGTAAGGATAGATTTAAAAGGACACCAAACTAAAACTGGAAAACCACGAGTTGTTATAGGTAGACGCGGTGATGTATTTACGCGATTAAAACGTTTTAGTAACCATACAAAAACGAATGATTTTGTATTTGTTGATAATGATACTGGGGAACAATTAAGTAAAGATGTGTACTACAAACATTGGAACTATTTAATTGATGAAATAGGTTTACGTGAACATAGACAGGACAATACATTTTATTGTTTTAGACACACATACTGTACGTGGAGATTGTACGGAGGTACTGACGTATTTACGTTAAGTAAAAATATGGGAACAAGTGTTAAGTTTATAGAAGAACACTACGGACAGATAAAGATGGAGTTACAGGGTAAACAGTTAATTAATGATGTTGATTTTAAGGATAGTGACAGGTTACTTTTTGATTAACTCTTGTTGTTAGTCCAAGTAAGTTTTAGTTGGGTGTTTAACAAAGTAACCATCACACACACTTAACAATATTTGTTTTCCACCAAAACTCTTTTTAGTACCACCTATTAAATCAAATACAGTTCTACCGTAATGTTTACCACCGTAACCAGTACTATTACCGTTGTCAGTTTGACGTATGTACTGAAGAGGGTGGGTAATAATTTCTTCATTACTCATTTCATCTAAAAGTTTTAAAACAAGACAGTTGTACCTATTCAATAATGTGTCATGTCTAACCCTACTATTAATATTAAACTTTTCTCTTTCAGTACGATTAAACAACTTATCTTGTTCATTAATTTGTCGTAAAT
>JASMBU010000047.1 GCA_030753675.1 Methylococcales bacterium
CATCTCCCCAGCCTTGCGGTTCCCGTACCGGTGTTTTGCGCTCTAATAAATCATCGAGTTGGTATTTATCAATGGTTTCGTACTTCATTAACGCATCTGCCATGGCATGCAAAATATCTTCATTATCTTTAAGCATTTTTTCGGCGCGCTGATAGTTACGATCAATAACCACCCGAACTTCTGCATCTATAGCCTGCGAGGTACTCTCAGAAACCGATTTGGTCTGCGTAACCGAACGCCCTAAAAAGACTTCACCTTGCTCTTCACCGTAGGCTAAAGGCCCTAATTTCTCAGACAAACCCCATTGTGTGACCATGCTCCGTGCCAGCTGAGTTGCCCGTTCAATATCGTTGGAGGCTCCTGTAGTGACACTATCAGTACCAAAAATCAACTCCTCAGCAATACGGCCACCATATAAACTGGAAACCTGACTGTCTAATTTGCGCTTACTGGCACTGTAGGCGTCTTTCTCCGGTAAAAACATCGTGACACCCAAAGCACGGCCCCGCGGCATAATGCTGACCTTATACACCGGGTCATGCTCAGGACACAAGCGACCCACAATCGCATGACCAGCCTCATGATAAGCTGTCATCCGCTTGTCCTCTTCACTCATCACCATCGAGCGCTTCTCAGCCCCCATAATTAACTTATCCTTCGCCTTCTCAAGCTCTACCATGCTCACTACGCGTTTATTGGTGCGCGCTGCCGTCAATGCAGCCTCATTCACCAAATTAGCCAATTCAGCACCTGAAAACCCCGGAGTCCCTTGCGCAATGTATTTAACAATCACATCATCGGCTTTCGGGACTTTGCGTAAATGAACTTCTAAAATCTGTTCACGTCCCTTGATATCGGGTAAGCCTACGTTGACTTCACGGTCAAAACGACCCGGCCGTAATAAGGCTTTATCTAATACATCCGGACGGTTAGTCGCGGCAATAACAATAATACCTTCATGTCCGTCAAAACCATCCATTTCAACTAATAACTGGTTTAAGGTTTGTTCGCGTTCATCATTACCGCCCCCTAAACCCGCACCCCGTTGACGCCCGACCGCATCAATCTCATCGATAAAAATAATACACGGTGCATTCTTCTTCGCTTGCTCAAACATATCTCGGACCCGAGATGCCCCGACACCGACAAACATTTCTACAAAATCAGAACCGGAAATCAAAAAGAAAGGAACCTTCGCTTCACCCGCAATCGCACGGGCTAACAAAGTCTTACCGGTTCCCGGTGGACCAACCATTAAAGCACCGCGAGGAATCTTACCGCCTAATTTCTGGTATTTCGGTGGGTCGCGCAGAAAATCAACCATTTCGGCCACTTCTTCTTTCGCTTCCTCAACGCCGGCAACATCATCAAAAGTGACTTTGATCTGATCTGGCTCTAGGATTTTGGCTTTGCTTTTGCCCAGTCCCATAGTGCCGCCTTGGTTCCCTCCCATTCCACCTTGCATTTGACGCATAAAAAAGATCCAAACCGCAATCAACAATAACATTGGAAACCAGGAAATAAAGATTTGCATTAACTTTGATTGCTCTTCTGGAGCTTGCACCTCAATCTCGACACCGTGCTCTAACAAGTCATCAATCAAATGGGCATCATTGGGTGAAAGCGTACGGAATTTTACCCCAGAGAGCATTTTGCCGACAATCTTATTGTCATCGATTGTCACCGATTCGACCTGCCCATAAGACACCGCCTCAATAAAACGTGAATAAGACAATGTTGAATCATTACGGTCTTTGGGGGCAAAACCATTAAATACCGACATTA
>JASMBU010000048.1 GCA_030753675.1 Methylococcales bacterium
GGCGTACAAGCCACTGGTTCAAAGAGGTAGTGATTAGCCAACGCCATGAAGCGGCGATTAAACTTACGCTCTTTACCGGCGGATTTCAAGAGAGTTGTCGCCTAAAGTTAAAAAGTTATGCCGCCACTTCCTTCTGTTTCTCAGGATTAAGGAATACCTCACCTACCTTGTCCCAATTTCGTATTTCACCACTCCAGCGCTCAGGGTGCCGTGACTTTGCCTGCTGATAGACGCATTTACGCTTTACCAGTATTTCTTTATCTTCACCCTTATGACGTTGTTCAGGTGTGACGAATTTAATTGCACTATGCAAATGTTCATTATTGTACCAATGAACAAATCCTTTCACCCAAGCGCGTACTGTTGCTAAATTATTAAATGCTTTTTCTGGGTATTCCGGTCGATATTTCAATGTCCGGAAAAGCGACTCGGAATAAGGGTTATCATTACTGACCGATGGCCGGCTAAATGAAGGCATAACACCCAGTTCCTGTAATGTTGCCAACAGGGTGGCGCCTTTCATGGGGCTGCCATTATCCGAGTGCAAAGTAACTTGATGACGCTCAATATTCTCTTGCTGACAAATGTCAGTCATTAAGTCAGCGGCTAATGCGCTAGATTCCATTTCATAGACCTGCCAACCAACCACTTTTCGGCTGTAAATATCAATGACCAGATACAGATAAAAAAAGAGCCCTAATACCCGCGTTGGTAAATAGGTGATATCCCAACTGTAAAGCTGGTTAGGTGCAGTAGCCTTCAATGCGCGGGGTTTATTAACGGACCTAACGGGTTTGGATTGTAACCGGTGCTGTAGCTGTTTTTCTGATTTTAAGATCCGATAAAATGTTGACTCAGAAGCAATATACTCACCCTTATCAGCAAGTAATGGCACTATCTTACTGGGAGATAACGCTGCATATTCAGGCTTGTTTGCCACTTTAATAACCCGCTGGCGTTCAAGTTCTGTGAGCTTGTTGCTTACGTCATGTCTAGCGTCTAAACGGCCATCTTGTTGGTTATCAGGTTTTACCCAGCGTTGAAATGTTTTGGCACTAATACCAATGCTCTGACAGGCTTTTGATTGTCGTGCACCAGCAGTTCTGGCTTCTGTCACCCAGGTCATGATTCTTACTCGCTCATCACTCATTGTAAGTCGTCCTCGTCGTTGCCCCAGATCGCATTGACTTTTTTTTGAAGAACTAATAATGCAGCCGTTTCTGCCAGCGCTTTATCTTTACGGTTAACTTCCTTTTTCAGCGCTTTATTATCCTGGCGTAAAGTCTTATTGTCTGATCGTATGCTAGCTGTTGTAGTGACCGTCGACCCGTCTATAAAATCTTGTTTCCATTGCTTTATGTGATGAGGGAAAAGCCCCTGTTTACGGCACAATTCGCTGATCTGTTCTTCATCAAGTGAAGCACAACTAATCACCATATCTAAACGAGCTTCTGCGCTCCAGTCTTGCGGTCTTTTTGCTTTTGTCATAGGTGTTACTTCTGTGTTCTGTGCGGG
>JASMBU010000049.1 GCA_030753675.1 Methylococcales bacterium
ATGCGGTACAATTTACTGATTTTAATATGATTTCCAGTGTGGGTGGTTTTTTGTTTGGTTTCTCGCAGTTGATATTTTTGTACATTATCATTACGACGATACGAGGCGGTAAGAAGGCAACTGGTGAGGTCTGGGAAGGGGCTAAGAAACACGGTTTGGAGTGGACGCTCCCTTCACCAGCGCCGTACCATACTTTTGAGAAGCCACCTAAAATAAAATAAAGAGCTGTCAACCGGGTTTTGTGTGCAGGAATATGTCATGAAGATAAAGAAAAAAAATATTCTAACAGCACTTTTTTTATTTTTAATTGCAATAGGACTTTATAGCTACGCTGTATTGCAGGCCGTTCTGTAATGGCTGTAGAACGCACAAGAAAACATACCGGCTTAGTGCTTAAGTTATTTTCTGTGACAGTTTTAATGTTTGGTTTTGGCTACTTGTTAGTGCCTATTTACGATGTTTTTTGCGATTTAACAGGCCTCAATGGTAAGTTGGATGCTAATGCAGAGCAGACACAAGCTTATGCCGTGAAAACTGATCGAATCGTGACGTTAGAAATGGTTACAGCACTTAATGAGCAGACACCGCTAATTTTTAAAGCTAAGAACAGTAAGTTGAACGTTCACCCTGGGAAGTATTATACGGTTGAGTTTTATGCTGAGAATAAAACCAATCGGCCGTTGCATGCTAGAGCAATACCTAGTGTAACTCCGGGGTTGGCGGCAGAATATTTAGAGAAAACAGAATGCTTTTGTTTTACAGAACAGGTTTTTAAGCCTTATGAGAGGCGAGTGATGCCCGTACGCTTTGTGATTAATCCAAATTTCCCAGAGCGTTATAATACTTTAACATTAGCGTATACATTTTTTGACCTGACTGAGACATCGGGTAACTTAAATTAAGAGGGGAAAAGCATGTCTTCTAAAGATGGCTACTACATACCGCATCGTGCAACTTGGCCTTGGGTCGGTACCGCCGGTTTGGCAATTATGTTGGCAGGGTTTGCCAATGTTTTAAATGATTCACCCATTGGCAAGCCAATGATGATTATTGGTTTTGCGACCGTTATAATCATGATGGTCGGCTGGTTTACGTTGCAATCGATTGAAAGTGAATCGGGCATGTATAACGCACAGGTGAGTATTTCTTATCGCTTAGGGATGATGTGGTTTATTTTTTCTGAAGTGATGTTTTTTGCGGTTTTCTTCGGTGCCTTATACTACGTCCGTGATTTGTCAGTTGACTGGTTGGCGGGTGTGGGTGATGGCCCCGGACGCTCTACCAATATGTTGTGGGAAGGTTACCAATCGACCTGGCCTACGAATGGCCCTGGTAATGTCGGGGGTGATTATGAGCCCATGAGTGCTTTTGGTCTGCCATTGCTGAATACTTTGATTTTATTATCCAGTGGTGTGACC
>JASMBU010000004.1:0-61281 GCA_030753675.1 Methylococcales bacterium
TCTTTACTACTGCCCTTTTTGGTATTGAGAATTTCTAATCGTTGCCATTGACTTTGGTCTTTCGACAAATCTAATGTTTTGGGGCGGGTTTTGAGGTCCCAGCTATTAAGGAGATAATCGACGTTTTCACTAGCAAAGGCGCAAAACCGTGAGCGCATCAGCGCTTCAGCTGTTTTGGGTTTTTCTGTGCCGTCAAGATAAGGTCCGCAGCAATCGTTTCGGGCTTTGGTCGAGCCGCAAAGGCATAGTGAGTCTGTGTTCAAAGCTTGGTTCCTGTTACTAGCAATCAGCTGGGGTTTTAGTGCTGTCCTGATCAATATTTATTGTATTACAACTCGTATCATTTTCCTGTGCCTTACCAGTTGCAGCGGTTGCGGTGAGTGTATAGCAAATTTTCCATTTGTCATCTAGCGCAAGACCTACACCTTGTGGGCAAGTTGTATCATTGGGGGGAGTCAGTGCCAAACGATAAAATTCTTCCGGTGATTCTTCGAGTTCTTTTAAGGTAAAGGTTGATGTGAGTGTGTCACAGGGCTTTACAATGTTTTCATTAATAGTAGTGGCGTAGCTCTGGCAATTCACCCGAAATTTCTCTTGTGCTAATTGCAGTGACAACAGGGCGTTATGGGCATCGGCGCGCCGTGCTTTTTGTAGGTATTGGTTGTAAGCCGGAATGGCATTAACAGTTAATATAGCAATAATGCTAATCACAATCAGCAGTTCAATCGGGGTAAAGCCGGCATGTTTGTTTTTCATAATGTTAAGTTTAATAAATGATTTAACGGTTGACTATCAACATTGTTTAATTAGGGTAAACTCGGCTGTTTTTTCATGGTTTTGCTGCAAATCAATAAGTTTCAAAGATAGTTCAAAATGGCTTGAATACACCTAGGCTGAGCGTTTTTGTTGGTGACTCACGTTATAATGGTCTTTTTAAAGGAGTTAAGAGGGTAAAAATGAAGTTGGCAACATTTAGTCATAGTAATCAAACCCGCGTTGGTGCGGTCGTTGGGCAAGAGATAGTCGATTCCACAGGACTTATCGACGGTTTGACGACGATGGTTGATTTTATCAATTTAGGCGAACGTGCTATAGCGGCTATGGATCAACGTATTGCTCAAGGGGGCGGTCGTCTTGATCTCGATGCAGTTAAGCTAGAGGCGCCGGTTTTACAGCCGACTAAATATTTGGCGATCAGTTTGAATTATGCCGACCATATCAGTGAAACTGGTCTTGAAAAGCCGGAATCCCCATCGTTTTTTAATAAACAAACCAGTTGTATTATTGCTGATGGCGAGCCGATTCATCGGCCCAAGGTTTCTGAAAAACTTGACTATGAAGGTGAATTAGCCTTAGTGATTGGTAAGCGATGCCGGCATGTACCGATTGATCGGGCAGCCGATGTTATTTATGGCTATACCATTGCTAATGATGTTTCGGTTCGAGATTGGCAGTTTCGCTCCCCTACTTTTACTTTGGGTAAATCGTTTGATACGCACGGGCCTTTAGGGCCGTGGCTGGTTACGGCCGATGAGGTCGGCGATCCGCATCAGTTGGATTTAAAAACCTGGGTGGGCGGTGAATTACGGCAATCATCTAATACGATGCATATGATTTTTAATTGTTATGAGATGATCAGTTATCTCAGCACGGTGATGACCCTAGAGCCCGGCGATATTATTGCCACCGGAACGCCGTCGGGTGTTGGCGTTAAGATGAAGCCGCGAGGCTATATGCTACCTGGTCAAGAAGTTCGAATAGAAATTGAAAAACTGGGCGCTTTAACAAACCCTGTAATTAGTGAGCCGGATTCGACCGTTCAGTATTAATCAGCGATAAAAAAGCCCCGAAGATGTTTTTCTACGGGGCTTTTTTATTTGAGAACGTTCGTCAGGATAAAGACTCAGGTTGGCCAGTCTCATCGGGTTTGGTGGTGAGCCTTTTATAAAAAGGCCAGTTTCGAACGTGTAAGTATTTTCTGATTGGCGTTTTAATAACCGACAGACACAGTGCAATAGAAAACAAGCACCAGACGGCAGCATATTCATTGGGGTCAGTCGTGGTGGCATCTGAAATCCAAGGCCCAACAATGTAATGAAAACCGACAAAGCGCCAAGAGCCATAGATCAGCGGCAGGATAAAGGCGACTAAAATATAGGTTAAGGCGTGTAGTCCCCAGTTAAAATCAAAAAGCCAAGGGATTGGGTCTGACAAGATGCCGTTTAGCGGCAGTTGCCAGGCTATATGCCAGTCACCGGAGACAGAACAAACTTCAGGGCCGCAAAAACCCTCAATACCAATGTTACAAGACCCCGCCCAAGCAAATGGATACATTTTAACCAGCATAGCAATAGCACCGATCGTACAGATACTGTAGACGGTGGCTTGGATTTTAAATTTGACTTCTTCGGGTATGAAATACATAGCAACCATATTGGCGAAAAAAGGCTGGAATGCAATGTGTAGATAGCCAAACAGAGTGAGTATCTGATTGCTGGGATTATCGCACAGGTCAATATAGACATAAGTAAATGCCTGTAGTAATTCCATTAATGCGAAATACGTTAAAGGAATCCAGAGTTCTTTAGACTCCCCTCTTCTTGCTACATAGATAGCGGCACTGAGCCCTACGGTTGCCAGAACACCTGACGCTTCACCACTCCAACACATAATTGTTTGCCTCTAACTCGATAGGTTTCTATAAAACCCCCTATTATACCTAATTATCAGTGCTTTATATAGCATTGGCTATCAGAGTTGTATGGGGTGAAGTGGTTGGTGCTGAAAAATGTACGCTACCGATCGGTTTTTATGGGTAATTGCAGCTCGTTTAAAAAGGTTGTGAGTCATAGCCTGTAGGGTAGTGAGCAGTCGTTGATTATAATGCGAGCGTGTTAAATTTCACTTGCTTGAGTGGGTTGTGTGGAAGGGATCAATGACCCATAACCTTCTTGTTCTATGGTGTGTTGGGGAATAAAGCGTAAGGCGGCGGAGTTTATGCAATAACGAAGTCCTGTGGGTTGAGGGCCGTCAGTAAAAAGGTGGCCTAAGTGAGAGTCGCCTAAAATACTGCGTAATTCAGTACGAGTGATGAATAAAAAGTTATCTTCTTGGGTGACTATATGTTTAGGTTCGAGTGGGCGCGTAAAACTGGGCCAGCCAGTGCCGGAGCGATATTTGTTGCGCGAAGAAAATAGCGGTTCTCCGCTGACAACATCGACATAGATGCCCTTTTCTTTATGATTCCAGTATGAATTATGGAACGGTTCTTCGGTATCATTTTCCTGTGTTACTTGATATTGGAGTGGCATTAATTGGTTTTTGAGCGTTTGAAGGTTGGGCTTAATGAAGGTTGTTGAATTTTTAGAGTGCGGTGGTTTAATTTTTAAATCTTTGCCCCAGATTTTCTGTAGATAGTTATCTCGCCCGGACTTTTCTCGATAAAAACGGTATCTTATTGGGTTTTTTTGGTAATAATTTTGGTGGTATTCTTCAGCCGGAAAAAAGTCTTTAAAGGGTCGTATTGCCGTGACGATAGGGGTTTGAAAGCGTGTCGATTTATTGAGGTTGTCAAAGGCTTGGTGGGCTAATTTTTGTTGTTCGGGGCTGTGGTAAAAAATGGCACTGAGGTATTGTGTGCCGCGATCAACAAATTGTCCGCCACTATCGGTGGGGTTAATTTGACGCCAAAATGCAGCGAGTAGCTGTTCGTAGGTTATTTGGGTAGGGTCATAGAATACTTGTACGGCTTCTAAGTGTTGCGTACCACCCAGAGAGACCTGTTTATAGGTTGGGTTTTTAATCTGGCCGCCACTAAAACCAGAGATAGCTTGGTTGACGCCGGCAAGTTTTTCAAAGTCAGCTTCTACGCACCAAAAGCAGCCGCCGGCAAAAGTGGCGACAGCGAGCTGTTTGTTTTGTGTCAATAAGGTAAGGCTGGTGTTTTCAGTGGATTGATTGTTTAGGGTGCCAATCACCACAAGAGCAGTTCCCGCTAAAATAAGGCTAATGATCAATAATTTCATAGAATTTAAGTATAGAGCGTTGCCAAAAAAGAAGGCGTAAAACTGTTAATTAATAGGATCTTGATTGTTTTGTTTGGTTCCGTATCTTGAATGAGTGATAGGTAAACCTATGAAATTAATAAAGAAAGTGGTATAGTTTCTTTTAGCGTTAAATCTGCATTACTAAAGTTTCATTATTCGTTCATTTCACAGTCTCTTTCACTAGGGTCGAATTGATTTCATAGTGTGGTGAATTTTCTGAAGGCGTTTCAAAAACGTTCGTTTGTTTTTCAGTTGATATCTTACTAATACACCCATAGCTGCAGTATGGCGCTCTATTTAATTATTTAGGTATATGCATGACTCTTGATACTACAGTAACGTTATTTAAGGATTTAAATTTATCCGATCCGGTTTTAAAATCATTAAACAGTGTTGGCTATGAAACGCCAACCCCTATTCAGGCTCAAACTATTCCGCCATTATTGCTCGGAAAAGATGTTTTGGGTGAGGCGCAAACAGGAACCGGTAAAACGGCGGCATTTGCGTTGCCTATTTTATCGCGTATAGACACCAAGAAAAAAATACCTCAGGTCTTAGTCCTCGCACCAACTAGAGAGTTGGCGATTCAGGTTGCAGAAGCCTTTCAGCGCTATGCCTCAAAAATTAAGGGGTTTCATGTGCTGCCGGTTTATGGGGGCCAGGATTATAGTGGGCAAATAAGAGCATTGAAGCGAGGCGTTCATGTTGTTGTGGGTACGCCTGGGCGGGTCATGGATCATATGCGTCGTGGTACCTTGAATGTCAGTGAGTTGGATTGCTTGGTTCTTGATGAGGCCGATGAGATGCTTCGGATGGGTTTTATTGATGATGTCGAATGGGTCATGGAGCAAACACCAAAAGATCGACAAATTGCCCTGTTTTCTGCAACGATGCCGAAAGAAATTAGGCGTATTGCGCAGCGTTATTTGAAAGACCCTGAAGAGATTACCATTAAGGTTAAAACCACAACGGCAGAAACTATTCGCCAGCGATTTATGACCGTTAGTGGCGTTCAAAAGCTCGATGCGTTGACCCGTATTTTAGAAGTTGAATCCTTTGATGCCATTATTATTTTTGTAAGAACCAAAACGGCAACGGTCGAGTTGACAGAGAAATTATTAGCGCGGGGTTATGGGGCAGCGGCTATCAATGGCGATATTGCGCAAAATCAGCGTGAGCGGACTATTAATCAGTTTAAAAAAGGAAAGTTAGATATTTTAATTGCAACGGATGTTGCCGCGCGGGGTTTGGATGTGCAGCGTATCAGTCATGTGATTAATTATGATATTCCTTATGACACCGAGTCTTATGTGCATCGTATTGGACGTACGGGGCGGGCCGGACGAGAGGGCGAAGCGATTTTATTTGTAGCGCCACGTGAAAAACGAATGCTGTCTTCTATTGAACGGGCAACGCGTAAGAAAATTGAACCGATGGAATTGCCGTCGACAAAAGTGATTAATGAAAAGCGAGTGGATCGTTTTAAAGACAAAATAAGCGAGACCGTTGCAGGTGGCGATTTGGCTTTCTTTGAGAAACTATTGACCGACTATCAGCAAGAACATGATGTGTCTACAGTCACTGTTGCGGCTGCTTTGGCGAAGTTATTACAGGGCGATGAGCCGATGCTTATTGAGAAAAGTGCAAAGCGTCAACGGGGTTCTGATGAACGATCTCAAGATAGAAGACCGCAACGCGGCTCTGACGACCGTAATAAAGGTCGTAAGTCGAAAGAAAGAAGCCAGTCAGGTGCTGAGAAAGGCGTCGCTAATCGATCGTCAAGAAAAGGCGCTCCGGGTGTTGAAATGGAGCAGTTTAGACTCGAGGTAGGTAAAAATGACGGTGTACAGCCCGGGAATATTGTTGGCGCAATTGCCAATGAAACAGGGTTAGAAGGCGATCTGATTCAGAAAATAAAGATTTTTGATGATCACTCAATGGTGCACTTACCGGAAGGGATGCCGAGATCTTTATTTCGCTCGTTAAAGAAAGTCTGGGTTTCGGGTAAGCAGCTTAATGCTTCTATTGTTGGTGGTAAAAGTAAGTCTAAAACAGAGGCCGGTGGTTCTTCTGATAAGAGCGGTGCTAAAAAAAACAAACCAAGTAAATAAAGGTGTGCGGTGTGCTTTTTAGCTAAAAAGAGTATCTAATTTTGGCTGGAATCGTTATGTTATTAGCTATAGAATGACCGCCTATTAGGGTGATTTGTTTTTCAAATAGCATGGCAACGTGGAGTTAGGTGTCAAGAGTGACCATAGTTTTGGAAGATTTAGTTCAAACCCGTATTCCGACTCAGCACGGTGAGTTTGATTTGCATTATTATTCTAATAATGTCGACGATAAGGAGCATATTGCCTTTGTAAAAGGGGATGTTTCCGGGGTTAAGGATGTTCCTGTAAGAATACATTCTGAATGTTTTACCGGGGATGTGCTAGGGTCAAGGCGTTGTGATTGTGGCGAGCAGTTGGACCTGGCGTTACAGCTTATTCAAGAAGCGGGCGTGGGTGTTTTGGTGTATTTACGTCAAGAAGGTCGCGGTATTGGCTTATTGAAGAAATTACAGGCTTATAACTTGCAGGATGAGGGTTTAGATACGGTTGATGCCAATATTCATTTAGGGCATTTAGCAGATGAACGAGAATATAATTTAGCGGCTTTGATGTTAGAAAGTTTAGGCGTAGATTCGATTCGATTGATCACTAATAACCCTAAAAAGATTGAAGACCTGCGTCAGTTAGGGGTGTCGATTGTAGGGCGCATCGCGATTGAATCAGACTATCACAGTGATAACCTTGATTATCTTAAAACGAAGGCTGAAAAGATGCGTCATTTGTTGTCTTTTCCAAAGGCTGAAAAATAAGACCAGAGTAAAAATATTTCTGTGTGCTGTCTTTTATGGGGCTAATAGCGTTTCTGTTAGCTTGATCCAATAGGCGGCGCCAACCGGCAGAATGGCATCATTAAAGTCGTAGTGCGGGTTATGTAGCAAGCAAGACTTTGTTGAAGGGCCATTGCCAATCCAGATGTAGCAGCCGGGTTTTTCTTTGAGCATAAAGGCAAAATCTTCTGCGCCCAGGCTGGGCTCGGGCGTTAGGTCAACGCCATTTTCACCGGCAATAGTGGTTGCTACTTGAGCGCATAAATGGGCGGCTTGCTCATTGTTCCACGTAACGGGATAGCCCGGATTTTCAGGATTAAACTCAAGGGTAGCTTGTACACCAAAGCTTTCACACAGGGAGTTAGTCAGGTGTGTAATGGCGTTTTGTAAGTGTTGTTCAATAGCAGGGCTGAAACAACGGAAGGTTCCTTTGAGTTCGACAGATTCAGGGATTGCATTCCAAGTATTGCCGGCGTGCACTTGCGTGATGGAGATCACAGCGGCCTCGGCAGGATTGGTGGCGCGACTGATGATGGTTTGTAGTGCGGTTATGAGTTGCGCAGCTACAACTACGGGATCTTTTCCAAGGTGAGGCATCGCCGCATGTGTTGCTTGCCCTGTGACGGTAATTTTAAAGCAGTTGAATGAGGCCATCATAGCCCCTGCTTTGACAGCAAAATATCCTTCAGGGAGGTCGGGGAAATTATGCATCCCGTAGATACTGTCAACAGGAAATTGTTTAAATAAGCCTTCTTCTATCATGCGCAGAGCTCCTGCCCGCCCTTCTTCGGCTGGCTGGAAAATAAACCGGACGGTGCCGCTAAAGTTTCGGTGTTGTGATAAGTAGCATGCAGCACCGAGGAGCATTGCAGAATGCCCATCATGCCCACAGGCATGCATTTTGCCGTTGTGCGTGGATTTATAATGAAAAGAATTTAGTTCTTGAATGGGTAGTGCGTCGATGTCTGCGCGTAGACCTATCGTAGCGTGGCTATCGCCAGCGGTAATAGAGGCGACGACGCCTGTGCCGCCAAGACCTTGGTGAACGTCAAGACCAAAGCTTTTAAGTTTGTCGCTGATAAATCGTGCCGTTTTGATCTCTTCAAAAGCGGTCTCTGGGTATTGATGAAGGTGTTGTCGCCATTGGCACATATCGTTAATAAGTGATTTTAAAAAGTCTTTGGGCGTATTCATGGCATTGATTATGGTTAGTTAAGATGGACGTGATAACTATTATCTAAGATAAAGTAAGATAAGATAGCTTGATTGACAAGGTTTCTCTGGGTTCTTTAAGAATATCGAGAAACTTGAGTAATCGTATTTTTTAACAGTGGAGTATTATGGGGCGTAAAACAGCATTGATTACCGGAGCGGCGAAGCGTCTAGGTGCTGAGATAGCGCATGCGTTACATGATGCAGGGTATGATATTTTAATTCATTACCAACATTCAGTTGAGCAGGCTAATGCGTTATCTGATGTGCTCAATGCGCGGCGACCTAATTCTGCGACATTGGTTCAAGCTGATTTGTTGGATCCAGATGATTGCCAGGCCTTAGTTGAATTGGTACCAAAGAATTTGGCGGTTTTGGTTAATAACGCGTCAGTGTTTTACCCCACGCCATTAGCGACCGCATCGATGACTGACTGGGACGAGTTGTTAGGTGTTAATTTAAAAGCGCCCTTCTTTTTGTCGAGAAGTTTAGAGTCGACACTTGCATCACAACAAGGCTGTATCGTTAACATAACGGACATTCATGCGACTAATGGTTTGCCTGAGTATTCAATGTATAGTATTGCAAAGGCGGGATTAGAGGCGATGACGCGGGTTTTAGCGAAAGAGTTTGCTCCTGTTGTACGGGTTAATGCGGTGGCGCCGGGGGCTATTTTGTGGCCAGAAGGGAGTGAAGAGCAAAGTGACCTAAAAAAGACAGTATTATCGCGTATTGCCTTGGGGCGGTGTGGTCAGTCAGACGATATTGCTAAAGCGGTACTTTTTTTGGTTGACCAGGGTCAGTATATGACCGGTCAGGTTGTTACGGTAGACGGCGGGCGAACCTTATTTAGTTAATCTAGGGCATCCGTTTTTTGTTGCTTAAGATTTGATTTATCAAAATTTTCCCAAAGTTCAGCGTATCTTATGTTGGTTTCGGGATGTTTAAGATCAGGTGAAATTTCGGCTAGTGGTTCGAGTACAAAAGCATAGCGGGTAATTTCATCGCGAGGAATTTGTAGTCGCCCTTCTGAAAGAATAAGGTTCCCATAGAGGATTAAGTCAAGGTCAAGTGTTCGGGCCTCGAACTTATTACCGCCATGTATGCGGCCGTGTTCCGTTTCTATACGTTTGAGTGTTTTTCCTATTGTTTTGACCGGTAAGGCTGAATCGAAGACGGCAATAAGATTAAAGAAGTTACTTCCAGTAAAGCCTACAGGCTCAGTTTCATAAATGCTCGAGATCTTTAATGCGCCAAATTCATTTTCTAGGGCAATGAGGCTCGAAGGGATGTTTTTTTCCCTGTTGATATTGCTTCCTAGGCTGATGTGTCCAATGGGCATGGGTTACTTTTGACCTCTTTCAATAATGATTCCCACATCCTGAGCCATACTAATGGCGCCTTTTTTGTTGAGGGTTAATTTAACCCAAGGTGTGTTAAATTCTTTTAAGATTAATGCGCAAATTTCTTCGGCTAATGTTTCGACTAATAAGAATTGGCTAGGTTCAACAAAGGCGGTAACTTGTTGTGTCAGCGCCTTGTAGTCGAGTGTGTCTTCAATATTGTCAGTTTGACTGGCTTTGCGGATGTTATAGCCAAGTTCAAAATCAAGAATAAGTGTTTGTTTTTGGATGCGTTCCCAGTCATAAATACCGATGATGGCATCAATTTTCAGACCTTTTAAAAATATTATGTCCATATGTTCCCTAAAATTAGGATGAGTAATTAAGACTAACGATTATAGTAGCAAGTAATATGTTGGGCGCAATTTTATTATTTGAATTTAAAAATAAAAAACTCTAGAGTGGCGGTTAGAGCAATTTTTTAAAGTTATTGGGAGCTAGAGTGATGATTTTATATGATTACAGTAACGTCTAAGGTGAAGTGAATGGTTGAATGGTTGGTTATCCCTGCAGGTTATTTAGTGGGATCAGTGTCAAGCGGTATTATTGTTTGTAAGTTAATGGGCTTTGATGATCCACGTGAGCATGGTTCTCAAAATCCTGGCGCAACGAATGTTATGCGTGTTGGCGGCAAGAAAGCAGCAGGGGTTACACTTTTTAGTGACTTGCTCAAGGGGTTTCTGGTCGTCTGGGTCGCTAAAATTGTGAGTGATTCCAGTGTTATTGTAATGTTGTCGACATTGGCGGTTTTTTTAGGGAATTTATTCCCTGTGTTTTTTAATTTTAAAGGGGGTAAAGGGGTTGCAACCGGTTGTGGGGTGCTTTTAGGCTTGTCTTGGGGTTTGGGTTTTGTTGTGGCCCTCACGTGGATAATAGTTTTAAAAGTCTCGAAAGTCTCATCGCTATCGGCATTGATTGCAGGCTTTTTGACGCCTATTTATGCCTGGTTTATGGTTTCAGAGCCAGAATATATTTTTATCGCCACAGTTATTTCATTGCTTTCTTTATGGCGACACAAGGCGAATATATTGCGATTGATTCAAGGCACAGAAGACTAATTAAGGGGCATTTAATTCATTGATGGGCCAGCGAGGGCGCCCTTCGATCACAAGGGGTTCTTGATGGCCTGTCAATAGGCGCTGACAGCCCGCGTAGGCAATCATGGCGCCGTTATCGGTGCAGAATTCAAGTCTTGGAAAGAAGAGTTTGGCGTTCTTTTTGTCAGTCATTGCTTTAAGAGAGGCTCTGATCTGGGTGTTGGCGCTGACGCCACCAGCAATAACTAATCGAGTGAGTTGGGTTTGTTCGAGCGCACGTTTACATTTAATCGTTAATGTGTCGGCCACGGCCTGTTGAAAGGCTAAAGCAATATCAGCTTTATCTTGGTCGCTTTGTGGCGTAGAGAATAGTGTGTTTTTGGTGAATGTTTTGAGACCGCTAAAGCTGAAGTCTAAACCGGGGCGATCGGTCATTGGTCTGGGGAATTTAAAGCGGTTAGGTGTTCCTTTTTCAGCTAGTTTGGATAAATAAGGTCCCCCGGGATAGCCAAGACTAAGCATTTTAGCTGTTTTATCAAAGGCTTCACCAGCGGCGTCATCAAGCGACTCTCCTAAGATTTTATAGCAACCAATGGCGCTGACTTCCACCAGTAAGGTATGACCACCAGAAACTAAAAGGGCGACGAAAGGATAGGGTGGCGGGTTTTCTTCTAGCATCGGCGCGAGTAGGTGTCCTTCCATATGATGAACAGCTATCGCAGGTACTTGCCATGTCCAAGCAAGACTTCTGGCTGTTGCAGCACCAACCAGGAGAGCGCCTATGAGTCCAGGTCCTGACGTGTAGGCAATGCCGTTAATGTCTTGAGAGGTTAAGGTGCTATCCTTGAGTGTGCTCTTGATCAGTGGGATAAGTTTTCTGATGTGATCTCGTGATGCGAGCTCAGGAACAACGCCACCATACTCAGCATGGATGGCAATTTGGCTATGGAGACAATGGCTGATAAGCCCTTGTTCTGAGTGAAAAATAGCGACTCCGGTTTCATCACAGGATGTTTCAATGCCTAATACATACATTTGGGGTTTATTTATGAGTTAGTTATACAGTATAATTCTCGGTTCATCTTAAATTGGATCCTAATGTAGGGATCTTTAAAGTAACGATTTTAGCAAATTAGGTCATTAAATGCCGTCAATAAAAGTTAAAGAAAATGAGCCCTTTGATATTGCAATACGTCGATTCAAGCGTTCTTGTGAGAAAGCAGGTGTTTTAGCAGAGGTTCGCCGTCGTGAGTTTTATGAAAAGCCAACGGCTGAGCGTAAGCGTAAATCAGCCGCTGCTGTTAAAAGACTACAGAAAAAATTAGCGCGCGAGCGTTATGCATTGAAAAATTTACGTCGCGGTCGTCCACAAGTTTAATTGAATTTTCGAAGACATGGGTGTTTGCTGTGATTAAAGAACGCATCAGAGATGACATGAAGGCGTCCATGAAGGCCGGTGATAAGCCTAGGCTGGGTGTTATTCGCTTGATGATGGCTGATATAAAACGCCGTGAAGTCGATGAACGCATTGAGCTGGATGATGCGCAAGTCATTGTCGTCCTCGATAAGATGTTGAAACAACGGCGTGAATCAATAACCCAATTTCGAGCAGCAGATCGAGAAGATTTAGCGGTCGTGGAAGAGCAAGAGATTGTGGTTATTCGAGAGTTTTTGCCACAGCCGCTGTCAGAAGATGAGATTAATGCAATCGTTTTGGAGGCGATTACAGCTTCCAATGCAAGTGCCATTAAAGATATGGGCAAGGTCATGGGTTTAGTTAAGCCAAAAATGCAGGGCCGTGCGGATATGTCTGTTGTGAGTGCTAAGATAAAAGGGCTGTTATCAGCAAGTTAGTGGTTGTTGGGTTTTGTGGTTTGCGTAACCGTTTAGCTCTATGGCTGGATTAATTCCTTCTGTTTTTATCGATGACCTTCTCGCGCGTGTTGATGTTGTAGACTTAATCGATAGCTTTATTCCCCTTAAAAAAACAGGGAGCAATTTTGTTGCTCGTTGTCCTTTTCATACCGAAAAAACACCTAGCTTTTCTGTCAATCGTAGCAAGCAGTTTTATCACTGTTTTGGTTGTGGTGTGAGTGGTAATGCGATTGGTTTTTTGATGGATTATAGCCATTTAAATTTTGTTGAGGCTGTTGAAGATTTGGCTGCTTTTGTGGGCATTGAGGTGCCTAGAGAGGCGGCGACGATTCACTCGAGTGGTAAGCAGGATTTAGTCGCGTTGTATGATCTGCAGCAGCAAGTTGCAAAGTTCTATGCACAGCAGTTACGTGAAGCCGAAAATGATGGTTTAGCGGTAAAATATTTTAAAGATCGGGGTGTTTCCGGTGCGGTGGCGCGTGATTTTTTATTAGGGTATGCCCCAGATCAGTGGCATATGCTAGCAAATCAGTTTGATACTGAATTGCTGAAAAAAATTGGAATGGTTATAGCTAAAGAAAACGGGCGTGTCTATGACCGTTTTCGTGGTCGAGTTATGTTTCCTATTCGAGACCGGCGCGGACGGGTGATTGCTTTTGGGGGGCGTGTTTTGGGCGATGAGATGCCTAAATATCTTAATTCTCCAGAGACGCCTGTTTTCCAGAAGAGCAATGAAGTTTATGGTTTATATGAGTTGTTGGAGAAGAAGGGGCGGCCTGCGCAGATTTTATTAGTTGAAGGTTACATGGATGTGATTGCTTTGGCGCAGTTTGGTATTAGGTACGCGGTTGCTACCTTAGGAACGGCGCCATCAAGGGCGCATTTTGATTTATTGTTTCGATTCACCTCTGAAATAGTGTTGTGTTTTGACGGTGACGTGGCTGGTTTGAAGGCAGTATGGCGTGCTGTTGAATCAAGCCTTCATTGTTTAAAAGATGGACGACATATTAAAGTTATGTTGCTTCCGGAGAAAGAGGATCCGGATTCATTGATTCGCAGCGAAGGGTTGGATGGCTTTTTGGCGCGAATGACGGCAGCCGTACCCTTGTCGGATTATTTCTTTAGTCGTTTGGCTGAAACACTGGATCTTCAAACGTTAGAGGGGCGGGCGGCGTTGATGGTGAAAGCCAAGTCGTATTTAGTGACCTTGCCACAAGGGTATTTCAAAGAAATGATGGTGGCCAAGCTGAATGAGCAGGTTGAGCATGTTGCGGTTGATTTAGCGCCTGAAAAATCAAAGCGTCGTCCTGTGGCTAAAGAGAAAGTCACTCCTGCGCGTACGGCAAATGCATTGTTGTTGCAAAATCCCAGTCTTGCGCAGTGCGATTTCTTAAAAGGGGGCGTTGATTTGGCTTTGGATTCGCCAGGATTGAACTTATTGCGAAAGATTTTGTTGCTATTACAGGAAAAGCCCGAGTTGACCACCGGTGGGTTGATGGAGAATTTCCGGGGTCAGCCGGAAGAAATCCAAGTTCGTGCGCTTGTTCAAATGCCGATACTGGTTCCGGAATCAGGATTGGTGTTGGAGCTCTCAGGAGCGGTGGGTCGGTTGGTTGATCAGGTTGTTGAGGCTGACTTGGCTCGGCTGCTAAAGAAGGAGCGGTCAGAAGGGCTAGGTCCGGATGAAAAAAAGAAAATGCTCGATTTTTTAGCAAGAAAATAGATAAGCATCTTCATTTAAAGATAAAAAAAAGGTAGAATGGAATGTTATTTAACATGGGCTTAATATAAATGAATCAACAGTCTCAACTCAAGCAACTTATTTCTAAGGGTAAAATCAAAGGGTATTTGACGTACGCTGAAATAAATGACCATTTACCGAGCGATATTGTAGAGCCTGATCAGATTGAAGATATCATTAGTATGATTAATGATATGGGTATTGAAGTTCATGAAGTTGCACCTGATGCCGATAGTTTAATGACGGGTGCGGCAGGCGCAAGTACCGATGATGAGGCGGCGGCTGAAGTAGCCGCAGCATTGGCGAGCGTTGATGGGGAGTTTGGTAAGACGACCGATCCTGTCAGAATGTATATGCGTGAAATGGGTTCAGTAGAATTGCTGACGCGTGAAGATGAGTTGAAGATTGCGAAGCGCATAGAAAGAGGGCACAAGCAAGTGGTTGAGGTTTTGGGTCATGCGCCGTATATTGTGGATGAGTTTTTGTTGGACTTTGGGCTTATTGGTGGCGAGGAAGGTCCAAAATTAAAAGATATTGTTGTCGATTTTGCTGATTATACTGAGCCTGAGGTGGTTTTACCGGGTATTAATAAGGCCAATGTTAATTCTGATGGTGAGGAGGAAGAGCCTGAAGAGGTGCCTGAGCTAGCCTATGACGATGTTAAGGAGCGAATAGATGTATTGATGATTTCGGCAAAGGAAATTCGTTCGTTATTAAAAAAGAATGCTTATGACAGTGACAAAGGCAAGGAAGGACTAGCTAAATTAGCAGATGTTTTTCTTGAATTTAAATTTGCACCTAAATATTTTAAGCGATTACTCGATGTTCAAGCTAATCTGATACAAGATATACGGGACCAAGAAAAGGTTATTATGGATGCCTGTGTCCGTGATGCAAAAATGCCACGAAAAGAATTTATAGTATCGTTTGTCAACAATGAGGCCAGTATTGCTTGGCTTGATCAGCACATAGCTTTAGGGAAAGGTTATTCGGAAATATTACAAGAAAAAAAGGATGAAATTACTGAGGCGCAAGAAGTTTTGTTTGAGATTGAGACGCGCTTGGGTTTGCCCATTAATGATTTAAAAATTATTAACCGCCGATTAACGATTGCTGAGGCGAAGGGTCGCCGAGCCAAAAAAGACATGATCGAAGCTAATTTGCGTCTGGTTATATCTATTGCTAAGAAATATACGAATCGGGGCTTGCAGTTTCTTGATCTTATTCAGGAAGGCAATATTGGTTTAATGAAAGCGGTAGATAAGTTTGAATATCGTCGGGGTTATAAGTTCTCTACTTATGCAACCTGGTGGATTCGCCAAGCCATTACTCGTTCAATTGCTGATCAGGCAAGAACGATTCGTATCCCTGTCCATATGATAGAAACGATTAATAAGTTAAATCGTATTTCTAGGCAGATACTTCAGGAACAGGGACGTGAAGCAACACCAGAAGAATTGGCAGAGCGTATGGGGTTACCTGAAGATAAGGTTCGTAAGGTTCTAAAAATATCTAAGGAACCGATTTCGATGGAAACACCGATCGGTGATGATGAGGATTCTCATTTGGGTGATTTTATTGAGGATTCTAAGGTGCTATCGCCCATAGAGTCAGCAACGGTGGCAGGACTTATGGAGTCGACACAAAATGTTTTAGCAGGGTTGACCGCTCGCGAAGCTAAAGTACTTCGTATGCGTTTTGGTATTAATATGCACACGGATCATACGTTGGAAGAAGTAGGTAAACAATTTGATGTTACGAGAGAAAGAATTCGTCAAATTGAGGCGAAAGCACTGCGTAAATTACGTCACCCTTCACGATCAGAGCAGTTACGCTGTTTTTTAGAAAGCGATTAATTTATCGGGCCCTTAGCTCAGTTGGTTAGAGCATCCGACTCATAATCGGCAGGTCGTAGGTTCGAGTCCTACAGGGCCCACCATGATTTGAAAAGTTATAAAACGTTGCTACAGTCATAATGTGTTTTTTTAAAGTTTTTGGAGTTCTTAATTAATGAGTAAAAATTTTATTTTCACGTCAGAATCTGTTTCAGCGGGTCACCCTGATAAATTAGCCGATGCCGTATCCGATGCTATTTTAGATGCGGTTTTAGAACAAGCACCGACCTCTCGGGTTGCTTGTGAGACCATGGTGAAAACCGGAATGGTTGTCTTAGCAGGTGAAATTACCACTCATGCGGTGATCGATGCCGAGACTATTGTGCGAGAAACGGTTAATGCGATTGGCTATGATAATCCGGAATGTGGTTTTGATGGCAATACCTGTGCGGTACTGAATGCAATTGGTAAGCAATCGCCTGATATCGCGATGGGTGTCGATGATAGTGATGATCATGAGCAAGGCGCTGGCGATCAGGGTTTGATGTTTGGTTATGCCAGCAATGAGACCGATGTGTTAATGCCTGCCCCGATTACTTACTCGCACCGTCTGGTAAAACGCCAAGCAGAATTATTATTAAATAAAACCTTACCGTGGTTACGTCCAGATGCGAAAAGTCAGGTGACCTTTCGTTATGAGAACAATCAACCGGTTGCAGTAGATGCTGTGGTGTTATCGACACAACATTCACCTGATATTGGTCAGCACGAATTACATGAAGCGGTGATGGATGAGATTATTTTACCGGTACTGCCGGCGGAATGGCTGCATCGAGAAACAAAATACCTGATTAACCCAACGGGTCAATTTATTATTGGTGGCCCTGTCGGAGATTGTGGGTTAACGGGACGTAAAATCATTGTCGATACTTATGGCGGTATGGCGCGCCATGGCGGCGGGGCATTCAGTGGTAAAGACCCTTCAAAAGTCGATCGTTCAGCCGCTTATATGAGCCGTTATGTCGCTAAAAATATTGTCGCAGCCGGTCTTGCCGAGCGCTGTGAAATTCAAGTTTCTTATGCGATTGGTGTGGCTGAGCCGACCTCGATTAGTGTTGAGACATTTGGTACCGGTGTCATCAGTGAAGATCGCTTAGTTGTTTTGGTTAGAGATCATTTTGATTTGCGTCCTAAAGGCTTAATTGCCATGTTGGATTTATTAAAGCCTATTTATGGCACTACGGCTGCATACGGACATTTTGGCCGTACCGAAGATAGTTTCAGTTGGGAAAAAACCGATAAAGCCGATGCTTTACGCATTGCTGCAGGAATCTAATCTCGCAAGTCATCGATTAAAAAATATAAGGATAGTTTAATGTCAGATTATAAAGTTGCCGATATTGCTTTGGCTGAATGGGGCCGTAAGGAAGTTAATATTGCTGAAACAGAAATGCCGGGTTTGATGGCGTTACGGGAAGAGTTTGGTGCGCAACAACCTCTAAGAGGGGCAAGAATAGCCGGTTGTTTACATATGACCATTCAAACCGCGGTGTTGATTGAAACCTTAACGGCACTCGGCGCTGAAGTGCGTTGGTCTTCCTGTAATATCTTTTCGACGCAAGACCATGCAGCGGCAGCGATGGCGGCGGCGGGAATTCCGGTTTTTGCCTGGAAAGGTGAAACAGAAGAAGAAGCCGAATGGTGTATTGAGCAAACCATTATTGGTACGAAAGGTTGGCGTCCGAATATGATTTTGGATGACGGCGGTGATTTAACCGTCATGATGCATGAAAAATTTCCAGAATTGATGGCCGATGTTAAAGGCTTGTCAGAAGAAACCACCACCGGCGTGTTGCGCTTGTATGAGATGGTGGCTAAAGGGGCCTTGAAAGTGCCGGCTTTTAATGTCAATGATTCGGTAACTAAATCGAAGTTTGATAATCTTTATGGTTGTCGTGAATCATTAGTAGACGGTATTAAGCGGGCCACGGATGTGATGGTGGCCGGTAAAATTGCCATAGTGTGTGGTTACGGCGATGTTGGTAAAGGCTGTGCCCAATCATTGCGCGGTTTAGGCGCGACGGTTTGGGTCACTGAAATTGACCCGATTTGCGCCTTGCAAGCATCGATGGAAGGTTACCGCGTCGTGACGATGGAAGAAGCGGCGCCAATGGGTAATATTTTTGTGACGGCAACCGGTAATTTTAATGTCATTACCCACGATCACATGGTTGCGATGAAAAATGAAGCGATTGTTTGTAACATCGGTCATTTTGATTCTGAGATCGAAATTTCTGCATTACGTCGTTATACCTGGGAGAATATTAAGCCACAGGTTGACCATGTTATTTTTCCAGACGGTAAGCGTATTACCGTTTTAGCAGAAGGGCGATTGGTTAATTTAGGTTGTGCAACCGGTCATCCGAGTTTTGTGATGTCGAATTCATTTTGTAACCAAGTCTTAGCACAAATGGAGTTATGGGCGAATGCCGGTGACTATGAGGCTAAAGTTTATATCCTGCCTAAGATTTTAGATGAAAAAGTAGCGCGCTCGCATTTAAAACAATTGGGTGTGAATTTGACGGAATTAACCCAGGCACAAGCAGATTATTTAAATATTCCGACAGAAGGGCCTTATAAGCCTGATCATTATCGTTACTAATCAAGTTAATGGATTCTCAGAAAAAATATCCACGGCATTTTAGTTGTGAGTTTTTCCCGCCTAAAACGGAGGCTGGTGCGGCGAACTTAGTGACGGTTCAGGCGCAATTGGAACGGATTAATCCGGACTTCTTCTCGGTGACTTTTGGCGCCGGTGGCTCGACCCGTGATAAAACGATGGAAGCAGTTGTTGGTATTCAGAGATCAGGCCGTCAGGCGGCCCCGCACTTGTCTTGTGTGGCTTCTACAAAAGAGAGTATTCGTAAGGTTTTACATAGTTACCAAGAGCAAGGTATTGCCAAGGTTGTAGCGCTACGTGGGGATATGCCTTCTGGTGTCTTATCAGCAGGTGAATTTCGTTATGCCAATGAGTTGGTTGAATTTATCAGGGTTGAGACCGGAGACCATTTTGAGATTCATGTCGCTGCTTATCCAGAAGTTCATCCGCAAGCCGATAATGGACAAAACGATTTAATTAACTTTAAGCGTAAGGTTGATGCTGGGGCGAATGCCGCTATTACGCAATATTTTTATACCGCGGAAGCGTATTTTGCTTTTATAGATGATTGTGAAAAGCAGGGTATTGATTTGCCCGTTATTCCAGGGATTATGCCGATCAATAACTACACGCAGTTGTCGCGATTTTCTGAAATGTGTGGTGCTGAAATTCCACGCTGGTTACGCAAACGCTTGGAAGCTTTTGGCGATGACCGGGAATCGATTCAAGCATTAGGCATTGAGGTGGTGAGTGAACTGTGTCAGCGACTATTGGATAATGGTGCACCCGGGTTACATTTTTACACCATGAACCAATCAGCACCTACGTTGCGTATCTTTGATAATTTACATTGCGATTAATTAGCCTGCTCGGAAACTTTAACGTTGACGAATTTTTTAAGTGGTCGGCGTCTTTTTAATTTAAAGATTTGTTGTTCTTTATTTCCTTTGTAGATTGTCATGCGTATCTCACGAATTCATGTTACTTCTCCTCTCGTTTTATACGAAAAATTCCGTTTAGTGGAAGAGGCAGCGCACTATGTGCGTTCTGTTTTGCGGTTAAAGGTTGGCGTCGAGGTTTCCCTGTTCAATGATGATGGTGATGAATTTAAGGGTGAACTTATAGAGGTCAGTCGCAAAGCTGTTGTTGCCAAGATAAATGAAGCGGTCCAAAGAAACACAGAATCTAGGTTATGGGTTAATTATGGGTTGGCCATTTCGCGTTCAGACCATATGGACTTTGCGATTCAAAAAGCAGTTGAATTAGGCGTGAGTGAAATAACGCCATTACTAACAGCACGCAGTGTCGTTCGACTGAAGCCTGAAAATAGGGATAAAAAGAGTACGCATTGGCAGCGTATTGCACAACATGCAGCCGAACAAAGCGGTCGGCAATTTGTGCCTAAAATACATAAGCCCGTTGAGTTGGGGGTCTGGGTTAATCGGTTAGATGGGTTTAAAATTTTGTTAGATCCTACAGCGAAGCAGGTTTTAGGGAACTTATCGCCAGGGTCACAGAAGATTGTTGTAATGTCGGGACCAGAGGGTGGTTTTACTCAGGATGAGAGCGACTCGGCCTTAGCGGTGGGTTTTGTCGCGGTTCGTTTGGGGCCTCGAATATTGCGGGCTGAAACGGCGGCGTTAGCCGTGTTAACGTCAGTACAGTTATTTTGGGGTGATTTGGATGACTAATCTCTAAAGTTATCAAATTGCAGCGGCATGTCTAGTTTTTCTTCTTTAAGTAGTTGAATAACTTGTTGTAGGTCATCTCTTTTTTTGCCAGTAACACGAACTTTTCCCCCTTGGATGGCGGCCTGAACTTTCAGTTTTTTGTCCTTAATTAATTTAACAATTTTCCGCGCGAGGGGTGTATCAAGACCTTGCTTAAGGGTTATTTCTTGATGGGCAGTTTTCCCGGTTATTTGTGCCTCTGCTATTTCTAAACAGGCAGTATCAATATCTCGTTTTGTGAGTTTCATTTGAACAATATCTAACATTTGTTGAAGTTGGAAGTCATTTTCAGAAAATGACTTGATGATGTTGTCATTAAATTCAAATTTAGCCCATGAGCCTTTAAAATCAAATCGCGTGGTAATTTCACGGTTGGCATGGTCAACGGCATTATTTGCTTCGTGGTGGTCAAATTCAGAAATAATGTCAAAAGAAGGCATAGATTAAGTCTTATCAAAATGATTGCAAACTGTCACTATAGGGTAGTTGTTGAGTAGATACAAATTAAGGGAAAAGAAATAAATTTATGAAGCCATGCTTGCAAACTAGATTATTGGGCCGGGGGTTGGCGTTGGTATTTTGTGTGTTGTTGACAGGTTGCTCGTCAATCGTTAAAGAATCAGGTTCGCTCAGTAGTTCTGAATTTAAAATAAACTCGGTCGCTAAAACGGATATTAATCTAGTGACAGAAACGCATCAAACAATTGTTTTCCAAGCATTAAGAGAATTGGCTTTTAAGTTATATAAACGTAATCCTAATGAATGGCGTAAAAGTGGATACCGAGATGTGGAAGAAGCAGTTGCTGAATTGGTTCGATTTCCTTTTATGGCGGTTAAAGGCCAGCGTAGTATAGATTGTATTCGTTTGAGCTTTGATGAAGGCTTTAAAGGGGATAGGGTACAGGCGTTTATTGTGGGTCTGCAAACGATGATTTTTGAGGCGTATGAAGGCCAGAGAGAATTTTATATCATTGATTTTTTAGATGCCCAGAAGCTTTACAATAGTGCGCGTAATGTTGAAGTAGCCTCTTGGTTGATTCGTACTAAACGATCGCGTTCTGGGAAAGTTTTTTTAGTCAGTTCGGGGGGTGCTGGAGCCGTTAACTTAAGCTTTGAGCGCTTGTTTGGGAAGATAATTAACGCACAAGATATGATTGCTCAGATTATGGCAAATAGGCAACACCGAGTGATTAAGTCAACATTACAATCTATGGTGACAGCCTTTATTCCAATTTAATGTGTGTTTGGTAGTAATCGGTGATCGCCTGGGTTCGTGATTGCTGTATGGCGGCACCAATTTGAGGGCCTTTTAGTGATCCGGATGTTAATGATTCGGTATTGATAGTGAGGGCTGCTT
Organism: Methylococcales bacterium; assembly: GCA_030753675.1. Taxonomy (GTDB): domain Bacteria; phylum Pseudomonadota; class Gammaproteobacteria; order Methylococcales; family Methylomonadaceae; genus OPU3-GD-OMZ. Next base: position 21,774 of record JASMBU010000004.1, read on the forward strand.
GTTGCGCATTTTGAATAAAGCTGGCTTGTGGATAGGGTTTTTGTTCAAGTCCAGTTCGACCTTTAGCGTCGGCCTCACAAGCGAGCAAAAAATATATTAAGGTATTGTTCTTTTTAAAGGCGCCGATGTTGAATAGCATCTCTGCTAAAGCTTCGGGTTGAAGGTGTATCGCTTTATGCGACGTTGTGTGGTGAGACATGACTTGTTGGGCGAGTGTTTTATAAGATTTGGGTATTCGTAGCCGTTGGCAGAGTTGTTCTAAGATAGGCAGTCCGTATGATTCATGGCCTCTGTGGCCAGGCCATTTGTGGGTAGGGGTCTTAGCTTTTCCTAAGTCGTGGACTAAAGCAGCAAAGCGGGTAGCAGGGTCTTGGGTTAAGTGAGCGGCTTGATCAACAGTCAATAAGGCATGAATGCCGGTATCTATTTCAGGGTGGTATTTTGCTGGTTGTGGCACGCCAAACAGGTCGTTGATTTCCGGGAAGATAATGGCTAATGCACCGCAATTTTTGAGTGTTTTAAAGAAATAAGAGGGTTGGTCTTCGGTTAAGGCTTTGTGCGTTTCGGTCCAGACTCGTTCGGCAACAAGATGGCTCACCTCGCCTTGCTGGACCATTTGTTGCATTAAATATTGTGTTTCATCGGCTATTTGGAAGCCCAAATGTGCATAACGTGCGGCGAAACGGGCAATGCGTAAAAGCCTAACAGGATCTTCATTGAAGGCAGGGGAGACGTGCCGAAGGATTCGGTTTTTAAGATCCTTTTGGCCGCCATATGGATCGATTAATTGACCCGATGATGAGAGTGCAATGGCATTGATCGTCAGATCGCGGCGAATTAGATCTTGTTCTAGTGTCACGTTAGGTGCGGTATGGAAGTTAAAGCCAGTGTAACCGGGCGCAATTTTTCGCTCGGTTCTTGCTAAAGCGTATTCTTCTCGCGTTTTGGGGTGTAAGAAAACGGGAAAATCTTTACCGACGGGAATGAATTTTTGGGCGATCATCGATTCAGGAGACTCTCCGATAACAACCCAGTCTTTTTCAGTAAAAGGATAATTTAAAAGTTTATCGCGGACAGCGCCGCCAACGAGGTAAGTTTTCAAGATCGGTTAGGTCCTTTTTTCTATAGAAATCATTTTATGTTAATTCGCTGTTTTCAGGTAGAAGAATGTATAAAATGATATCAGTAGAGGAGGTGGGTGTATTTTGGTTGAGATGATTTTTTATTACCTAGTGTTGGGTATGTTTGCAGGACTGTTGGCGGGTCTCTTTGGTATTGGAGGCGGCGTTGTTATTGTGCCTAGTTTATTGGCTTTGTTTGCGTGGCAAGGGTTCCCACCAGATAGCGTGATGGTCATAGCAATCGCTACATCGTTAGCGACGGTTGTGCTGACATCAATAGCTTCAATGCAGGCGCATAGGCGTATAGGAACAATTGAATGGCCGCTGGTGTGTCAGATGGCTCCCATGATTTTTATAGGCGCTATTATAGGCTCGTGGATTGCGCATCAAGTTCCGGGTCGATTATTAGAAGGTTATTTCGCGCTTTTTCTGATTTATGTGGGTTTTAAGATGTTCAATACATCATTAGGGAAAAGGCGTAGTGAAGGGGTGATGCGTATTCCTTATGGCGTTGGGGGTTGTGTTATAGGCTTGTTTTCTTCGGCTTTGGGGATTGGCGGTGGCACGCTTACGGTGCCCTATTTAGTTCGTATGCAGCGGCCTATGCAAATCGCTGTAGGGGTTTCAAGTGCTTGTGGCTTACCCATTGCCGTGGCGTCCTCCATAAGTTATATCGTTTTAGGCTGGAATGTAACGGCATCTGCGCCAGGTTTTTATGGCTATATTTATGTGCCAGCTTTTGTGGGCATTATTTCAACCAGTATTTTCTTTGCCCCGGTCGGTGCCAAAATGGCAGTCAGGCTTCCTGTTGAAAAATTACAACGGTTTTTTTCTGTTTTACTTTTGTTGGTCGCTGGTGGGCTGTTGCTATAGCATCTGAGAGCCATGAGCTGATTGGTTTTGGGGTTGTAAAAAGCCTTGTGAGTACAGTGTGGGTTAATAATAGGATATTTGCTAGGATTTCTTTTTAATGCAGAGTAGAGTATGTTTCATCTCTTGGTCGAGGATATGAAGCCCTTGTTACAAGTTTTTTGAGCTTTCTTTAAGGTGGTCGTTTAGGGGTATAAGGCGATCTAGAGTTCTTTTTAGGAGTGTTGTATGGATATAAAATTGTTAGCAGCCGTTCAGTTGGTTGAGAAAACCATGTCTTGCGTTATTTTAAAGTTTTGGGCATGGATAATTATTGCCTTTTGTTTTGTGGCGACAACGCTTATTGGGGCGGGGATTGGGCTTACTACAAATGCTTTTGAATTACATTCAACACTGCCGGCTCAATTTGGAGCGGTCATTGGTTTTTGTGTTTGTAGTTATTTGGTATTTAAAGTACGTGGGACGACCATGTTACCACGGCGTGTAGGTCATGTTCGTGTCTTAGTTGATCAGTTAAATGATTCAGTCGTTTATTCAAGTAAGGAGCAAGTTGCGCGCTATAAAGATACGGTGGAAAGCTATTTTGGCGATGCGGTTAAATTGGCACAGGTTGACCGTAAAATAAGACAAGGGCTTACCTTGATTTATTTTAATAGGTGTCATGCAGAACGGTTTAGTTTGGGTAATAGCTATTTAAAAGCTTTGGTTAAAAGTGGTATTAATTTCTTAACCGCCTTTCAGGCTGAAGTTATTTTGGCTTATGTCATTAAAACAGCATCTCAAGAACCTGTTGAGTTAGTGGCTAAAAAAGGAGTATTGTTATTTGCTCAGGAGGTCAGTGCTTTTTCCAGGTCGCTTTGGGTTGTGAATGCGGTTATGTATGTGGGTTTAATTTTTCTCTATATTGTTTTTCTTTATCCTTGGGCGTGGGTTGACGGGATCGTTCCTTTTGAAATGGGTCTTTGGGTGAATGTTTTTGCGATGATTTGTGCGTGGGTATTAAAGGCGGCTTTTTTGGAATCTGTGATGGTTGGGGCATTAATTCCCGTTTTCTTGGCGCGCGTTAGTGGGCAAGAAATAAAACCAGAAGGCATTGAGTCTTTTAGTCAAATAGAGGCACTGTTTGTCACTGAAAAATAGTTTTTGTGTAATAGAATTAAAAAAAAACCGTCTTGCCGTTGTATAATACTTAGTTATTTTTTAAATTTTGGTTGGTGTATGCGGATAATTCAGGAAGCTCTTACTTTTGATGACGTTTTATTAGTCCCTGCGCATTCGACGGTGTTACCGAAGGATGTGGATTTGTCAACGCAACTGACGCGTGAAATTAGCCTTAATATTCCATTGGTATCAGCGGCAATGGATTCCGTAACAGAATCACGATTAGCGATAAATATTGCCCAAGAAGGTGGAATAGGTATTCTTCATAAGAATATGACTATTGAGCAACAAGCTTACGAAGTAGGGTGTGTAAAAAAGTTTGAGAGCGGCGTTATTAGAGAGCCGATTACGGTTTCACCATCTATGACTATTAAGGACGTCATGGCTTTAACGCAGCAACATAATATTTCTGGGGTTCCTGTTGTTGATGGCGATGATTTACTGGGTATCGTGACGAGTCGTGATCTTCGTTTTGAGACACGACTTGATGAGTCGGTCACAAAAGTAATGACGCCTAAAGATAGATTAATTACCGTGAGCGAGGAGGCTAAACAACAAGAAGCCATTGCCTTGTTACATGAGCACCGTATTGAGAAGGTCTTGGTTGTTAATAAGGATTTTCATCTGCGTGGTTTAATTACGGTTAAAGATATTCAAAAAGCAAAAGACTATCCACAGGCCAGCAAGGATGGTTTTGAACGATTGCGCGTCGGTGCAGCAGTAGGTACCGGAGCGGATACGGAAGGACGCGTTTCAGCATTAGTTCAGGCGGGTGTCGACGTGGTGGTGGTTGATACAGCACATGGACATTCTAGCGGCGTGCTACAGCGAATTAGGCTTATTAAAGAGATGTACCCTGATCTTCAGGTTATTGGCGGTAATATTGCGACAGCCGAGGCAGCAACGGCACTGGTTGAAGCCGGTGCCGATGGCGTAAAAGTAGGGATTGGTCCTGGGTCCATTTGTACCACACGTATTGTCGCCGGAGTGGGTGTGCCACAAATTACAGCCATTAATAATGTTTCCGAAGCCTTGCGGGGAACCGGTGTGCCTTTTATTGCAGATGGGGGTATTCGTTATTCAGGGGATGTTGCGAAAGCATTGGCATCTGGTGCCCATGCGGTGATGTTAGGCGGCTTATTTGCAGGAACAGAAGAAGCGCCAGGTGATGTGGAGTTATTTCAGGGCCGTTCATATAAGACCTATCGTGGGATGGGGTCATTGGGTGCAATGGCGCAGAAGCAAGGGTCAAGTGATCGTTATTTTCAAGAAGAAGCGGATACGGTTGAGAAACTTGTGCCTGAAGGTATCGAAGGGCGTGTGCCCTATAAGGGAGGGCTTAATGCCATTATTTATCAGTTGATTGGTGGTATTCGTGCTTCTATGGGTTACACCGGGTGTGAGTCGATCAAGGCTTTACACAATGATGCTGAATTTGTCAGGGTGACTAATGCGGGCATGCGGGAAAGCCATGTTCATGATGTCACTATTACCAAAGAAGCGCCTAATTACCGATTAGATTGATTTTCTTGTAACGGCCTTGACGTTACATTTTCCCTTTTAATTCAATTTATAAAAAAAATACCGTGAGTAACGAACAAACAGCAGCTATTTATTCTCATAAAATCTTAATTCTAGATTTTGGTTCTCAATATACGCAGTTAATTGCCCGAAGGATTAGGGAGATTGGTGTTTATTGTGAAATTTTTTCATGTGAATGTAGTGATCAGGAAGTGATTGATTTTGTACCGAACGGTATTATTTTATCGGGCGGTCCAGAAACGGTAACCAGTTATAATACTCCAAGAGCGCCTGAAAGCATTTTTACCTTAGGCGTCCCGGTGTTAGGCATTTGTTATGGCATGCAAACAATGACGGAGCAGTTAGGAGGGCGCGTAGAGGCATCTGATCATCGTGAATTTGGTTATGCGCAAGTTCATGCCAGAGAACATTCCAGTTTGTTGGTGGATATTGAAGATTCATCTTCAGCAGAAGGGTATGGTTTGTTAGATGTTTGGATGAGTCACGGTGACAGGGTTGAGCGATTACCTGAAGGTTTTAATTTAATTGCCAGTACTGAGAGTGCACCTATTGCAGGCATTGCCGATGAAAGTCGACAGTTCTTTGGCGTACAGTTTCATCCTGAAGTCACCCATACTAAACAAGGAGGGAAGATTTTATTTCGCTTTGTAGTGGATATTTGTGGGTGTTCGGCGCTTTGGAATTCAAAAAATATTATTGATGAGATTGTTGTGAGTATTAAAGAGTCCGTTGCCGGTGAGCAAGTGGTTTTAGGGCTGTCAGGAGGGGTTGATTCATCGGTTGTTGCGGCATTGTTACATAAGGCGATTGGCAAGCAATTAGTGTGTGTGTTTGTTGATACGGGGTTGCTGCGGTTAAATGAAGGTGACCAAGTCATGGATATGTTTGCTGAGCATATGGGTATCTATGTTATTCGTGTTAATGCTGAGCAGCGTTATCTTGATGCCTTGGAAGGCATTGTTGATCCTGAAGTAAAACGAAAAATAATTGGCAATTTATTTGTTGAAATATTTGATGAGCAAGCCGGATTATTAACGGATGCAAAATGGTTGGCGCAGGGAACTATTTACCCCGATGTGATTGAGTCGGCTGGCGCCAAAAGTGGCAAAGCACATTTGATTAAGTCGCATCATAATGTCGGTGGGTTGCCGGAAAATATGACCTTGAAGTTGGTTGAGCCGTTAAGAGAATTATTTAAAGACGAAGTTAGACGGTTGGGTGCTGAATTAGGGCTGCCTGAGACGATGATAAATCGGCACCCATTTCCGGGGCCCGGTTTGGGTGTAAGAATTTTAGGTGAGGTTAAAAAGGAATATGCTGACCTATTACGTTATGCCGATGCTATTTTTATAGAAGAGCTTTACCGTCATGATTTATACGATAAAGTCAGTCAAGCGTTTGCGGTTTTTTTACCGGTCAAGTCGGTCGGTGTTATGGGTGATGGCCGGCGTTATGATTTTGTGATTGTTCTTCGAGCTGTTGAGACGATAGATTTTATGACGGCGCGCTGGGCGCATTTACCGTATGAGTTTTTGGATCTTGTTTCGAGGCGAATTATCAATGAAGTTGATGGTATTTCTAGAGTGACTTATGATATTTCAGGAAAGCCACCGGCGACCATTGAGTGGGAGTAGTCTCTAGACGAGAACTAAAGCGTTCCTCAATAAAAGCCTCGGTAAGGTGTGATCTTAACGGGGCTTTTTTGTAGGTAAAAATAATAGGCTATCGCATGCAGGTGTTTCAGATTAAGGAGTGTAGTGTTGAATGATATTGCGTATATGCGTCATGCTGTTCGATTGGCGCATTTGGCTGAGTCTGAAGGGGAAGTGCCCGTTGGGGCGGTGCTTGTTAAAGATGAAACTGTTATTGGTGAAGGCTGGAATCGTCCGATTGTGGACAATGATCCAACAGCGCATGCAGAAATTATGGCAATTCGTCAGGCGGGGGAGAGGGTGTCGAATTATCGGTTGTTAGATACGACGCTTTATGTAACCTTGGAGCCGTGTTTAATGTGCGTGGGTGCCATTGTACATGCGCGTATTGGTCGCGTGGTATTTGGTGCCAAAGACCCTAAACGTGGCGCCATTGTGAGCGCGCTTCAGTTATCAGATTTACGGTTCATTAATCATCAGGTGCCTTGGGTTGCTGATGTTTTAGCCGATGAGTGTAGTCAATTGTTAGTAAATTTCTTTAAGCAAAGGCGGTAGATTAATTCGGTAATTTTTAGAGCGCAGGGTTGATTATTACGATGTCTTTATGGGGTACTGTTGACAGTTTTGGCAGGGGTTTCATGGCTTGTTCTTCAATTGAATTATTTTCAGTGAGCCAGGTCAGTAAATCATAATAATTACGTATGTTTTCGACGTAAAGTACGGGTTCGTGGCCGCGCGCATAGCCGTATTTTGTTTTTTTATACCATTTTTTTTGGCTTAACAAGGGCAGGTGTTTTTTGACATCCATCCATTTGTTTGGATTACCGCCTTGTTCTTGTGTGAGAATGCGCGCATCGTCTAAGTGACCATAGCCAATATTGTAAGCCGCTAACGCCATCCAGATTCGGTCGGGAGTAGGAACGCTGGTAGGGATACGATTGAGGCGTTGTTTAAAATACAGTGCTCCGCCTCTGATGCTGTTTTCAGGTTTTATTCTATTGTTAAAGCCCAACTGTTTAGCCGTTGATCGTGTAAGCATCATAATGCCTCGAACACCGGTAGGGGAGATAGCATTTCTTCGCCAATGAGATTCTTGATAACCAATAGCGGCAATAAGGCGCCAGTCTAACTCTTGTTCATTGGCTGCAGATTCAAATATTTTTTGGTAGTGGGGTAGTCGGCTTTTAATGTGTTGTCTAAATATGCAGTTGTTTGCATAGGTCATTTTCTCGGCATAGCGATAATGGCGATCTATGAGTTGTTCGAGTTTTTTGTTTTGTTTAATGAGTTTAAAGAAGTGCGTGGTAGCACGCAGTAGGCTTTTATCAGGCGATAAGTGCATGGCCCAAGCCAATTGACGAGGGGGTGAGATATCAAAGGCGATGTTCAGTTGAGGATAGAATCGACGAATGAGTGTTATTTGATTGGAGTCGGCTACAGTGTAGTCAATGAGGTTTTGGTTTAGTAAAAATAGCAGGCCGTCTGTACTTAAGGTGTCGTTGATGAGCCAGTGTAAATTGGGCGTTTTTTGTTTAAGGTTATGCAAGGTATCAACATGGCTAGTTCCTTTAACGACCTCTAAAATACCGTTAGCGAGATCTTTGGCTTCTTTGGGCCTTGGTGTGCCGGTACGGTAAATGATTTGTTCTGTGATTTCATGATACGGCGGTGAAAAGGCTAATGTTTTTTGGCGTTGTTCGGTGATGGTAATACCCGCGGCAGCAATATCTGCTTTATTGGTTTGAATATCATTTAGGATTTGATCGAATGTTGCCGGTGTTTTAAAGGCGGCGCTAACGCCAAGGTAGTCAGCAAATAAATTAACAAGGTCGTATTCAAAGCCTGCAAAACCATTATCGTTTTGATAGTAAGTGGTTGGGTCTGTTCGGGTTAATATGGTTAAAACGCCAGAACGTTTAATGCGTTCAAGTTGTGAGGGGAAATAACGTGATTTAATTTCAGAGGTAATGAGCAGGGTGGTAAACAAGCCATAAATGGTTAACACCAAGATTATGGATTGTTTGGATTTGTTCATGATGACTTGATCTTTTTATAATAATTGATTAAGCCATTGGTCGAACAGTTGTGACTACTTATCGGTTGGTTGTTTTGAAGTTCGGGGACAATAGAGCAGGCTAGTTTTTTTCCAAGCTCGACCCCCATCTGGTCAAAGGAATTGATGTTCCAGATGCAACCTTGGACAAATATTTTGTGTTCATACAAAGCAATTAGTGAGCCGATTGTTTTAGGGTTAACCTCTTTGAAAAGAAAACTATTGGAGGGACGGTTCCCAGAGAATATTTTGGATTGTAGGAGTGATGGCGGTAGTTGGTTTTGATCTAATTCTTCTTGGACTTGTTCAATCGTTTGCCCTTGCATGAGTGCTTCAGGTTGAGCGAGAAAGTTTGCTAGTAATATAGCGTGTTGATCGGGAGATTCGTAGCGGTTATGAGCCGGAGCAATGAAGTCACAGGGAACAAGTTTAGTACCTTGGTGTATCAGTTGGAAAAAAGCATGTTGCCCGTTAGGGCCTGATTGCCCCCAAATAATGGGGCCGGTTTCATAGTTTACTTTAAGACCGTTACGATCGATGCTTTTTCCATTGCTTTCCATATCGCATTGCTGAAGATAATCAGAAAAATAACGCAAAGAATGTGCGTAAGGCAGGATGGCGTATGAGGCAGCATTAAAAAAGTTGTTGTACCAAATGCCAAGTAAAGCCATGACGATGGGAATATTGCTTTCGAAAGGTGCATTTTTGAAATGATGGTCTACATCATTGGCGCCTTGGAGTAACTGGGTAAAGTTCTTGAAACCAATGCTAATGGCAATAGATAAGCCTATAGCAGACCAGAGCGAGTAGCGTCCGCCGACCCAATCCCAGAATTCAAAGATATTATCAGAAGCGATACCAAAATCAATGGCGGCCGGTTGGTTGGTTGAAATAGCCACAAAATGCTTGCTGATAGCATGTGTATTTTTTGCAGCGCTCATGAGCCATTGTCTTGCAGAATGTGCATTGGTCATGGTTTCTTGGGTTGTGAAGGTTTTTGAGGCGATAACAAACAGAGTGGTTTCAGGGGAGAGTGTTGAGATTGTTTCAATGATGTTGGCCTGGTCAACATTAGAAACAAAATGGACTTTAATGTTCTCGTCGGCGTAGGGTTGTAGTGCTGTTAATACGGTCTTGGGGCCTAAGTCTGAGCCGCCAATGCCGATATTAATGATATGCGTGATTTTTTTTCCGCTATAGCCGCGCCATTTCCCGGATCTTATTTGGTCGCAAAAGTGCTCTATTCTATTGAGAACTCGGCTTATCTCAGGGTTAATATCCTGATTGTTAACATAAATAGGCGTGTTTTGTCGGCTGCCACGAAGAGCGGTATGCAGGGCAGGTCTATTCTCAGTGGTGTTGATAGGATCGCCACGGAACATGGCTTCAATTTGATTTTTTAGCCCGCTGTGATTAGCGAGATTGGTTAATAGGGTAAGTGACTCTTCAGTAATTCTATTTTTTGAAAAATCAAACAAGATATCGTTGATTTGCAAAGAGAACTTTTCAAATCTATGAGGGTCTTGGTCAAAAAGGTCGCGCATATGAACGGGGTAAATACGTTCATAATGAGCATTTAAAGCCTGCCATGCAGGTGATTTTTTAAGTTCTGGCACTTTAACTATCCTGCTAAGTAGATGAGTTTAGTTTACGAAAAGTGAGGTAAATTAACAATAGGGGGGCGTGGTATAAAATCGGTAAAACTCAGGTGGTTGGGCTTTGTTTTGGGGGTTGGTTGCTTTGAATATATAAGATGGTGTGGTAGTATTCATAAGTTATTTGCAGCAGTTTTGCAGATTTTATGGGGTGGGGCAAAGGCTGAAACTTGATGAGGTCTCGTGTTTAAGTGTTTGTTATGAGTAGTTACGATAAAACGGAAGGTTAAAATGAATATAAATAAGAATTTTTCAGGTGTATTTTTAGTGGTTATAGGTTTGTTATTTTCGACATCACTTTGGGCACACGGTGGTGCGGCTGGAACGGATACGGACCAATGTAAGATTGAAATTGATGGTGAGTGGGTTCATTACACGGCTTACCAGCCTTTTATCGCACCGGGTGAAGAGTATTGTGCTTCAATTCCTGAGATTAACACCCCAACTAATTTAGTTTTTGATTATATTGGTACCATGTTACGGGGTGTATCAATGGAATATGAAATCACTAAAGAGCCAGAAGGTAAGCGTATACTTTTCAAAGAAGCGGCTAAACATACAACGGGTACCGTGAACACAACGCATAGTTTCACTGAAGCGAGCCGTTATTTGATCCATTTGAAGTTAATTCCTGAAACCGGCGAGCCGACTGATGTGCATTTAGGTTTTACTATTGGTGGCGGTACGAGTACCAGTTGGACTATGTTAGCCATGTATGCCTTCTTCATCTTTGCTGGGCTCTATATTCTTTATTTATCGCATGCAGGTTTTAAAGAATATGCTGATAAATTAATGGGTAAAGCAAAAGAATTATAAGTTAATGGTTTAGAAAATAAGGGCGATAGTGATTACCGTTGTTTATCGGTAAGAAGGGTTGTGACTCTGGTTGCTGAATAAAGTAGCAATCAGCGATAAACTCAGGTACCTATTGCCAGGTGAAGGCGTATTCTGATGATGTTCAGAATGCGCCTTTTTTAATGTTTGGGCTTTTGGTAGGCCAAGATATAGTAGTCTAGTAGATGGAGTCGGCTGAGAAGTTCTATTGTCAGTGTTTCAATGAGTGCAGTAAAGTGGAGTTGTTTTTGTTGGGCACCAATTGTTCGTAAATAACGATAAGTGGGAAGGGTGTTATCAGTAATGTTTTTTTCGGTGATTGTGGTGAACCCCGTTTGCTTGGCTAAAGCATGATACTGGTGTAAAGGCGTGTCGACACGGCATTGGCCGTAAAATCCAACATCAAAGGGTTTGGGCAGCGTTATTTTCATGAGCGGTGCAATAACTTTTTTAGGGGTAAAATCAGAAAGGGATAATATGCCACCCGGTTTTAAGACCCGAAATGCTTCTTTTAAAAACTGCGCTCTATCGGGAAAATGGAATATACACTCGACAGCTAAGACGCGATCAAAAACCTGGTCTGGGTAGGGTAAAGCACAAGCATTTCCTTGATGAAACTGGAGTGTGTTAGGTGGTTTCGGTTTAACCCGTGTTTGCGCGCGTTGTAATTGACGGTTATCAATATTTAAACCGTGTAGTGTCATGTTGGATTGTGTTTCATTTATAAGGGCTAAGGTGCCACCAAAGCCGCACCCCACATCTAAGACAACTTGTTTTCCTTCAACCTTCCCAGCAACACAAACCTGCTGACTTAGGCGGTCAGCCGCACGTGCAAAATCAGCACTAGTTAAGGTGGCTGTACTGGGCCTTGACCAATATCCCCAATGAACATGACGGCCAAAACTTTGGGTTACGTCAGGATCTTCTTGTGCTAAAGAATGAAGCAAATAGTCAAAATACGGAAGATTAACTTTTGGTGTTTTGGGATTGTCCATTAATGTTCCAGTCCTACCGTTGTGGTGTATTTAGAGTTTACGTTAAAGGTTAAAAAAAGAAAAATACATTATTTAGAATAAAAAGTTTAACAGGTAGGCTGTAAAATTGATTTTGATTGAAACCAACTGCAGAAGCGATTGTAAATTGGCTTATATTATGATGCACTACTGCTCGATAGAACATTGTAGGGCAGTGTTTTTACACGCTTAGTATTTTATTGATCATCCGTTCTGCAGGCGTTGAGTGTGGTTGAAATATTGAGTGTCATATCCTCTCGCAAGATAATTTCAATACATTGGGTTGATGAGGCAGAACACCTTCGATAATTTAATTGTCCGTCAGAACCGTTAACAATAAACCAGCCTTGGTTGGTGTTTAAGAGGCCTTTTATTCTTTCTGCGTTAAGTTGGCTTAATTGCGTCTGTAATTGTTCAAAATCGAAACAGTATTGTGCTGGGAACCGTTGGCCAAAACTCTGATAATCATCAGCGTGGTTGTAGAGCGTATCGAGGTCATTTTCAGTTGGGCGTAAAGAAGCACTTTTGTTTGCGTGCGTGAATGAGGCTTGTCTCTGTGGGTTTCTGGGTAGGTTGAGCCAGGATGCATCTAGTTGTCCTTGTGGGTTTGGGCAATGAGTTCTTTGGGGGGTGAGACTTCTTTGCCCCATTGTTTAAATATCTCGATGGCATTATGATCAGCTAAATCTGTTTTATTGGCTATTAAGACATCCGGCAAGGCAATTTGGTCGCGGAAGGTTTGGTGCTGAGCGTAGCGAGGGTCTGTTAATTTTCTGGGGTCTACTAGGCAAATATTTGCTTTAAGGTCAAGTACCTCCTTAAATAAGCCGCTCGAAAGCATCTCTAAAACTGGTTTAGGATGACCCAGCCCACTGGGTTCAATTAGAAGACGGTCTGGAGTGGCTTCTTTGAGTAGGTTATTAATGTTGACTTGAAACGGTAAATTTACCGCATAGCACAAACATCCCCCCGCTATTTCTTTAACGGCGACACCGGCAGCGCTATAGAAAACGCCATCAAGGCCTATTTTTCCAAATTCATTAACTAATACCGCCCAAGTTTTGTTAGGTGGTTTTGTCCGAGTAAATCTAAAATGGCTGTTGTTTTGCCAACGCCAAGAAAACCTGTAATTAGATTAGTGGTGGTATGTGTTAAGTATTTTGTTGTCATTGATATTAAAAGGGCTATAAGGTGACATTGTGGTCATCGCGTAGTTATTAGATTTATACCACTTACGGGGAGTAGGGGATAAGGTGTTTTTAAAACTTAATCATTTTTACGTGCAAAGAAAATAGGGTTGGATATTAGAAAAATATCGGTCTTATTGTCTTAATCGTTATAGTTCAAGGTTTCTGGTGGTAGCCTTTTTAAAGTTGAAAAGGCGATGTAGGATGAATCTAAGTTTTGTGACGACGTTGTCAAGTATTTTTAGGTATTTAAACACAATAGGTGTAACACATAGATGCAATGTATCAGCAAAGCACTATAAGTTATTGTTTTTAAATGTGTATACGGTAAGCTATTGACTTTAAAGGGTTTTATTTTGTGTCTGAAAATTGGTCAGAGGTGCAATAGTGCTGTAAATATAATGCCCTTAGTGGGTGACAAACAATTAGCCCACAAAGTTATCCACATTTTTTGTGTATAACTTTGTGGTGATAAAATAGATCATTATCGACAAATAAATTGCTTGGAGTGCTATGGTAGGGCCTGAAAAATAACCTCAAAGGAGCGTGCTGTATGGCCTTAGTTTCATTACGACAACTTTTAGATTATGCTGCTGAACACAATTTTGCTGTTCCGGCGTTTAATGTTAGTAATATGGAACAAGTTCAAGCCATTATGCAGGCGGCGGATAATTGTGATAGTCCAGTGATTATGCAAGGTTCAGCAGGGGCAAATAGGTATGCAGGGGAAGTCTTTTTACGGCATCTGATTTGTGCAGTTGTGGAACAGTACCCGCATATTCCTATGGTTATGCACCGGGATCATGGGCCTTCGCCAACAATTTGTGCGCAGGCGATTCAGTCTGGATTTAGTTCAGTCATGATGGACGGATCTTTGTTGGAGGATATGGTGACGCCGGCATCATTTGAATATAACGTAAAAGTGACGCAAACAGTTGCAAATATGGCCCATGCCTGTGGCGTATCAATTGAAGGTGAGATTGGTTGTTTAGGGTCGCTAGAAAACAAGGTGGAAGAGGGTAATAAGACTGTTGATCATAGTCAGCTGTTAACTGATCCGGATGAGGCAATTGAATTTGTTAAACAAACGCAGGTTGATGCTTTGGCCGTCGCGATTGGTACCAGTCATGGTGCTTATAAATTTAGTAAACCCCCTGCCGGGGATGTGTTGGTGATAAGTCATCTAAAGCGCTTACAACAATGCTTGCCGAATACACATTTTGTGATGCATGGATCGAGTTCTATTCCTCAAGAGTGGTTGAAAATTATTAATAGCCATGGCGGTAATATTCCTCAAACCTATGGTGTGCCGGTAGCAGAAATTGTTGTAGGGATCAACTATGGGGTTCGTAAGGTTAATATTGATACCGATTTACGGATGGCTTCAACGGGGGCTATTCGACACTATATCGCACAATCTGATAATGCCGCTGAATTAGATCCTCGAAAGATTTATCAAGCTGCACGTGATGCTATGCAGGAACTTTGTCAGATGCGCTATGAGGCATTTGGTAGCGCCGGGCATGCGCATCTGATTAAAGCCGTTCCATTGGCGGAGATGGCTAGGAAATATCTCTAGTACTCACTGAGATTGATTTGACAGATACCGTATTGTGAGTATGTTTTTTAATAATAAGATGTGTAGATATGAATACTGATACTGTTTTAGCCAGTGCTAAGAAAAGTCGTGTTGCATCACGGCTATTATCGTCAACATCTGAATCTTTACGTAATAATGCGCTGGTTCAAATGGCTGAGGCGCTTGAGGGGATTCAATCTCAAGTATTACGGGTTAATGCACAAGAGGTTGAAAAAGCGAAAGAATCAGGCCAGTCGGCGGCGATACTTAAACGCCTAACGCTTAACGAGGACGTATTTAACTATATGTTGTCTAGGCTAAGGAAGGTCGCTCAGACACCGGATCCATTAAATCGAATTTTGGCAGGGCATACCAACCCTAAAGGGCTTCAGGTTTATAAAAAATCGGTTCCGATAGGCGTGGTTGGGATGATTTATGAGTCAAGACCCAATGTCACTATTGATGCGGCAGGTGTTTGTATTAAAAGTGGTAATGCGATTATCCTACGCGGAGGATCAGAGGCATTGCAAACTAATGTGTTATTGGCCGATGCCATGATTGCTGGAGCGGTCGCTGGAGGGTTGTCGGAACATGCCATACAAATTATTCGTACACCGGGGCATGCTGCGGTGAGTGAATTACTGGCTCTGGATGGCTATGTGGATGTTTTAATTCCACGCGGCGGGAAGGGACTCATAAAGCGTATTGCTGAAGGAACTCGAATTCCTGTAATTAAACATTACGATGGTATTTGTCATCTTTATATTGCGGATGATGCAGATTTAAAGCAAGCCGTTGCGTTAGCTGTGAACTCAAAATGCCAAAGTATTCAAGTCTGTAATGCGCTCGAAACGTTATTGGTTGACCAGAATGGGGCAAATAAAGTCTTGCCCTTGTTGGCAGCGGCTTTTGCGGAAAAAGGTATTACGCTACGAGGGTGTGAAAACACACGGAAAATTTTATCCAACGTTGAGTTGGCGACAGAAGAAGACTGGCACAGTGAGTATTTAGCGCCGCTGTTGTCAATAAAAATGGTGAGTGGTTTAGAGGCGGCCATTGCGCATATTAATCATTATGGCTCGGGACATACCGATGGCATAGTTACGCAAAGTTTGGCTCAAGCACAATGCTTTGAGCAGCAAATTGATTCAGCATCGGTATTAATTAATGCTTCAACAAGATTGTCAGGAGGCGGTGATTATGGATTAGGGGCGGTCGTTGGAATTAGTACTGATAAACTACATGCCCGGGGACCGGTGGGCCCTGACCAATTGACAACTTACAAATGGGTGGTTTATGGCGAAGGTCATTTGCGAGAGTAGTTGAAGATGACAGTACAATAAGCGATCTATTGAGATGGGCGTTGTGCGACGTAGTGTTGATGGTTTTTAAAAAATAAATAGGTTAATTGTTTTAAGGAATTATTATGGGATTGTTAGATAAATTTTTTGGTGTGAGAGAAGGGTTTGTAAAAAAGCTTTATAAGAGTGGCGAGAAAGAATATGAAGGTCATATTAAAAATGGAAAACAATATGGGTTATGGATTGGATATTACGAAAATGGACAAAAACGGAACGAAGTCAACTTTGAAAATGGCAAGAAGATAGGATTAAATACGATCTGGTTTGAGAGCGGGAATAAGAAAGGGGAAGAAAACTATAAAGATGATGACTTAGACGGCTCTTTTATTGAATGGAATGAAGATGGGAGTATTAAGTATAAAGCCATTTTCAAAGATGGTGTATTAGTTGAGAAAGATGGAGAAGGTGTTGGGTAAATAATAAGATATGGTGGATTCATTCTGAAAGAAGTAAAGGTGTCAGGCGTTTTTTATTTCTGATCAGTTAGAGAGGCTAAGGGTTAGTTAGAGTGTCTATCAGTACTCATTAAATCCTAAATTTAGGTTAAAATAAGGACTACTTAATTTTTAAATTATTGGCTATGAAAATAGATATTCTCGGTACTGATTTTGAATCATTCTCTTTTTCTGATGAAATTCTATCTGCGATTAAAGCGATGGGGTTCGAAAACCCAACTGAGATTCAAGATAAAACGATACCTGCAATTTTAGAAGGTAAAGATGTTCTTGCGCGTGCGGATACAGGGTCTGGGAAAACGGCTGCTTTTGTCTTGCCGTTATTAGATAATTTGAGCAATCAAAATGTTTATTCTAAAATTGGGCGCACTCAGCGCTTTAATGCAACGGAAAGAGTGGCAAGCAATTGTGTACAAATTATTGTGTTGGTTCCTACGCGTGAATTAGCGATTCAAGTGGCCGATGTTTTTTCTGAATTAGCTAAAAATATCCAGCCTACGCTTAAGTGTTTGAGTGTATACGGTGGTGTAAAAATTAATCCTCAAATGCAAGCCTTGCGAGGTGGTGTGGATGTATTGGTATCAACGCCAGGACGGTTGCTAAACTTGGCAGATCAAAATGCGATTAAGTTTAATCAAGTGAAAGCTTTGGTTATTGACGAAGTCGATCGCTTGATGAAAGGTGATTTTCAAGAAGAGATTGAACGCATTGGTAAGCTATTACCCAATAAACGTCAGAATTTGATGTTTACGGCGACTTTTCCAGAAAGTATTACGGCATTAGTACGCAATGTGATGACAGCACCTGAAATTATTAATATAGATGAGTTTGAAGATGAGTTGGAAATAGAGCAGCGAGCGATTACCGTAAATCATCATCAAAAGAATGATCTCTTGGCGTATTTGATC
The DNA here is from genome assembly GCA_030753675.1 of Methylococcales bacterium. Lineage (GTDB taxonomy): Bacteria > Pseudomonadota > Gammaproteobacteria > Methylococcales > Methylomonadaceae > OPU3-GD-OMZ. The sequence continues at coordinate 39,165 of JASMBU010000004.1, forward strand.
CGTGAGAATGATTGGCGACAGGTTTTGATTTTCTGTAGTGCTAAACGAACGTGTGATAATTTGGTAAAAAAGCTTGAGAAAAGAGAGATTGAAGCTGTTGCTATGCATTCGAATAAAGAGCAATCGGTGCGTATAGCGGCACTCAAGAATTTTAAGGCCGGTAAAACACATATTTTAGTGGCCACCGATGTGGCATCACGGGGAATTGATATTGACCAGTTACCGTGTGTTATTAATTATGATTTACCGCGATCACCCAATGACTATGTGCATAGAGTAGGACGAACAGGGCGAGCGGGAGAAAAAGGGTTGGTTATTTCTCTAATTTCACACCATGAATACCAGCATTTTTCGGTTATAGAGAAACGTAATTCAATCCAGTTAGAACGAGAAGAAATTGTGGGTTTTGAGGTCGATGCAGTGGCGCCGCCAATGCCAAAGAAAAGTCCTAAAGTAAAAAAAGTAAAGCGAACTAAAAAACAAAAAGGATCGCTTAAAAGAGAGCAAGAAACAACGCGCAAAACAATAGACCACTATGATCAGAAGTCGAATGACGTAGAGTCGTTAGAATCTACTGCAAATGCTCATATTTGGGGGAATCTAAAAAAGAAATAAATTTATCGACGTATCGGTTAGTTTTTAAAATAGATTTTTATTTGTCTGAAGGCGTTTAAGCGTTTTGACGCAGAGATTGTCACAAGAGTACAAATTAAGTGTATTGTTAACTTATAGGCGTAAAAAAGATCAAGTGAGTTATAGTTTAAATTGAAGCTAGAGGGGTACCGTGCCATGATTCAAGATACTATAGTTAAAATAAACGCTCTGATTGAACAAGCCGATCAACTAACGCGTGAGCAGCGTAGCCAACTTTTAAGTTTAACCGAACAGTTACAACGTGATATTCAATTAATTGAAACTATTGACCAAGAACAAGCACAAAGTGTTGCTGTTTTAGCCAAGCTGACCAGTCATGAGTATCTACGGTCGGAGCAAAACCCTGAACTTATTGCGATGGCTGAAGAAGGATTGGCACTTGCCATTGCGGATTATGAAAAGTCACATCCTAAGTTATATCAAACTCTACAGTCGTTGTGTATTGCGCTGCGGGGGCTGGGGGTTTAGTTTTTAAAAGGTGCGGCTTGTTTAAAAAGGTCGTTTGTTAGTCATTATTTAATCGGTAATGAGCCCTAGGGCAACAACAGAAAAAAAAGTATTTAATGAGTAGGAGTAACGATGAAATTGATCACAGCGATTATTAAACCGTTTAAATTGGATGATGTTCGTGAAGCATTATCTGAAATTGGAATAGCGGGTTTAACCGTGACAGAAGTGAAAGGCTTTGGTCGTCAGAAAGGGCATACAGAGCTCTACCGTGGCGCCGAGTATGTGGTGGATTTTCTCCCTAAAGTGAAATTAGAAATTGCTGTTTCTGAGGATATTGTTGATACGGCCTTGGCTGTATTAGTCGAGGTTTCTAAAACAGGAAAAATTGGCGACGGTAAAATTTTTGTGACGTCTTTAGAGCAAGTGATTCGTATTCGGACAGGGGAGTCGGGTGAAGGTGCCATTTAAGGATGATTGAAGTTCTATTTCTTAATTGTTTTACTCTAAACCGTCTGTTGACGGTTTTTTTTTGATCACTCATTGGCTTTTGTCTTTATGCTTTCAGGCAGAGACCTAATGGCAATGGTTTTTCTTTGAGTATGATTGTCATTTTCTTATGATAAAATCAACGTTACTATTTTATCCACGAGTCAATAGCAAATAGTCCTATTCTTTATGAGCGTTTACGATCAAGATAATCAAAGTCAAATCATTTGTGATTGTACGGGGACCACTCATGGGAAGGTTTTATCGTTAATTGCACAAGGTTTTGATCTGGATAAAATTTCGAGTGCAACCGGCGCAACCACTGGATGTGGAGCTTGTGATGCTGAGATTATGACTTTGATTGTTGAAAATACCAAAATGATTTAAGTGGGCTGTTCACATGAGCGCCCTATACCTGTGTGTAACGTTGAAAGATAACGAAAAAAGCCATGATCATCCTAGTAGAATGTTTGAGCCACTACGCAGGATAAGGCTTAAGGGCAGTAAACGGTTTGAACGAATTAGCCGGGGTGAGGGGGATCCACTTTTTAAAGGTTTTTAGGGGTTACTAGATATGGCGACTGGACTTTTTGTTATTCTTGATGATGTGGCGATGTTGCTGGAAGACACCGCGCTAATGAGTAAGGTTGCGGTTAAAAAAACAGTAGGCTTGTTGGGTGATGACCTTGCAGTGAATGCTGAGAAAGCGACTGACTTTCCTGCTGCACGTGAATTGCCTGTTATTTGGGCGATTACCAAAGGGTCATTCGTTAATAAAATAATTATTTTACCCATCGTTTTTTTATTAAGTAGTTTTTTACCTGAGCTGATTGTGCCGATATTACTCGTCGGTGGTAGTTATCTTAGTTATGAGGGAACTGAAAAAATATTTGAGTGGTTTTCACGCTATAGTATGAAAGAAGGAGTTGTTCATCAGTCTCTAAAGGAGACAGGAAAGACCCAAACTGAAGCGATAAAAATTAAAGCTGCCATACGGACTGATTTTATTCTGTCGATTGAAATTATTGTCATTACTTTAGAGACGGTGATTGATCAGGTTTTGCCTGTTCAGATTATGGTGGTTAGTTTAATCGCTTTACTGGCAACGGTAGGTGTTTATGGTTTTGTCGCTTTTTTAGTTCGAATGGATGATGTAGGCCTGTATTTTATTAAACGATCTATTTTATTAACAGGGCTCAAGGCGCGTGGTTTTCGATTGTGTGGTGAGGTTTTAGTTGCTTCTTTACCCAAGGTTATTCGGATATTAACGGTTATAGGTACGGTGGCCATGTTAGTGGTTGGTGGTGGTATGTTTGTACACTATGTTGATACGGTACATTCGATGTTATTTTTTTTGCCGTCGCTGGTAGCGGATTTGGTTTCAGGGTTTGTGGTCGGCACAAGCTTAGTGATGGGTTTGCCAAAAATTCAATCAGTGTTAAATAGGTGATTTTTTAGATTATAAAAGCACAAGATACTTTTATTTGTTAGCTTGATCAGGATTTGGTGAGGATATAGGGTTTGAAGGTTATTTAAATAGATAAGGTGGTGTTTTTTGAAATCACGCTATGAGACGGTGTAAGCTTTTCCTAATTATATATAAATCAATAATGAGTTTTTTAAAAGTAGCAATTCATCGGGGTGCATTTATAGGCTTGTTTATAGTTTTTATGGCGGGCTGTGCACCCTCTAAAGTCAAAAGATTGGTTTCGCCAACAGAAAACCAAATAATAGAGACTGAAAGCGCTCAGGTTGATGAATCTGCTTTTCAGTCCAGTATTGTTAGCGTTATGCCCCGTGTTAAAAAAGGCACTGTAAAGCGCTCAGGAAAAGCGAAAGAAACACCTGTGGTTAAACGCGATGAATTGAATCGTATATTAAAAGTTAAAAATACTGAGGCTATAAATGTAAGCAGTGTAAAGGATGATTCTCAGATTAAACTCGAGATGTCTGAGGGAGTAGGACTTTTATCGGATAAGGTTAAAATGCCAGGCATTGCGGCAACTGAAAGAAGCCGCAATGGACATGACGAGAGTATTAAAGAAGCTAGCAATGTTCATTTAATGTTGGTGGGTACTGCGATTAGCGTTAAAGAGGCTGTGGGTGTTACTTTAACTTTGGAAGGGAGTTGGAGTCAGGTAAAAGAGACTTTAGTTTCAAGTTCTGAGGTTAATAATAATTATTCTGTGCTGAAAGAGGCAACGAGTATTCAATTGAATCTTACGGGTAATGCGGTAGCGGTGAAAGTGGCAGAGGATATTCGGCTAAGTCTTGAGGGCAATGCTGTTCGGAATTAAAGAAAATAATAATAGGAAGTGAAAGGTATGAATATTTTTTTAAAAATAATTATGTTACTGATAGTCACTCTAGGGAGTGCCTACGCTGAGGTCACGCATCGTATCAGTGGCACAATCAATGTTACAAAAGTCGCTGAAGATGATGCTGTTAATATTCGATGTGTGTTGATGGAGAAAAAAGGAGGGAGTCGTTTTCGGTATTTTGAAAAAAAGGTTAATGTCGTGTTAAATTCAAAGGGTATGTCGACTTGGGAACTTAACTGGAAAGATAAGGATGAGAAATATGACCGGTATAGCTGTAAAGCCTACTGTGATGGGTGCTCCGGTGATACTCAATATGCTAATATAGGAAATTTTTAAAGCAATGCTGTGCGCAATGCGCTCTGTCTATAGGTTAGCATTTACGCTTAAATAACTTAAATTGGAACTAATCATGAGTCCATTACCCGATTGTCCGCAGTGCAATTCTTCCTATACGTATGAAGATGGCGTGTTATATGTTTGTCCTGAATGTGCACATGAATGGGGTGCAAGTTCGGATGATGACGATTCGAGTGATCATTTGGTTGTTAAGGATTCAAATGGGAATATGCTGACTGATGGCGATACAGTTTCAGTCATTAAGGACCTTAAAGTTAAAGGTTCTTCAACGGTTGTTAAAGTAGGGACTAAAGTTAAAAATATTCGCTTGGTGGATAGTGATCATAATATTGATTGTAAAATTGTGGGTATTGGTGCAATGAAATTAAAATCTGAATTTGTGAAAAAAGTTTAGTGATTGAGGCATGCTAACTGATAGCAGCATGTTATGGCAGGGTTGCGGTAATTCAGTTAGCCGTCAGAGCTCTTTGGCGTGAGGTTGAACTATTGTTGTTTTCTTTTGTCATAACCACAGTGCGTGGAGAATATGGCATGTTTCTGCTTTTTTATTACAACCTTTTAGCAAAGTGCCAGCTTTTTTATTAAGTGGCCATCACGCACTATAAGGGCGCATTTTTGATTTATCAGAATGTGCCCTTATTTATTGGTGATTGTTATTTTTTATTAAGAGAGCAACGTAAATCATCTTTGGTTTCTTAGGGTAAAGTATAATGATTTTTTCTCAAAATATTGATGAAAGCAATCCCTGAGTTACTACTGTAAAGCAATCATGTTAGCAAATAAGTATCAAGCAAAGAATCGAGATCCACTGCATGGAATCACCTTGAAAATGATAGTGACCCAGTTAACAGAATATTATGGTTGGGAAGCATTAGCCAAGAGCATTAATATTAACTGTTTTAAAAGTGATCCTAGTATTAATTCAAGTCTGAAGTTTTTACGAAAGACCCCGTGGGCAAGAGAGAAAGTTGAACAACATTATTTGAAAATGAAATGGTTGAAAGAAAGTGCCACTAAATCTGATCATCGCTAAGTAATAGATATTTTTTGAATGCAATGGGTTGTTTTTTAGGTTGTTGAGTGAGAATTTGGAGTAATTTCTGATTCAAGAGCCGGTATTTTTTGTTTTGTAATATAGAGATAGTCTTAATTATGGGAGGTTTTTTTAAGAAATGAGGATTGTTGAAATTTCAAGAGAGCCGGTTGAGCTCTATAAAATTCTTAAGTTTGAAGGGCTCGCTGCTAGTGGTGCAGAAGCTAAAGAAGTCATTGCGGCCGGTCAGGTTTTAGTCAATGGCCAGGTTGAAGTTAGAAAGCGTAAGAAAATAGTTTCGGGTGATATTGTGTTATTTGGTGAAGATGAAATTCAGATTCAAATTGACTAATCATGTTGATATCCTTTATAAAAGGATGAAAAGGTAGTAATTAAAAGCACGTAGGACCAAAGGTAATCGTTTGCGTTTTGATAACAGCTCGGCTTTGTTCGTTTTTTCTTAAAAAGGTACAAGACTAAGTATGTGTTAGGTGTAAAAAAGCTTATAATGAGCAATTGATATTAATTAGGAGAGGGTAATTATGACGTTTAATAAAATAGTGGTAATGGTATTTATTTCGCTGTTAGCTATATCAACAACCAGCCAGGCGCAAAGTGCAAGAGATAATAAGTATTTCGCTCAACAGATAGAGATTGATAAAAAGAAACGTGCCAAACGTGCGTTAAAGCTACAACAGCGAGCAGAAGCCGCTGCCGCTAAGGCTCAAGCACCCGTAGCTGCTCCAGTTGCGAAGTCTAAGAGTTCGACTGCCGCTCCTGCTGTGATGGGCAATTGTAAACAAATGCAGGCGCATTATAAGAAAATGTGTATGACTAAAGGCGATATGATCCGCTGGGTGAAATAAGTAATTTTACGAACAATCAATTAGTTGTTTCCGGAAAAACATTCACCGAGGGGTTGTGATTTTCCTCGTTTAAATTACATTTAAAACGGTATGTTGAGTTAGTTGCTGACATACTGTTTTCTTTCTTAAGTGTGGGGCGTATTCTAACAAGTGTTGGAGTACGCCTTTTTTATTACGTGTATTTCGGCCGCATGAGAGTGTTTCAGTAGAAGCATTGCCTTTGGATGTTGTTTATTTGAGAAAGACAACAGTGAATCAATTCTTGTTTAAAATTAGAGAGGATCTTATAGCCCTATCGGTCTTTCAAGAAAGACCGATAGACCTGAGCGATTTATTTATGATTGACTGGCAAGATAGTCTTCATAGTTTCCTTTAAAGTCAATAATACCCTCGTCAGTAAATTCGAGTATACGCGTTGCTAATGACGATACAAATTCACGGTCATGGCTTACAAAGAATAAAGTACCTGGATAATTGTCCAGTGCTAAATTCAGGGATTCAATGGATTCCATGTCTAAGTGATTGGTGGGTTCATCCATCATCATAATATTGGCGCGCTCTAACATGAGTTTACCAAATATCATGCGACCCTTTTCGCCACCTGAGAGGACGTTTACTTTTTTATCGATGTTATTTTGAGAAAACAATAAGCGACCGAGGGTGCCACGAATGACTTGGTCGTCATCTTGGGGCTGGCGCCATTGATTCATCCATTCAATTAACGGTAAGTTTTGTGAGAAATAATCGGCGCTATCTTGAGGGTAATAAGAAATGTTGGCATTTTCTGACCATTTGATGGTGCCATTTGTCGTGTTTATTTCATTCATTAAACACTTTAATAACGTGGTTTTACCGATTCCATTAGGTCCAATAATCGCAACACGCTCGCCCACTTCGATCATTAAGTCTAAATTTTGAAACAGTTGCTCATCAAAGCTTTTACTTAATCCTTGGGCCTCCAAGGCTAAACGATGAAGTTTTTTATCTTGATCAAAACGAATAAAAGGATTTTGACGACTTGAGGGTTTAATTTCAGCAAGATTTATTTTTTCTAATTGCTTTGCACGGGAGGTTGCTTGTTTTGATTTTGAGGCGTTTGCAGAAAACCGACTTACAAAGGCTTTAAGTTCGGTGATTTGTGCTTTTTTCTTGGCATTTTCAGCTTGGAGACTTTCAGTTACCTGTGTGGCAGCAGTCATATAATCATCATAAGAGCCGGGGTAGATGCGAACTTCACCATAATCTAAATCGGCCATATGGGTACAAACACTGTTTAGGAAATGGCGGTCATGTGAAACAATAACCATTGTGCAGTTGCGTTCATTGAGTATATCTTCTAGCCAACGAATGGCGTTAATGTCTAGGTTATTGGTGGGTTCGTCAAGTAACAGAATATCAGGTTCAGAGAATAAGGCTTGAGCGAGTAGAACGCGTAATTTCCAACCGGGGGCCACTTCACTCATTAAGCCATAATGTTGTTCAACAGGGATACCCACGCCAGCTAAGAGTTCACTGGCGCGTGCTTCTGCAGAATAACCATCCATTTCAGCAAATTGAGACTCAAGATCGCCTGCCCGCATGCCGTCTTTTTCAGATATTTCAGATTTTGCGTAGATGGCATCACGTTCTGATTTGACCGCCCAGAGTTCGTCATGACCCATAATTACGGTATCGATGACTGCAGATGTTTCGTAGGCAAATTGATCTTGTTTTAATTTCCCAATACGTTCGTGAAGGTCTTTGGATACATTTCCCGATGAGGGCTCGAGGTCTCCCCCCAGTATTTTCATAAAGGTTGATTTTCCACAGCCATTAGCGCCAATAAGGCCATAACGGTTGTTGTTTCCAAATTTAACTGAGACATCTTCAAAGAGTGGTTTTGCACCAAATTGCATGGTGATATTGGCAGTTGCGAGCATTTTTTTCCTAGCTAATAAAAAGTAGATACCGTGGGCTTGACAGGTGTACCGTAAAAACACTCAAGGTGTAAGTGAATTTTTTTTAAGGGAGCAAATTATACGTTGTTTTATTTGTTATATGGGATTCTTTGTCTTTTAACGTAAATAAAATGTAAAAAAAGACGTGCGCTTTTCACCGGTTAAGAAAGGCTTACAGAAGTATTAATTGAGTTATGACATTGTATAAAAAAGATAATACCTGCTATTAGAATAAATAAGGGTAATAGAGCCGTCACGACAACCCATTTAAGAATATTCATTGTAAAACTCATTATATTATATTGATGAGAATAGTATAAGAATTGCAAGGCATTTAGTCACTGTGGCAAATTGCCACTGAGTCAGATTGTCGCTGATATTTTGTTAATAAATTTTCCAGTGACGGTTTGTTAACGCGATCGGTATTTTTTAAATGTCGCTTCATCAAACGGTTCACCTAAAACAAATGCGGTTAATTTATTCATCCGTACAGAGCGGTAAAGAAACCAAGACTAGGGGGTGCAAATAATCATTGCTAGAGTCGTATTTGAGATAACAGAATAGCTCAGTAAAACGGTAACTAGGCTAAAGTAAGGGATAGTAAATACTGTGGCCCAGGTTGAAATAACCAAAGACCACCGGAGAAAACGTTCAGATTTGGTTTTATGTAGAGAATTGTGACTCATAATCAGTTAGTAATTTAAAGGGAGTGTTGTGAAATCAGGAAAAAATCAATGAATCAGGTAACAGGTTGAAGTCTAAATACCTAAAAATGATTAAGCCCCTATGTTATATTGCTAACTTCTTATAATGGGAATGAGAGGGTTTATATGAAATTTCTTACAGCACTTTCTTTAAGTATTGCAGGTTTAGCAGGAGTAGCTACTTTTTTGGCGGTAGGTCCATTGAGTGGGATTTTCTTTATTTGGGCGGCAACTATTGCATGGGCAACTTATTTTGCCTTAGGCGGAGATGGTGATGCGGCCAAAAACACCGGTGTTTGCGGCATTTTTGGTGTTTTTATGGCATGGTATGCGGCAACGCTTATTGCCAATATTTCACCCACAGCGGCGCTTGGTTTTCCTTTGATGGCAGCTATCATAGTTACTGTTACAGTTGCTGCAATGTGTTTGGCCGCTAATATTAAATTATTTGCAGCCATTCCTGCTAGTGTATTAGGTTATTCTGCAACCTTTGCATATCTCTTGCAAACGCCAGATAAGTTATCAAAAGAGGTCCTAACAGGCCATTCTTGGGACAATCCAATGATTATTATTTCTTTTTCATTTATTGTCGGTATTGGTTTTGCTATAGCGTCAAATAAATTAGCGACCTCTTTAACTACGGTTAGTGATGATTGAGGAGTTTGGGTAAGATGAGGCTTTTTTTAAAGGCATCAGTCGCGATAAGACATAACTGGTTTAATTGTTAGTTATGTTGTCAACAAAGGCCTTACTGTTTCTGACGTAAGGCCTTTTTATCGTTGAGTGTTTTTATGTCCTTTAGGTCAGTGAGAAACGTTACTGATTAACACGACGATTAATAATATCACGGTAGTATTTCTGAGTAGCCATGATGATAGATTTAATTTCAAAGAGCGTATGTTTTAGCGTTAGTTAAAACAATAATTTTATGTTTTCACGACATCTAAACGGATTTTCTTTTCATAAACAGTCGCGGCCTATTAAGTGTTTAGTGAGCTTTTTTTTTATCGCTGTTTTTGGGGTAATGGTAATAGCGGCTATGCCAGTCATTTTAAAATCTTTGGTGACTCATTGGTTTGAATCAGAAGGTATGACCGTTCAGGTGGGCGATATTGAAATATCGCTTTGGGAACCGGTGCTGAGTATTAATGACTTTTCTGGAAAAGACCTAGCAGGGAAAGGTTTTTCATTAGAGAAAATGAAACTCAAGTGGCAATGGGGAGGAGTTCTTGATCATCGTATTGTTATTGATGACTTTAGGGTTCAATCACTGCACGTAGATGCAGAATTATCAGAGAAAAAATTAATAAAAATTGCCGGGCTGAATCTATTTTCAAGTACACAAACCGTTATGCCTGTATTGCCAGAGATAGCGGCGCCAATCTGGGCGATAAGACTAGCAAATAGTGAGGTTTTGGATTTTAGTATTTGTATGAAACAATTTGATCGGGTCGGCGACTTGTCTTTAGATCTTTGTTCTCAATTAAAAAGCCTCGCCTGGAAGGGGATGGCTGAATATAAATCGTCCAATAAGAGTAGCCGTGATCTTTGGGAGCTAGAAGGGTCGTTGAATTTAGATGGATTACGCATTGATGATAAGGTTCGTGAGCGTCCTTTTCTCGAAGTTGAATCTATTCTTCTTGATAAGATAGCAGTGAAATCATTAGCGGATATCGAGATGGCTACGATCCGTGTTGAGGATTTTTCAGTTTTGCAGCAACAACCTACACAAGTGGTAAAGGCGCGTCCTTTCTTTGCTTTTGAAACGCTGAATCTCCGCGATGTTCAATTAGTCGAGTTACTGGATTTACGGGTTGATATGATTGAATTGCAATCACCGTCAGGTTATTTCCGGTTAATCGATAATGGCTTGTCAGAACTCGATGCATGGGGTTTTTTAGATAAGGATACGCAAACAAGTCCGCGGCAATCTGCAACGAACAAGTTTAGATTTTTAGTTAATAAATTTATAGGTAGCACTCATAAAGAGACGGTTTTTGTGGATGAGCGATATCAGAGTCCATTCACTATGACAATAAAAGATGTTCAATGGGACATTAAGAAAATCCATAACCAGTCTCTTAACCAAGAGAGTAGTGCATCACTTGCACTCACAGTAGGCCATCACGGGTATATCGCATTCGAGGCATTGGGTAGTTTATTCTCAAGTCACCCTACGATCACAGGAAAAGGAGAGATAAAGGGTGTTGATCTAAAAATGATGGCGCCCTTAACACGGAAACATTTGCAACATGTGATTAACAGTGGTCAATTAGATAGTGCTGTTGATTTTAATGTGGAAAAAGGGTTAGTGAACAGTGTCGCGCATTTTTCAATTAATCAATTAGCGTTAACCCCTTTAGATGATAAAGATGGAGAAGCGTTTAGCCGTGAATATGGGTTTCCTTTAAATGCATCGTTAGCTTTACTTCGTGATAGAGATAACAGCATTCATTTAGATGTTCCGGTAACCGGTCAAGTCGATAGTCCCAGTTTTGATTTTGATAAAGCCATCGTGACGGCAGTTTCTAAAGCCGTTCTGGATGCCGTGATTAAGTATTACACCCCTTATGGATTGGTCTTTGCAGCGGATGCATTGGTCGATCTTGTTCACAGCCTTAAACTAGAGCCTATTGTTTTCAACCTTGCCAGTAAAGAATTAACGAGCGCGAACAAACAGCAATTAATAGCTATTTCAGAATTAATGGCCGTTAGGCCAGGTATCCACATTACCCTTTGCGGGATCAGTAATCAGAAGGATAAAGAGAGCATTTTTAGGGGATATATGAAAAGTAAGTTTCCACGACGGTATGACAAGAAAGGCCAATCAAACACTAAGCTACAGCGGCTACGATTAATTAAAATAGCTGAAGAAAGAAGCGCTCGCGTTAAAAACTTTTTAATGCAACAACAGAAAGTAGCGGCAAGCCGTCTTGTTGAATGTCTGCCGCGTTATGAGCCTGAAGGACTCGCGGGTGTCACTATAACGATTTAGCCTATGGTTGTTGGATAGTGTTCTAAGTACTTATTGTGATGTTATGCATGGATAATTACGTGACAGAATGAAGAAAGAATATCTTTTGTGGTGATTTGTCGCGCGTCAATTTGTCACATTCACTTAGGACTTATTACTTTGTACAATGCATACAGATACTGATTTTTGACTTTAAAAGTTACAGGAATTAGTAGTTTGTTTTGGTGGCCAGTTGTTCGAATGAATGTCCATACCTACCCCTCATAGAGAGCTGGCTACCAACTTTCTCTATGCATATTTCACTAGAGTTTTTCTTCTAAAACTAATTGCAACGCTTCAGGAACTAGGAATGTTTTCTTTTCTTTTGTGAGTGGGCATTCAAATACTAACTTGACGGCTTGTAATTGTAAGTTTTTATCATTCGCTATAGCTTGACCATATAATCGGTCTCCAATAATAGGGAAACCTAATTGTGATAAATGTATACGAATTTGATGTTTCCTTCCGGTATTGAGTTTAATATCAATTAAAGAGTTATTTGTTGTACAAGATACAAAGGTCAATGTTGTAGAGGCTTTTCTCCCCTCAATATCAGTGGTAATCTCAATCGGTTTGCGATATTGGGAGAAGTCTCCTTTGACGATCGCTTGATAATGTTTTTGTATTGTTCGTGTTGAAAAATAGTGGCTAAAAATTTGAGCGGTTTTTTTACTGTGTGCGAGTAGCATGAGGCCAGTTGTTGCTTGGTCGAGACGGTGGACTAAAAAACAAGGTCGTTGAGGTTGTGAGTGCACTTCAACCCAACGATTAATAGTGCAAGCATCGCCCCATTTGCTGCCTTGGCAGAATAATCCGTATGGTTTATACCAAATGGAATAGTCTTTTTCATCGCTAATTAAAGAGGGTGCTGGAGGTTCTTGATTTAAAATGGCGGTGTTATAGAAAAGCTGTAATTGGTCGCCCGGGTGAAGTTTTTTGTTGTTTCGTCGTAACCGTTGATCACGTTTTTCTTGATATAACCAAACGGCACCTTTTTGCATGGCAGATTTAAGGGTTTGCTGAGAGAGGCCCGTTTCGTGGGCCAAGATAGCACTGGGTTTTAGGTTGGTTTCGTTCAGTGTTATCGTATGGGTATGTTTTAAAATGGTCGTGCGAGGTTCTTTCATAGTCGGTTTATCGGTATAGCAAGGAAAAGTCTTTCAAGGTGGTTTGAAGGATTATTTTAACGAATAAAAATGTTGAGCCTAGTTTTTATTAGCAAGATGGTTGGCATCGGTGAAGTCTAGCGGAGGTGCATGCCACTAGCAGGTAGCTATGTTTTTTATTAGTTATATTTTTAATGTTAATATTCCATTGTTGTTTATTGTTTATGGAAAAAAACCTATTATGAACTTTTTAAAGGATAACAATTATTGGCTCGGTCAGTTTACTTTTTTTCTTAGACGTTTGATAGCTAAAATTCCCAAAGGTATTGTTAGAAATTGGTTGAAGAGTGGTCCTTATATTGAAGAAAGATTTGCGAATGGTCAAAGAAAGGTTTTGAGGCATTATCGTTATGGTAGGCGTCATGGGCTAACCATTTTATGGTACTCGAATGGTCAGCAGTTTGCCCAGGGTCATTATAAAAATGGTCGTGAAGAAGGAGTGTGGGAAGAATGGTGTGAGAATGGGGGTAAAAGGAAAGAAGGGCACTATCGGTCAGGTCAATTGGATGGGGTTTGGCGTGAATGGTTGGAAGACAGTCAACAGTTAGAGAAACAAGGTCATTATAAGAACGGTAAAAAGGTGGGGCTATGGACGTGTTGGTATGTGAATGGGCATAAGAAGTCTGAAGGTGAATTTAAGAAGGGTAAACAAGATGGTTTATGGTCTTATTGGTATGAGAGTGGTGATATTTTGCGAGAACAAAATATGCAAGTAGGTAAGTTGCATGGTTCTTATACCGTATGGAATACGCAAGGGTTGATGTATAAGAAGGAGTTGTATAGTGAAGGTGTTTTACAACAATCTTTATAATGAGAGGCTAGGTGCGAAGAAGGAAATTATTGAGACCGTCGAGGACTATTTATTTGGGTTTGTCTAGGGTTTTGGGTTTTGGGCTTAAGGTGTATTGAGGTCAGAAAATAACCTTTAGGATGCGCATGAGTAAAGTAGGGAATAAAACTGATAGTTGGGCGATAAAAACGATTAAAGATGTTCCGATAAAGCGCATAGATATCCTGAGTCTATTAAGTGACATATCTTTTTTAGCCCGTTCAAGTGGACGTTTAAAGTTTGATCATTTTAGCTAATAACAGCGCGTAATACGATTAGGCATATTGTCGCGTGACAAAATGTCGCAATGAAAATTAAAGATGGAGCGCTTATTTTTTATAATTATTATTGAGTGAGGTAGTGTAAGAAGTATTATGAAGAAACCAATTAAGCATTGTTATTGGGTTGTGCCTGGAAAGGTTTTAGCTGGTGAGCACCCAGTAGGGTTAAGTGATTTAACACCGAGTGAAAATCTAGAGGCGTTAAAAAAAGAATCTGTCACCACTTTTATTGATTTAACCAGTGAGCAAGAAAGGCTGGCTTCATATGAATCACTTTTGGATGAACAGGATTATTATCGGTTTACAATAACCAATGTTGGCACACCCAGTTCGCCTCAAATAACCATGGCGATATTAGACCTTATTGATCAGCAAGCCACTAAAGAAGGGGTGGTTTATGTTCATTGCAGAGGAGGGGTGGGTAGAACAGGAACGATTATTGGTTGTTGGCTAGCGCGTAAAGGATTTAAGGGGAGTAATGCATTAGCGCAATTAAACGAATTGTGGGTGCATAACCCTAAGTCTGCGAAGACTGAATCACCTGAGACTCAAGCACAAAAAGATTATATTTTAGCATGGGAAGAGCATGTTTAACCTTAATTGATTAGGGTCTAGTTTAATGGTGAAATATTATGACGTTATTGTTATTGGAGCCGGTGCCTCTGGATTAATGTGTGCGTTAACGGCAGCTCAACGGGGACGTTCCGTTTTGGTATTAGAAGGGAGTAATAAAGCGGGTAAGAAAATTCTTATGTCTGGAGGCGGGCGGTGTAATTTCACTAATATGGAGGTGGACTCAACTAATTATATCTCTGCAAATCCTCACTTTTGTAAGTCTGCACTTAAACGTTACAGTCAGTGGGATTTTATAGAGACTGTTCAGCGTCACGATATTAAATATGAGCAACGTAAACACGGACAGTTGTTTTGCTTAGATTCTGCTAAAGATATTCTTAATATGTTATTAACCGATTGTGCAGAAAGTGCGGTTGTTTTAAAAACCGATGTGAAGATTGAGGCTGTGCAAGTGCAAACAGAAGGAACAGCCCGTTATCAGATTGATACGGGAACTGTTAGCTATCACTGTTATTCACTAGTTATTGCCACAGGTGCGTTATCAATTCCTAAAATGGGCGCGAGTGGTTTGGGTTATCAGATTGCAAAACAGTTTGGGATAAATGTTTTATCTTGCCGTGCTGGTTTGGTCCCTTTTACGTTTAGTGATCATTTTAAGGGGGTTGCTGAGCGATTATCTGGATTGGCTGTTGAGGTGGAGTTGAGTTGTGCAGGAGCTTCATTTCGAGAAAATATTTTATTTACCCATCGTGGATTAAGTGGGCCGGCAGCATTGCAAATATCAAATTATTGGCAGCCAGGTACATTGATAACGGTTAATTTGTTACCGGACCTTTCGTTAGTTGATTATTTGTTACGGCAAAAGTCAAAACAAGCGAAAGCGCTTTTGAAAACAGTGTTATCCGCTCATTTGGCGAAATCTCTGGTCAGTGAGTTACAAGTTATTTTTTGGTCTGAGTATGCTCAAACGCCTTTGGCTGAGATTCCTGATAAAAAGTTAAGGTTTGTTACAGAACAACTACAATGTTTAAAATTAAAGCCTGCGGGAACAGAAGGGTACCGTACTGCAGAAGTCACGTTAGGTGGTGTTGATACTCATGAGCTTAATTCTAAAACTATGGAAGCCAAAAAACAGCCGGGATTGTTTTTTATCGGTGAAGTGGTTGATGTGACCGGGTGGTTGGGTGGATATAATTTCCAATGGGCTTGGTCTTCTGCGTATACTGCAGGGCAGTTTAGTTAGTATTTGAGCAACTAACTTGAAGTTTAATTAAAACGAGGAGGTTTTATGGGGGATTTGAACGGGCTGATGACGATTTCATCTTTATGGCGTTATCCAGTTAAATCCATGATTGGTGAGGAATTGCGCGCAACTGAGGTGGGTGATAAAGGTCTTTTAGGTGATCGATCTTCAGCACTTTTGGATGTGGAAACGGGCAAGATTGTTAGTGCTAAGAACCCGAAGCGGTGGCCTAATGTTTTTTCATATCATTCTCGTTATGAAGACTTTCCCTATTCGGATTGTGTGCGTATTACGTTGCCTGATGGGTCTACAGTTAAGAGTGATGATCGACGTGTTAATGCAATTTTAAGTGAAGCTTTGGGGCGGGATGTTGAATTTATTTCTCAGGCATTAAATAACCCACAATTAGAAGAATATTGGCCTGATATAGCAGAGCTTGATAATAGAGATATTGTCACTGATGAAGACATGCCGACAGGGACTTTCTTTGATCTTGCAAAAATACATTTATTAACTACGTCAACACTAGACGAGTTGAGTCGCTTATACCCTGAAGGACGTTTTGAGCCGCGTCGTTTTAGGCCTAATATCATTGTTAACACGGATCAATCCGGTTTTGTTGAGAACGATTGGGTGGGAAAAACACTCAAAATAGGTAATGATGTGGAATTAAAAATAACAGACTTGTGCCCGCGTTGTGTCATGACGACAGTTTCACAAGGCGATTTACCCAAAGACACTCAGATTTTACGAACGGCGGCACAACACAATGGCGCGCATGTCGGTGTTTATGCCGAAGTGTTAAAGGCGGGTACGGTCACTTGTGATGATACGGTAAGTATTTTGAGTTGATCGATTTAGTTCGGCCACCGGTGTGGTTTTTATTGGTGGCTGAATAATCGTTTATTCATGAATTTTACTGACCATCTTCCGAATATTGCCAACACCTCGATAAACAAAGAAAATGATAATAGGGATTGAGAGTCCCGTTACGAGACTCGGGTTGAAGGGTATGCCTGAGGCTTTAATTGCTTTTGCAAGGTAATTAAATAAGCCGACGGTGTAGTAACTGATGGCCGCTACTGAAAGTCCTTCGACGGTTGATTGCAAGTGCAATTGTAGATTAGCACGCTTATCCATTGACGTGAGTAAAGACTGGTTCTGTCGTTCTAGAGTAATGTCAACACGAGTACGCAGTAATTGGCTGGCTTTACTAATTCTCTCAGAAAGCATCGTTAAACGTTTTTCAGTCACTACACAGGTATTAATTGTTGGCTCTAGGCGTCGATTTAGAAATTCATTAATAGTTTGGACACCGGGAATTCTGACTTCTTTCAGCTCGTGAATGCGTTGTTCAACGAGTTGGTAATAGGCGGTGGTTTTAACAAACCGGGTATGAGTGCTGGAAAAGCTATTTTCAATTTCGGCTGCCAAAGCGGTTAGATCATCGAGTAATTGGCTATCGTCAATGTCTAATTGATGCATGGATGTTGTGATGCGTAATAGGTCTTGATCGGCACGAGTGAGATTAGGCATTAACGCTTGCGCAACGGGATAGGCTTGTAAAGACATAATACGAAAAACTTCTATGTCAAATAGGCGTTGTAAATAACGACCGGCTTGGCGGGAATTGAGTTGGCGGTCATAGATTAAAAAACGACTAAACCCATCAGGCTGAATTTTGAAATCGGTAAAGGCAAGGGCAGCACCGCTGGCTACTTCTGAACCAACTAATGCCCCGTCTGAGAAATGGGAGGCAACATCTTGAAAGTCAGGAGCTGATTCCGATTTAATGATTGCTGCGTGAATGGCAACCATGACCTTGCCGGGTATGGATTTAAGCCATTCCTCAGGTATTTCACGGAGTATTGATTCGCTAAAAGGATGGCTGTTTAAACGGTGCTGATAAAAAGTATAAGTACTGTATTCTCCGTGCTGCTGCCATTGAAGTTGGAAGACTCCAAAGTCATCACTAAAATGTAGTGTATCTTTTTCGGGTGATGCACGATTAAAAGTCTGGCAGAGGGAGGCTAGGTGATTCAACTCTTTATCTTTCTGGTCACCATCGTGAATTAAGGCGATATGAGTTGCCTGAGAAGGGCTTTTTATTTTGATCGTTTGTCGTGCATGGACTTCATTATGTAATTGATCGCGTAAGGTGTGGCTATCGGGAAGGGACGCTGAAAAATTCATAGTGTGTAAATTGATTATTTTAGATTGTGGCATTGAATCCAAGTGCTACTTTATCATGGATGAGGGATTATAAAAGAAGTAGCATCGTTAGACTTAGCCGATGGTGACTAATGGGTGTTGGAAGCCTGATGCAATAATCAAACTATTGGCCATAAAATAATGTCTCTAACCATGATAAGTTGGCACGATTACGATAAGATGCACTTAAGTGCCGTTTAGGTATTGATTTTTTCTTTTTTGTCTTCACTTTTATGATTTATACGCAATTAAATGCTAGTCACGGACAGGATTATCAACAGTTAATGTTGATGGCAACACAGGAGTCCCCTTTTTCTTGGATAACCTCTCATAATGAGGTGCGCACTTTGGCTATGCCTGCTATCACAGAAATGTTGGACCATAGTCAAAATGAGTCATTGATTCATATCGGTGTTTTTACCCCTGAAAAAAAGTTGATAGCGTGTTTAATGCTTGTATTTTCAATGCAACAAAGGCTTGAACATAAGGCTACTTTGCAGGGATTGTATGTGTTTCCAGAATTTAGACGACAAGGTATTGCCCGTAAAATGCTAGCGATGTGTTTAAGCCGTATTAGCGATAATACCGCAGTGATTTTTTTGGATGTAGATGTCCTTACGGCGGCAGTTGCTGCACGTCAGTTTTATCGTCAGGAGGGATTTAATTGTTATGCATTTGAGCCAGATGCTGTCAAGATAGGACAAAACTTCTATGGTCTTGAAAGCCTTAGAAGGTCTGTAAATTAATGTTTTTTTTATAAAACTGAAGTGCGGTAAATGATGCCGCTTATTAGCTCGAAAGATAAAATTAATTTGACTGAAAGTTGTTATTCAGATGAATAGATTAAAAATTTTCAGTCTCTTATGGCTGTTCTTTTTGTTACCACCAACAACCCCTACAAGTTCACCTTTTTTAACGCTTAATCAATTGTCAATTTCAGGACTTGATCTTAAAAATATTCGTTTGTTTTTACTTGAATCGAGTGAGCACCAAACTGAAATTAGTTGGTCAATTAGTCGTCTTGGTGCCGAAGAGCAATTTGATGATGTGACGATTAATGATATTTATTGCCATCGTGCCATTTTTACTATTGATTCAGTCACCTGTAAGCAAGGACATGGGACATTGTCGGCTTTGGGATGGTATGAAACCGAATTTGATTTTTCTTACAGGTTACAGAGGCTAGGCGCGAGGTAACGTTAACGCATTTAACAGGTATTAATCGTGCCCGCTTTGTGCAAACACCTGAGAATGGTAAGCATAGTTGGCTTAGCATTAATTTAAACGAGGTTACGGGCCATTTTGTTAAATCGTTATTGGATTCATACGGTGTTGAGTGGAGTGACGGTAGTCTTGATTTCGTTGCAGACATCATGTTTTTTCAAGACCAATTATCTGATCTACAGAGTAATCTATTTATACATCGTGTTTCAGTACAAACGGATGATGGACGTTATGCGGGTGAAGCCGTTGATGCAAAGACAATGTGGAATGTCAGTATTAATCCACAGCAGTGGCGTTGGTCTTTACAGACAGAAATTTCTCATGGAGAAATATATATTGAGCCAATCTATCATGGCAATCCTGAACAACCACTGGTTTTATCAGCGAATGGGTTTTGGCACGGGGATGATAAGAGCTTAACAATTAATGATTTAGTTTTCACGGAGCCCAATATCGGCCATTTAGCCGGAAATATTCGAGCGAAAATAGATCGTGAGATTAGTGTTGAGAAGGCAACAGTGACTATCGCCAGTAAGAATCTACAACAACTGTATAGTTCTTATTTACAGCCTTTTTTACAGGGAACAGATCTTGAGGGTATTGAGGTAACAGGAGCATTAAAAGGGCAGGTGGATTTTTCGGAACAATCGATCCAAAAAATAAGTTTAGAATTTCCTTCCTTGACGGTAATAGATGCCAAAGAACGCATTAGTCTGCAAAATGGTCAGGCAATAATCAATTGGAGTAGTCAATTAGAAACATAAAGCCAAAGCTATGTGGTTTGGGAGCAGTTGTTTATCTATCTATTACCTATTTGTTCGACAGAGGTATTGTTGACCACAGATAATCATCGGGTTGTATTGAACAAGCCAATTGATTTACCTTTCTTGGGAGGCAAGATTCATGTCGGTAAGTTTGATTGGGTATCCGTTGAAGGACAAGAGCCTGTAACGCACTTTCAAGGTGACATTGAAAGGGTTTCTTTGGCACAACTAGCAACTAGATTTAAGTGGCCTGAATTAGATGGAACCATATCGGGAAGTATCCCTGAAATAATCTATCACCAAGGACAGATCAAAACGTCAGGGGAGTTGTGGGCGCAGGTTTTTGGCGGTGATATTCGGGTTAATAACTTAGTTTTAGCTAATTTATTCAGTACTCAGCCAGAGATATTTGCCGATATAGTTATTGATAATTTAGATTTAAAGGCGCTTAGCCAGACCTTTAAATCCGGTGATATTACCGGACGCTTATCTGGTTTTGTCAATGATTTACAATTATTAGCTTGGCAACCGGTTACTTTTTTTGCGTGGTTAGGTACGCCTGAAAGTGATACAAGCGAACACCTCATCAGTCAGCGGGCTTTGGATAATATCGCTAGTATTGGCAGTGGCCCAGGTGTGGGTTTGTTTTCGACAACTTTTTTGAGTTATTTTGATTTGTTTGGCTATGATAAATTAGGAATGGGGTGCTATCTACATAAAGGTGTTTGTCAATTAATGGGGGTCAATGCAGTGAAAGAAGGTTTTTACTTAGTAAAAGGGCAAGGGCTGCCACGCGTGGATGTTATTGCTTACAATACGCAGCTGGATTTTAATGTTTTATTGCAACGGTTGGAAAGAATTATACAATCTGAATTTTAGAACAACTGGTAGTAAATGATTAAAAAGATTTCAACTTTAAGTGTTTTATTTTTAACGGCTTGCGTAACCATTAATATTTATTTTCCAGCTGCTGCTGCAGATAAAGTGGCTGATGAGGTTATTAAAGAAATTCAAGGTGTACCCGCTCAAGAAAAAATAAGTCCTGAGGCGCGTATTGATCATTGGCGCGTTGTTTTATTTTATGCAGTTGATCAGATGTTAACCGTTATGATTCCCTCGGCATAGGCAGCAGAAGCAGACCTTTCCATTCAAACGGTACAGATAAGCCAACTACGCGAAGCGATGAAGCAGCGTTTTTCTATTTTACAAGGAGGGTACAATTCTGGTTTTATTGGCATTAAGGGTGATGGTTTTGTTGTCATTAGGAATTTATCTGAGATTCCATTAAAACGGCGGAATCAATTGAAGAAAGTGGTTAGGTCTGAAAATAATGATCGTCAGGTACTGTATCAAGCCATTGCGAATGCAAATGGACATCCTGAGTGGTATGCTCAAATCAAAGCAACTTTTGCACGTCATTGGTTAAGTAACGCAAATAATGGATGGTGGTATCAGAATGCTAAGGGTACTTGGCAGCAGCGATAACTCGAAATCGTTTAGTGGAGATAAGGTGATAGGGATGATTTGTGGTTTTCCCAATGGCCTATCGGGTTATTTATTTTTTTGTATTTAAGGTAAAGCTATTAGTATGAATATAGGCTAAGGAGTAAAAAAATGATTGTTGTTCAGTGATCAAAGTCGAAATGGAGTAAAATGAGGAAAATTTGGCTTTTGGAGGTCTTGTTTGGAAAAATATAATAAATACCGTTGTATGGAGTGTGAACACTTATACGATGAAGAAAAAGGAGATCCAGCAAGTGGTTTTGCGCCGGGAACACGTTGGGATGAGATTCCTGATGATTGGGCTTGTCCTATTTGTGGGGCGCCGAAAAGTTTTTTTAAATTAGTGTCGGAATAAGGTTAAAATATGATTTTGATTTTTTATGATAGTACGGTACTTTCTGTAGTTAAAATTAAGGTGTCCGTTTACTTTTTTCTAACGTGATGAGTTTTGGGTGAATAATTGATTGCAGATTTGGAGTGCTATTAAATAAAGGCACAC
>JASMBU010000004.1:61378-99922 GCA_030753675.1 Methylococcales bacterium
TCCAGTATGGCTTGGTTGGTGGCGCCGTTATAACTTTGCTTTGGTTTTTCTTCGGATTCAAACCGAAAGAAGAGGAAGATTAATTCCGATTGATTAGTTACTCAGCGGTTATAAAAAGCCAATTGCATTCGCGATTGGTTTTTTTTTGCTATAAGTGAATGTTAATGAAGTCCGTTATATTTTTTCATGGTGTTAATTTTGAAACGACAGGCACAATCTCCTTTTGCAAGATACTCCATCAACTCGACCTCTTGATCTAGAAAAGTTGTTATTAAACCGATATTAAATTCACAGATTTCGGGGTGCGTTTGTGCTAACTCGTGGTAGACACAGTTTTGGGCTTCGATAAGGGTATACGGTTTATTGTTGGTTTCATCGATTAGGGTGGCCTGATAACCAAAATCAGACATAATAACGATTAGTTTTTTAAGTCAAGCTGTTATATTGGATTCGTTGAGGGGGCCTTTTAACTATTGAGTCATCTTCATACCCATGTTTTTAAGGTGATTTATTCGTTTCTTTTGGAAGATAAATTTATCTGAATATGGGCGGTGAAAAACCCCCATTTTTCCTTCATGGTTTTTTTAGTCAGAACGGATAGACTTAAATCGTAATATGGAGGACTCACTATGACTCAGAATGATGATGAAAAAATGTATTCAGTTTTTGTGCCACTTGAAGATTCGAGTTTGGCAAAGGAAGAAATTATTGTTCCCTATATCCCTGGGCTTATTTGTATTGATTGGTTAGCAGTAGAACTCATTGATATTGCGGCATGAGTAGCATTGAACTCGCTGAAAAAGAATATTAAAGCCGATAATTTTTAGGCTTTTTGATAAATAAGCGCAACTAATTTAGAACAGCTGGCTAAAAAGTGTTCGCGTTCAATATGCGTTAGTCGAGTTGCATAGAGGGTGTTGTTGATGGCTAAGGTTTCCTCAAGTAAAGCAGTGGTTCGACTAGGGTCAATGTGTTGAATAATATTAAAACTTAAATGTTTTATTTCTGAAATAAGCGTGTTGTATTTAATGGTTCCTTTTTTTTTTGGGTGATCTATCGATTGAAAAGTTGTTTGATCATAAGTTTGTCTCATTGCGGAAACGCAACTTAAGAGGGATTCGCCTAGAAAGGTCATGTCGTTTTGTTCTTTTTCCAGTCTGTTAGCATAAGAAGGGGTTAAGAAAATAGTCAATAAAAGAATAAGTGTATAACGCATGATAACCCCTCTTATGATTTCTACTGTTACTACAATGAGCGACCTCAAGGAAGGTATAAAGTTCCTAATAAAGAGTTAGATAGCATATTTTTTGTAATTTTTTCTTGTTATTTTGAGAAACCAAGAAAAAGCTCAAGGTGACGTGTAAGGTGAGCATCCACTGTTTCAATATGGGTAATTAAATCGATATTATGGATTATAAGGTGCTGTGTGTCATAACTTCAGCCGGTGCAAGATGTTGTTGGGTGCCTATTTTTTGAAGCGATCCTCACCTGAATGAACGGTGTTTTTTTTATGCGCCCTGCTTTGCATTTCCCATCTACCCTCATAGACTGTCGTAATAAGCAGGGGTGAGGATATTTTTTGGTAGGTTAAAATTACAGCAGGTACCGTGGGTGACTTGTTTGTGGAGATAAATAATTGATCATCGAGTTAATCGAGTCATTAGGGCTTAGTCAATTAAATCGTGATGAATCTCAGCGTTTATTTCATGGTCGAGGGCAGGCTTATCAAGATTTTGAAGGTATTAATATCGATTGGTATCCGCCGGTGATATTGATTAGTGTTTACCGTGAAGGTTATGCACAATGGTTGGATATTATAGCTGACAGACTTATGGACACTATTCCTGAAAGTCAGTCGGTATTGGTCCAATACCGATATCGTCGGCGCGATTCTTTTGAACACATTCGTGGTAAACGTATTTCAGAACTTATTGCATTGGAAAATGGCCTTCGATTTAAAATTCAACTAGGGCCATCCCAAAACAGTGGTTTGTTTTTAGATATGCGCCAAGGTAGGGATTGGGTTAATCGTCATTCGTTGAATAAGAAAGTGCTTAATTTATTTGCATATACCTGTGCTTTTTCTGTTGCGGCTATAGCCGGTGGTGCGGAGCAGGTGGTTAATTTTGACACGAATAAAGTCGCATTAGCAAAGGGGCGTGAAAATCACCGGTTAAACCAGCAAAATACTGAAAAAGTTATTTTTGAAGGCATGGATATCTTCAAGTCTTTTAGTCGAATCAAAAAACACGGCCCCTATGATTTATTGATTTGCGACCCGCCGTCTTATCAAAAAGGCAGTGTTGATATAAAAAGAGATTACCGAAAGATAGTGTGCCGAATTCCCTCCTTTATGAAAAAAAATAGCTTTTTACTATTTTGTTTAAATTCCCCAGCTTTAAGGGATGATTTTTTAACTGAATTAGTATCGGTAGAATGCCCGGAATGTCAGTTTGTTAAAGTGATAAGTCCACCTGCGGTTTTTAAAGAGAAAATACCGGGGCGAGGGTTAAAGGTACATGTTTATCGTTTCTGATTAAAAGCGTTAACATGTGATGCCTAGGCGGATTGGGCTGATGTTTTTGGTCAGTAACAGTGCTTTGGAGTGGCTATGAATTTACCCGCTCGGTCGAGCGAGAGGTTGTAAAAAGTGTTTAGGTAGACTAAGCACGCGACATGAATTTTCCCGTTTCAGTATTTATTTTTATAATTTCATCTGTTTCTATATATTCAGGAACTTGAACTTCCAGTCCAGTAGAAAGTAGGGCAGTTTTGGTTCGTTTTGTGGCACTTGAGCCTTTCATTGAAGGAGGCGTTTGGGTGATTTTCAGTAAAACGCTGGTGGGTAATTCAATGCCTAAGGGTGTATCATCTTGTAAGAGCATGATAATACCTTCAAGACCTTCTAGCATATAAGCTATTTGACTTTCGAGGTCCTCAGTATTTAGAGTGTATTGGTCGTAGCTTTCAAGATTCATAAAGGTGTAGGATTCACCATCTTGAAATGAAAATTGTACGGGAATCCGTGTGCAATCAGCCTCTTTAAGAAAGTCATCGCCTTTATAGGTTTGATCGAGTTTTTGTTTGCTTTTCATGTGGGCGTAACGGATTTTGTATAGAGTACTGGCGCCACGTGAAGTTGGGTTTCTGACTTCTATCTGTTTGACGGCATAGGGCTCACCATTAATTTCGATGGCGGTTCCTTGTTTTAAATCACTGGCTTTAGGCAAGATATACTCCGGTTTAATTCTGGATTAAGTTTATTATGCGGTATTGTAGTTAAAGTTTCAAAGTTGGAGAAAAAACAGAGGCTAAAGGGTGGTTAAGTCACTTTGTTGAAGCGGGTTTTTTTACGGCTGATTCAGTATTCACTTTAGATTATGCCTTTGTTGAGATTAATGACAGTAATGATTTTAAATTAATATATGAAAGAGAGTCAGTGCTCGGTTTGTCAGCAGATATTTTCCTGTGAGTATAAAGCGGGAACAGGAAAGTCATGTTGGTGTTCTCAGTTACCCTTAATGATGATAGTGGATAGTGTGGCTGATTGTCTGTGTTATGACTGTTTGATAACGGTGTTAGGTGCGCGTATTAAAACGCTATTACTGGGTAAATCATGCCTTGAGTCATTAGAGATAGCAAAGCAATATCCCACGGATACCTGGATTGAAAATATCGATTATACCGTTGAAAATGGCAAGTGCGTTTTCAGTGCGTGGTACCATTTAAAACGAGGTCATTGCTGTAAAAATGATTGTCGTTATTGCCCTTACTGAATGAAATAAATAGCTGATGGTCTTGTCAATTACTGGGTGTATTCGGTCAGAATAAGCCTTTTTTAAGGCGATGATTCTCTCGTAGGAAATGCCAGAGTGTTTCGCGTGAGAGGATTATTTAGTCTAATCATAGCTTGAATTTCTGCAACATAATTCTTTCTAGGTTCGGAATAATTTTCTAGTCTAGTAGTCAGTATTTCAGTATTTCAGTATTTCAGTATTTAGCGGGCATTTTAAGTGTCTTAATTGGCTGCGGAGTACGCGCAGTTTTTTGTAGGCTGGATGAGTATTGATGTTATGTAGATAGCTGCGAATTGAGGCATTAATATGTTTAAATGTGGCCACCTCGTGTGTTTTACCAGGTGTTCTATTCAAAGGAATTATTCCACAGTGTTGTGTTGAGCACAATTTCCAAAAAGGTTATTTCCTTTGCGAGCAAAGCGTGATTCTCCCCACATGGATTCATTAGCTCTTTGGGATAAAATGAGTTCAATAGGGAGTATTTCAACGCGGCGCAGTAATTCTGGGTAATCGTTAGAGTCAGTAAGCTGGTATTGTGGTGCTAAGGCATTTAGCCACGGAAGATCATTTTGTTGGTTAATGGCTTTGGTTAGTCGATTACGTTGGTTAACAATGATGTTGGTTTCTTGCTGGATGAATGGGGATAAAAAAGCAAAAAAATGCTTTTTCTTCTCCACGGTGGATAGTCATTGTGAGGAAGGAAGTTCATTGACTTGGTGAGGCTGCTCTAGGTCACTTGGGACAGTATCCGTATGATGTGAGAGACAGATTTCTGTACAACTAATCAATAGGCTGACCAATAAAGTTGTGGTAAAAAGTTTAATCATCAGAATGAGATGGCGCTAAATAACGAAAATAAAGTGAATTATCGTAACGTTAGGCTTTATTTGTCAAAATAAAAGCATACGTATAGAGAACAGGAGGGATCTACGTAGCTATTTGAGTCGAATACGAGTGCCTTGAGTAGCAGATTCAATAGCTGCAACTAGAATGTTACAGTTGGTTCTTGCGTCTTCAAGTGATAGCTGGGGTTCTTCATCATGAAGAATACAGTCACTAAAATGTTCGACTTCCAGTTGAAAATGGTTAGCAGTGGGTAATGTTTCTTCGGGTTGGGGGCCATCAGTTTCGGTCCACCATGAAATAACAGGTTTTTCGGTGGGTTTTGCCCAGACATTGTGACATTTTAGTCCGCCAAGGGTGCCGATAATTTCATATTCAGCGCGACGAGTATGCTCAAAGCTAAAAGCAAATTGAGCATATCTACCTTGACCAAAATCCATTATTCCGCTGCTGCTTAAATCAGCGCCATTTTCGGCAAATTTAGTCATTGCGATGACAGATTCAGGGGCGTGAACGCCAAAAGGAAGGCGGGCGGCGTGAATGGCATAGCAGCCAATATCCCAGAGGGCACCACCGCCATTGTTAATATGGTCTTTTAAACGATAGTGGCGAGAGGGTTGTATCATAAAGGAAAAACAAGCGCGAACCGATCTTATTTCACCGAGATCACCGCTGGCAATAATATCGTGTACTCGAGTGTGTTGGGGGTGAAATCGGTACATAAACCCTTCCATGACCTTAAGTTTTTTTCGCTGGGCAATGTTTTGAATGGCGTCAATATCAATAACATTCAGCGCCATCGGTTTTTCACATAACACATGTTTGCCAGCTTCTAGGGCTTTAAGTGTCCAGTGCGCATGTTCTGAATTAGAAAGTGGTATATAAACAGCTTGAATAGTTTCGTCAGCCAGTAAATCTTCAAAGTGATTAAAAATACGAACATCTTTTTCTTCAGGAGCATAAAGCGACAAAGTATCTTCCGCAGCACCTGGTCGGCGACTAGCAATAGCAGCCAGAGCACTGTTGTGTGCCGAAACAATGGCGGGCATGAGTTGTTGATTAATGCGTGCACCGCCGAGTATTCCCCAACGAACTTTACCTTGATTAGTCATGATTACGATGCTCTGAATTAGTTTGACAGTTGCCAACAGTATACTGCGTCAATTAGCGCTGGCAAGATAATTTAAGTTATCTAATGCAGGGATGGGTAAATAAATTGGGTTACCACTGCAGTGGTTTTCCATGGCGAAAAAAGCCGCCGCTGGGACCTTCTTTCTTCAGTGTTGCAGCCCAGATAATACCGCTTATGCCTTCATCGATACTCAGGGTCGCTGACGCCCCCCCCATTTCGGTTCTCACCCAGCCAGGGCAAACGGAATTGACTTTAATCCCTTGTTCATAAAGTTCGTGATGCAATAACTTGGTTGTCACATTTAGCGCCGTTTTGGAGATTCGGTAGGCGGGTGAGCCGCTATCCATTTCGACGATAGCACCCATGCCTGAACTGACATTGACAATAATGCCTTCCGGGCTTTGTTTAATGAGGGGTAGGAATTGTTGTGTTATTTTGAGCGGTCCTAGGGTGTTGGTGTTAAAGGCTTCAAGAATTGCTTGATCATTAATGGTGGAGATGTCAACAGTGCCACTGGTATAAATGCCGGCATTATTGATTAACGTGTCGATTTGTGGGTAGTGGTTAGCAATAGCATGGTACGCCTCGATGATACTGTCGAGATGTGTTACGTCTAAAGGAATAAAATCCACTGATGAATGCTGGTGGGAGAGTTGTTTTTTTAAGGTGCTGAGCTTGTGATTGTTTCGGGCTGTAAAAATAACGTGATGACCTTGTTCAGAGAGTTTTATGCCGGTTGCAGCGCCTAAGCCACGGTTAGCGCCAGTAATGAGGATTATTCTTTTTTTCATGGGTCTTTGAATAGTCGTAGGTATAACTTTTTCTGAATGATCTAACTTATAACTACTAAAAACAGATTGAGTAGAAACAAGGCATCAGTTGTAGGGTATACGGACAGCTAGAACGTCACATACGGTGTAATGTAACACGCTATTAGCTGTAGAACCCAGCAGTAAAGAAAATCCATGGCGGCCATGTGATCCCACAACAATTAGGTCGATGTCGTTTTCTTTGGCAATATGGATTATTTCAAGTCTAGGCGTACCTGATTTTATCCAGATACGTTGTTTGTCGATCTTGAGGGTTTTGGCTATGGCGAAAATTTTATTTTGAGCGGATGCTAATGATTGAGTCGTTAAATCAATCTCTAATGGAATTATAGGACCATAAAGAGATTCGGTAACCGGTAAGTTATCAATAATATGAACGATACTTAATAAGGCATTGTATTTGCAGGCTAAGTCATGCGCGCATTCAGCAACGTGCTCCCAATGCTCGGTCAAATCAGTTGCTAGCAACACATGTTTATATTGGAACACAATACTTTTCTACGTTGGTTATACCGTAAATTAATTATTATAGTTATGACCGGTGTTTTGAACGTTTTGTTCAATGGTGAATGGATTAATGCAATTATAGGGTTTCTTAAGGAGATACTTTGACTCATTTGTTTATTGAGTTCCCAGAGTTGGTTATGACTTGGTTTTTGGGCTAGATTGCTATCGTTGAGGTTGATAAACAAAGGTCGAACGGTGCAGCAAAGTCGTAATTTTGCATTCATGGGGGAAGGAGTGACAGCCTTAGTTAGGGGTGTAATAATTAGCGAATTCAGCGTGTTGTTTTAAGGTATGCTAACAGGGAAAGAGAATCTTCAATTTAAACTATCTAGATAACATTATCATTATGAGAATTTTAAAAAATAAACCCATGCGCACTATTTTGAGCACAGCAATTATTTCTTCAATGGTTTCAGGGTGTGCTGTTATGAGTGAAAATCCTTTTGGCCTAACTGAAATCACCAAAAGTAGAGCAACTACAGAGAAATCAGAGTTAATGGGTCATTGTGGATCAGCCGTAGGTGTTCAAGAGCATGCTTGTGGGGAAGGCGTTTGTGGCGGACATGGAACATGTGGCGCGCAAAGTCCTGATAAGAACTAATATTATTTTTTCAAGTAGTGGATTTAGTTTATGCGGTTATCAAGGCAGAAAATGACAGTACAAGTTTTCATGATTGTGTTTTGTTTGTTGGTATCAGCGTGCAGTTGGGTAACGACGAGTGAATTAAATGCACAACAAGGAACAGCTCAAGAGCAATTTGTTTTGGCAGAGGAATATTTTAACGGGCAACATAAGGCTCAAAGTTATCCTTTGGCCTTTAAGTGGTATTTAAAGGCTGCCAGTCGAGGTAATCTGGAGGCACAGTTGAAAGTTGCTCAGTTGTTTTATGACGGTTCAGGGACAACAGTAGATTATAAGGCGGCGGCTAAATGGTTTCAGTTGGCTGCGGAGCGAGGTCACTTAGCGGCTCAGAAAACAATCGCCAAGATGTATCTTGACGGTGGAACTGTTGTAAAAGACCTTTATTTGGCCTTTTATTGGTATAAGCAAGCCGCCTTTCAGGGCGACTATGAAGCGATACAGATTTTGAAGGAGATAACACCGATGGTGGTAACCCAGCGTGATAAAGATCAGAAAGCTAAAAATAGAAAAGAGTTTAAGAATTTTCTAAAAACGTTGGTGATGCCGGGCTTTGTAAAACGTCAATAAGCTAGCCGGTGTGAGAAGGGGTGGTTGAATGTATTAAGCCGTTTTGTTTGATTATCGGTATTTTGTGTTCAGTTTTACGCCTGATAAGAGATTAAAAGATTTTTTTAGTAATGCTGTTGATCCCCTATCTTTTTTCCCACTTAAGATGGCAAGGCATTATATAGTCGAAGGATACCAGTACGTCGCCAAAATCGTTGTTAGCCAAATAAATTTATTACCGCATCACTAGAGGCAGTGGCATGGAAGAAAATACTGAGAAAACCATGATACAACTTTTGGCTGGTCAGCGATCCGATGGTGAACTGATCTTTGAACAAGTTCCCGCCATAATGAAAGGTGAGAATTGCTATCAATTGTTACTGTCCCCAGTATTTGCCAAAGGAGCAGCAAAACATGACTTAATACGTATTCAAATGGCTGGGCAGTTTATTGTTGAAAAACATAACGGCTATTTATGTGTTAGAGTTTTCTCTAGGAGCAATACAGAACGCATTCATCAATCGATGGAAAAATCATTATTGCTTTTAAAGGCAGAGCTTGATCATAAAAATGAACGTCTGTTGGTCTACAGTATCCCTGTTGAATCAGGTTTTGATGCAATTGAGTCTCTGTTTAATACGTTATCAAAAAGGTTTGAACAGACTCAGTGGTTGTATAGTAATGTTTATGATCCAGATGATGGCCAGACACCATTGAATTGGTGGCATGATTATTTAGCCAAGTAAAAGGATAAGTCAATGTTGATGGTTGTTTCTCCAGCGAAGTCTCTTGATTTTGAAAGTACATTAGCAACTACGAAATTCTCACAATCAGTTTTTTTATCCGAAAGTCAGCAATTAATTAATGAGATTCAGGATTTATTGCCCGAAGATCTGGAACAACTTATGGGGGTAAGTTCAAAATTGGCAATCCTCAATTACAGACGTTTTCAGGACTGGTTGTTGCCTTTTGATGCGACCAATGCAAGGCCAGCAGTCTTAGCGTTTATGGGCGATGTTTATCAAGGTCTGCAGGCAACTACATTTACCGATGAACAATTTAATTTTGCACAAGGGCATTTACGTATTTTATCAGGTTTGTATGGTTTATTAAGGCCTTTGGACTTGATCCAACCTTATCGGTTAGAGATGGGGACGCGTTTTAAAAATAGTCGAGGAAAGAATCTGTATGCTTATTGGGGTAATCAAATCAACCAGCAATTAACACATGACCTTGATCGGTCAGGTTCTAATATTTTAATTAATTTAGCCTCCAATGAATATTTTAAAGCTGTAAATTCGCGGCAACTATCTGGACAGGTGATTACCCCAGTTTTTAAGGATTATAAAGGCGGTCATTATAAGGTCATCAGTTTTTATGCGAAGAAAGCGAGAGGACTTATGGCCTCATATATTATAAAGAATGCTATTAATGAGCCAGAGGGCATTAAAAATTTTGACGCGGCGGGTTATTATTTTAGACTTGAGTCTTCCAATGACAGGGAGTGGGTTTTTTTACGTGATGACCAGGCTTCAGCATGAGATTGATTAACGAAAGCGTTATCAGGCATCACTAGGAATATTTTTTTCTAAGAACGAGATTTTTTAATAGGTATTTATATGAGATTTTTTCTACTGATTATTTGCTGTTTTGTGAGTCCTGCTGTGATCGCAGGTATGGATTATGATCAGCGAAAAATAGTAACCATACTGACACAGCTTACGGCATTTAACGAAGCTTTAGATGTAATTGAAAGTGATAAGGCACATGAAGCCGCATTAAAACAATTACTGAAAGATCAGGTCAGTCAGTTAGATCAATTAATGGTGTTACTGAAAAAGACATCGGTGCGAAAATTGCCGAAAATTGCTAATCAGAGTCAATTGAGTTTTTTTCAATCACGAATTACCGTTAACAATGAGCGGGGCAATGAATTAGCCGTATTGAGGGATAAACTGCATATTGAATATTTGAATGCGAGTCAGGCTATAAATAGTTATATTGAATACTTAATTGAGGCGTCAGACGGTTATAAAAGCATTCAAAGCATTGTTGATGATTCACAGGTTGCATTTAATAAAAGTCAACAGATTGAGAGCTTGTTGCAACTGCCTAAAAGTAAAGAAGAAAACCAAATCGTATTGGATGTGCGAAAAAATCACCAACTGTTTATACGGGTGAATACGACTTACCAGGATATCTTGAAGTATGTGATTAATAATCCACGTAAAATTGCCTCGATACATTGGTTTCAACAATTCTCATTACTTTCCGTGATCTCCTCGATAAATAACTTTGAGGTCATTCGGTCAATTAACTACAAGCTGATTCCCTTCAATGTTGATGTTGGGGGGGTTAGTTTATCGTTTGTCATTATTGCTTTGGTTTATTTTAGTTACCCACTTTTTTTCAGGTTCACTAATTGTTTGATCAAGAAGTATGTTACTGATGATGAAGATCATCATCAGGATCTAGATTATCGACAGGTTGTACGGCCAATACGGATGGGATTGATGTTTTTTGGCATAGATTTAGCCACGTATGCATTTTTCTATAAAGCCGATTACCGAAGTGCCATAGAATCAGTCAGTTTTGTCGTTTTCAGCCTGATATTTGTCTGGTTGTTATTGTGCATCATCAATATTGTTGTGATGGTGCATTTAAATCGGCTGACACGGATAAATAAGGATCTGAGGAAAGAGCTAGTGATTCTCGGTGTTCAGGTGGTGAAGGCAATTATTATTATTGTTGTTATGGCAGTAGTTTTAAGTCATTTTGGTATTAATGTTACAGCAATATTGTCAACACTCGGTATTGGTGGACTAGCTTTTGCATTGGCTGCGAAAGACACGTTATCAAACCTTTTTGGAGGGATTACCATCTTGTTTGATAATGTTTATCGTATGGGTGATTGGGTAAGAATAGATGATGTGGAAGGAACAGTTTCTGAAATTGGTTTGCGTAGTACAACCATAAGAACTTTTGATAATGCCCTGATTGTTATTCCTAATGCAGTGGTCTCGGTTTCAAGCGTCAGGAACATGGATCGTCGTTTAGTCGGCCGGCGAATTAAAATGTATATTGGTGTGACCTATGAAAGCAATATGAACGATATACGTAAGGCCTTAGATGATATTAGGGGCATGTTAAAAACGCATCCGGATATTGCCAATCCAAGAGAGCAACACAGAGATAGTCGTAAGAAAAAATTGAAGTTATCTTCACATGAAGATTCTGCAGGCATTAAGTCGACACAGTTAGTTTTTATGGATCGGTATAACGATTTTTCTATTGATATTTTAATTTATTGTTTTTCTAAGACGACTGATTGGGCTAAATGGTTGTCTGTTAAAGAAGATGTTCTTTTCAAAATAGCTGAAATATTACACAACAATCATGTGGAATTTGCGTACCCAACACAGGTAAGAATTCACAGAGATTCTAAGGCGAACGAACCCCCTGAGTTTCTCATTCAAGAAGAGTCGTCTTTTACGGAGTAGTGAGGAAATTGTTGCCATTTATTTTTGAGCTGTATTAGTTTGGCTTCGGGAATATTATGACTGTTATGGTAATTCCCTGTTGCTTCTATAATTTTGTAGTTCACATTGTAGAGATTGGCTAATTTAATGTAGCGCTCGAGTTCCCAGAGTTGTACGAAGGTGTTGCTAACAACCACATCCATGTTGTTCTTAAAGGCAATTTCTGTTTGAGATAAACACCATTGATGGGCTTTTTGTAGTTGATGCTTATCGAAGCTATATTGTTCATTTTTAATGAAATACATATCTGCTTCAAGGTGAAGGCAGTTGTATTGTTTGGCTAAGGTCGTTTTGCCTGAGCCAGGTAGGCCTCTAATTAATCGTAACATAAGGTACTTTTATTGATCAGTATGGTCAGTCTATGTTTTTACTGTATCACTAAAACAAGTTTTATGATTCAGTGTATTAAAAGACTGTAGAGATACCTTGAGATTTTTGCAGTGACTTTAAGTTAAATTGTTTTAATAATTCATGTACTATCAAGCAAGACGATTCAAGTATTTGAATGCATAAAAATAATTATAAAGAAGTAGGCGTATGAGACATATAGCGGTAATTAATCGACTTTATCTATTGATATTGTTTTTTTTTGTTGCGATATTGACCGGGATAAACAATCATTATTTATACAGTTA
The DNA here is from genome assembly GCA_030753675.1 of Methylococcales bacterium. Lineage (GTDB taxonomy): Bacteria > Pseudomonadota > Gammaproteobacteria > Methylococcales > Methylomonadaceae > OPU3-GD-OMZ. The sequence goes on from JASMBU010000004.1 coordinate 73,851, forward strand.
CATCGGTTATGAAACGCTTGAAGAACAGCATATCTTATTAAATTTGGTGCAAAATCAGTTTGATAGTTGCCTCATTGAAGATGTTGAAGGGGAGAAATGTGTTGCTATGATGCTTTCAGGTCTTAGTTCTACCGTTCTTACCAGTGAATTAGAAGTCTCTGAGGATGGAGAAAGGTTGTTCTCGAACCGGCTTGATGTTTTTACCGAACGCAGTGAAATTCACTCGACCAATACGATTAAATATAAACAGCATGAAATTACGTTATCACTCTTTAAGAGGCCAACCCCGCCGATTCTACTTAGTGTTATTCAGTGTATGACTTTTTCATTACCCGAATTGATTCAACGCACTATTGATGAGGACTGGGATGGAGCTAGAAATTTCTTCTATACCGTGGCTTGGCCACGGAGTCGACCTGCATTTTGGTTGGCCGTTTTTAGTTTATTTTTATTTCGTATGGCTTCACTCCGTGAGCAAGTTTTAAAACGGTTGTTAAATAAGCGTGAAAGAGAAGTCATTAGAGCACGGAATGACTTAAAAGGTCTTAATGAAAAAGTCGATGAATTAGGGGGTGCTAAAGAGGTTAACGAAGAAGAGTTACTTGAGGCGCAACGTAATATTAAAAAGTTGCGGTTAAGTTTAAAGGACAGACATGATATCAACCAGTCTGAAATAAGTCAGTTAGAGGATGAACTAGAGAAAGAAAATCAATTTGCGTTGGAATTAATACAGGAAAATGAAGATTTATCTGTTGAGTTGATAGCGATCCAAAAAGCCACTTTGAAGAAAGACCGGCAAATTCGTAAGGATGAGAAAACTTTAGATTATGGGCTAACGACAGAAAAAATTCGCATTAAGAATAAGATTTATGAGGCACTCAGTAAAAATCCATTGATTACGAATAATGATGGTTTGATTAAAGTGTACCAAGGGAAACATCATAGTAAGACTTTTGTACAACAAGTCGCTCGTGCTTTAGATAAGAACACGTTTCTCAGAGAACAAGTGGTGGCGGTTTATTCGATCCGATATAACCGTAGGTTACGTGGAAAAATAGTGGTTTTGATGGATGAGCACAGTAAAAATTTTGTGGCAAATATTTACGACTATTGTGATCAAGGGTTTGGCGCTCAAATTGATTTAGGAACGACTAAAATATGGGAGGCCTGCTTAAAGGCAAAGTGTATTATTAATTTGTCAGATATGTTTAAAAAGTATGAGTTAAGGGTTCATGAAAATGGGGATATTTTGAGTGAGCCTTGAGAGTTTATTGTACGGTTCTCTAAAGTTTTGTCATTGTAGATTGACAGGGGTTAAAAAATGGGTGAAGTTGTTGATTCTACACTAATGTTTTCCTTTAAATAGCTAAAAGGGTGGTATGAAAACGAGAGTCCAAGAGTTTATCGATAGGCTGGGTACCCAAGACTATCTTTTGATGAAGGATATTGGTAACTATATTATGTATTCATTTCTCGAAATGCATAGCAATGAAACCCCTAATATTATGAGTCAGAGAGAGTTTAATGAGACAGTTTCAAGGTTACTTCAGAACTGGGGTGATTTACCTGAGCATAAGGATAAATGTTTATTGAAGAAAGACTTGTTGTTAATGGGTGTGTGTCTGCCTTATGATGCAGCGGTTTATCCCGAAGGCGTCAGGCAAATAGCAATAAGTTGGGCGGCGTCTATAGTTTCTGAGAAAGTACACTAAAATGGGGTTTAATAAGATTTCTCGGTATCGTTAAATTTTATTATTTTGTTGTTGCAATCGATAGGGTATAGGGGTATAAAGAAAGTCCGCCACTTTGAAGTGTTGGCGAATAAAAATAAAAAAAGAATAATAATAATTTTAAGGGTCACTTAGTTTCGCTTCAATAGCGTTAATAGTACTCCCCCCAAATAGAAAGATCGAAGATCTTTTAATTAATTTTATTTAATAAAATAAGGCCTGAGAAATCGGGCCTTTTTTTTGTGTTTTTTTATCGGGAATAGGTTAATTTTTTTATAGATATGGGCAGTAATAGTGGTTAAGTTGAAGCGAGTCTGCTACGGCTTGATTAGTTATTTTGCCTAAATAGGTATTAATACCCTGTGCAAAATAGGGATCTTTACTGGCTTTGATGAGGCCACTGTCAGCTAAATGTAAAATATAAGGTAAGGTGGCTTTCTCTAAGGCACAGGTTGCTGTTCTTGGGTATGCTCCAGGCATATTACTGACCGCATAGTGGATAATGCCGTGTTTTTTAAAGATAGGGTCTTTGTGGGTTGTGATATGAGAGGTTTCAATACAGCCACCTTGGTCAATGCTGACATCAACAATAACCGAGCCTGGTTTCATTTTTTTTACCATATTTTCTGTTATTACCCAAGGTGATTTATGGCCTGGAATTAAAACGGCACCGACAACGAGGTCGGCTTGTTTAAGTCGTTGGATGATAATTTCAGGACTGGAATAGTAATAAGGTATTTTGTTGAGTAATAAGTCGGAAAAGAGAGGAGGGTTTTGTTTAGATAACCCGATTAACTCTACAGTTGCCCCCATTCCGATAGCCGTTCGCGCGGCATGTTGACCGACAATACCATCGCCAATAATAACAACATGCCCAGAAGGTTGATCATTGATGCGTCCTAATTGTATGCCAGGTCCACCCTGTGGAGAGGCTAAAAAGTAGTTGCCGATTACAATGCTCATATTTCCAGCAATAGCGCTCATCGGTGCTAATAACGGTAAATGTCCTTTTGGGTCTGTGATCGTTTCATAGGCGATTGCAGTCGTTTTATTTTTTAATAATTGTTGTGTAAGTTGTAGGTCAGCACCTGCTAAGTGTAGGTAGGTGAATAAGATTTGTTGGGAAAGGTAAGGGTACTCATCGGCGATAGGTTCTTTAACTTTAAGGACTAATTCACTATCCCAAGCACTGGCTGGGTCACAAATATGCGCGCCTGCATGAAGGTATGAGGCATCGCTAAATCCAGACCCTTCGCCAGCGCCTTGAGCGACTTTGATGCTATGCCCGGCTAAGGATAGTTGTTCAACGCCAGAAGGCGTCAGTGCAACTCGAAATTCAGCCGTACGGATTTCACGAATTAAGCCAATTTTCATAGGAGATTTTCTTGGTCTTATTGGGTTAAGACCTAAATTACATAGGCTTAGTTCAGGGCGTGTTTTTTATTAAAATTATGGCTAATGACACGTAAATAAAAGGAATTGGCAAGTTCTTCTTAGCTGGGATATACTCCGGCAATAGTCATTAATAAACATGGACATTAAAATGTTAAAAAAATCATTGCTTTATTGGGTTATTGTTTTCGTTTTAAGTGGTGTGGGTAGTGCGGAAGTTTTAGCGGCTAAGAAATATCCGGCAAGTGACTTTAACTCGGTTGTAATTTATCAAAATGATGAGATTAAGAAAAATGCTTTGCAAGCTCAAACTCAAGGGACGAAGAAGTCTTCCATCTCGGCATTAGAGTTATTATTGGGTATAGGTTTTTTAGGGTTTATTGGGTTTTTGTTTAAATCGACTCCGGTATCGACGGTGTCAGCGAGTGAATTATCGACAACTGATCATGTAGAGGATGTCCAAGTTGTCGATAATATAGAAGGCATAACGGTCAAAGAAGAAGTCGTTGCTACGGAGGAGGATGCCCCCGCTGACAATATTGTGGAAACGACGCCAGTTGTAGTTGCTAAACGGAAACGTTACGGGTATCAGGGTAGGTAATTTAAAAAGCGATATTTCTTAGGAGGGCTGTTTTAAAGGCATTAATTATATTTATAGTACTTTTTTAACAGCTTGTAATGATATGGATAGCATGCGTATGCCATCAGAGCAGGTCTCTTTGGTGGCATGAGATTTGTCCTGAAAGTTGTGTCTAGATCATAAAAAGGATGCGCCAGAAAATTTAGGGGAAAACAATAGGGTTACAGATAGCAATTGTTTCCCAGCGCTTAACGTAGTCTTGTGATCAGAGTCTTAACAGAATGATTAAATTTCCAACTTTTAAGAAGAAAAAGAAATTCATTTTCAGTAAGCCTAAATTAGCGCAATGGGTGGTTAAACGAGTGGGTTGGAAAAACAGTTTTAAATTTGTGCGCTTTATTGCCCGCAAGAAATTTGAAGGACGACTTAAAAAAAGGTAATTTTTTTTCAAAGTAATCGTTTGCTATTAACCCCTCTAATAATACGAGTTGTTAGTTTTGTGCGTGACTCAAGTCGAAATTATTTTAAAGCATAGCGTTATTTTAAATTGAGTCGGTAGCAAGGTTGGTAGGGCTGGTTCGAAGGTAATTTCATACGATTAGATTGAATATAGGCATTAAGTAATTCATCTATTGCGGCAAGAATAGAGGGGTCACCATTAATAGTAAAGGGACCTTTTTCTTTAATTTGTTTAATTCCTTCGGGTTTAACATTACCACTAACAATTCCTGAAAAAACATGAGATAAATTATGTGCCAGATTATGTGTGGGTTGTTTCGTTTTTAATTCCAATGTTGCCATGCTTTGATGCGTTGGCGTAAAAGGAAACTGCGCCTTTTTATTAATGGTTAACGCCCAGTTGTATATAGGTGAAATACAATGACACGCCCGGTAAGCTTTGACTTCAGCAAGACCGTTCTTAATATATTGAGCGACAGCGCTCGTATCTGAAATAATAATTTTATAACATGACTGGGCCTCAGAGCCTAATGTTTTGCCGATAAAAACATCAAGCATTTCGAAATAATAAGCTGATTCTGTCGGTCCTGTAAAAATAAAGGGAAAAGGAATGTTGCGATTGTTGTCTTCTAAGAGAATGGCTAATAAATAGAGGATTTCTTCAGTCGTTCCTACTCCGCCAGGAAACACGATGATACCATGAGCCATTCTTACAAAGCCTTCTAGGCGTTTTTCAATATCGGGGAAGGTAATTAAATCCTTAACAATTGCATTAGGGGGTTCTGCAGCAATTATGCCGATTTCAGTAAGGCCGATGAGCCGTTGTTTATTTAGCCTTTGTTTAGCCCAGCCAATTGTGGCTCCTTTCATCGGTCCTTTCATCGCGCCGGGTCCGGAACCGGTACAGATATCGAAATGCCGTAAGCCTAATTCGTAACCCACTTCTTTACTGTAATCATACTCGACAGGATTAATTGCGTGCCCACCCCAGCAAGCAACTAAAGATTCGCCGTTTTCATGATTGATAATACCGGCATTGCGGATTTGATGAAATACGGTATTGGTAATGTCATCAGGGGTTAGTGCTTTGCAAGAATCCGTCGTTTCAAGTTGTTCGATAAAAAGGATATCACGAATAATCGCAAATAAATGCTCTTTGATCCCGGTAATAAGCTTCCCGTCTACAAAAGCATAGGTCGGGGCTTGATTCAGTTTAATATTAAGACCGCGGTCGGTTGCAATAGGCGTAATTGTGAAATTTTTATAGAGATGGAGCATGACCGCTGGGTCATCGGTGACTGAGCCGGTATTTAGGACGGCAAGGGCACAATGACGTAAGAGTTGGCCTTTATTTCCGGCATTTAATGAAACGATGCTGTTGATTTCATATTGTGAGAAATGGTGTCCTTTTCTTAATGGGCTAATGATGATTTCTTTAATGTACTCAGCGCTCATTTTATCCTCTGAAAAATCTGTTGTAATGCCCTGTGACTGGTGGTGATTACTGCGTTATCATAGTAACAGAGTTTTTTACGCAATGAATCCAAGCATCAATCATTTATTTGAGTACCCCTCACAATGATTTAATTTGTAAAAGGGTGTTTTTTGAGTGTGGGTGTGAATTTATTTTTTAAAATTTTATGAATCATCTAACTACAGTATGGTAGTAAGTAAACCACTTCCTCTCGTTTTTCAAACTTTTGGGGAGGCTCAAAAACCACCCTTGATTATTTTGCATGGTTTTTTTGCGTCGGCGAGAAATTGGCGATCTGTTGCAAAACGCTTGTCGGATAAATTTTATGTGTATGTTTTAGACTTAAGAAATCATGGTGAGTCACCGCATTCAGACGTTATGGATTATCCTGCAATGTCACAAGATCTTTTGTTCTTTATGGACCAGCAGGGTTTATTAAAAGCGAATATTCTGGGTCACAGTATGGGGGGGAAAGTGGCTATGTGGTTTGCCTTACAGCATTCACAGCGTTTATTGAGTCTTGTTATTGCTGATATTTCACCAAAAACCTATGTGCATTCCTTTGATGCAACGATTAGGGCTTTGCAACAGATTCCTTTGGCCCAGATAACTATTCGAAAAGAGGCTGACAATTATTTATTGGCGACCATTAAGGACAGTAACTTTAGGCAATTTTTATTACAAAACCTAGTCCTTGATAAGGGGCGTTACCGATGGCGTATTAATTTGCCTGTTTTCTCTCGATGTTCTGATAATATTGTGGCTTTTCCTCGTATAGAATCCGAATTACTGTGGAGGAATTCAGTCTTGTTTTTGGGTGGGGCAGAGTCAACTTATTTAGATTCCACCGCTATTTTAAAACTGTTCCCAAATGCGGTCATTGATACGATTCAAGAGGCAGGGCATTGGCTTCATGCAGAGCAACCCGATTTGTTTTGTGAACGAGTTTTAGGTTATTTGGAACATGGCGTGTAAAGTTGTATCGTGTTTGTTCATGATAAAAATAATGTGTTGTGGGGATTGCAGTGATGGATTATGAGTTTGGAGAATAAGATGAAGATTTTATTTATTTGCACTCACAATCGGTGTCGCAGTATTTTATCAGAAGCGATTACTAATCAATTGGCGCAAGGTCGAATTGTTGCACGTAGTGCTGGAAGCCAGCCAATCGGTACGGTTCATCCATTGTCAATTCAGTACCTTCTGGAAAATAACTTTTCAGTCGCAGATTTAGAAAGTCAGTCTTGGGATGACTTCTCTGATTTTAATCCTGATTTGATTATCACCGTATGTGATAAGGCGGCGGGTGAGGTTTGTCCTGTGTGGTTTGGTCAGTCTACTCAGGTACACTGGGGTCTTAAAGATCCGTCAAAAATAGAAGGTAGTGCGCAAGATATAGCGGCCGGTTTTCAAGAGGCCATTGATGAAATTAGTTTAAGAGTTCAGGCATTATTAACGCTTGATTTAGATGTGTTTGATCCAATTTCTTTAAAACGAGCCATGTTAAATTTAGGAGCCATTTAGTTGATAGGCTCGCCTTTTAACTGTGGTAAATAGGAATTAATAAATAGAGCCGGATCAACTTTGACTTTATTTAAATAAATATTCCAGTGTAGGTGCGGTCCAGTGACTCTACCGGTTTCACCCACGGTACCGAGGATTTCACCACGGTAAACTCGTTGACCCGGTTTAACGTGAATATCGGACATATGAAAATAACCGGATATTAGGCCTTGGCCATGGTCAAGAAAGACAGTTTTCCCGTTGTAGTAAAAATGTCCGGTTTCGAGAACCTTGGCTGTTGTTGGTGCCGTAATTGCAGTACCTTTAGGCGCCGCTATATCTAGGCCGCTGTGAGGGTTTTTGGGTTGATTATTAAAAAACCGCCTTAATCCAAATAAACTGCTGAGTCGGCCGACTACCGGTAAACTAAAATCAGTCGCTATGCGATCCTTTTCTGACCACGTATTTAAGGCACGGTTGATGGGTCTGCGTTCTTTCTTGATGCGCGCTAGGTTAGTCGCATTTGGGCTCACCATTTGAGTGTTCTTGAGCGTTATATATTGTGCAGGGTAGTTTTTCGCGCTAATGGTGAACGGTATTTTTTTATTTTTTTGGTGGCTTGTGGTCACTCGGAGTTGGTGAGTACCTGGTTTTAGACTCAGTGGTATGCCTACGATAGCGGTCCAGTGGTCCTGGTTCTTAACGACCAAAACGCGGTTTTTTAGAAAAGAAGCGGTGGGTTTTTCAGTATGACTAGGGGCAAGTTGTTTGATGACTATTCCGCCTGGAACGGCTAAAGGCTCAGGCAGCGTGGCCGCGTTAGCAATGAGTGTGAGAAAGAACAGTAGTATGATTTTTTTTATCATGATTTTATTTCTTTAATTTGGCTAATAATCTGGCCTTCTGAAAACTGTGTATTTATTTTATCATCGATAGTAAGGTTTCTTATTGAGGAGATGATTTCACCTGTTTCGGGCCGGGTAATGAGTGCATAACCACGATTCAGTGTGGCTAAAGGGCTCAGGGAGTTTAATGTCTGGCTGTAATGAATCAAATGGTGTTTTTTTAAGGATAATTGGTCTTTAATAGCATGCTTCAATCGGTTAGATAAGAGTTGGTTATGATATTTTTGAGTGCGAATCCCAACTTTTGGATTGTTCGTTAGTAATTGTGTTTTTCTGATGCTGAGTTTTGCGTGTAGGGCATTAAGTTTTGTAATCAACGTATTGTTTAAGCGAATTTCTAAGTCATCAAGACGTTGCGCTCGGGTTAATAATTTTTGCCTAGGGTCTGTCTGCTGTATGCGGTTTAAGAGGGTGGCTATTCGTGCGTTAAAAAAACTTAAACGGTTTAATGTTAAATGAATAAATTGTTTTTCAAGGTTTAATAGTTTTAGCATTAATTCCTTACCATCAGGACTGACTTGTTCAGCAGCAGCGGAAGGGGTTGCCATTCGTTTATCAGCAACAAAATCTGCAATAGTAAAATCAGTTTCGTGGCCAATTCCAGTGACAATGGGGAGTTGGCTACGATTGATTGCGCGGGCGACAATTTCTTCATTAAAGGCCCATAAATCTTCTAAAGACCCGCCCCCCCGAGCGATAATTAAAACATCACAGTCTGCTTTACGATTAGCGGTTTCTATGGCATTTACAATAGCGTATTTAGCCTGACTACCTTGCACAGGTGTGGGATAAATGATCAGGGGTGTAGCCATAAAACGGCGCTTTAAAACAGATAAAATATCTTGGATGGCTGCACCCGTTGGTGAGGTGATTAAGCCAATTTGTTTAGGGAAGGCGGGTAGTTTTTTTTTAATTTCTTGGGCAAATAAGCCTTCAGTTTTAAGGTGTTTTTTTAAGGCCTCAAAGGTGCGGAGAAGTTCGCCTTCACCTGCGGGTTCTATTTTTTCAACAATTAGTTGGTAGTCACCACGTGATTCATATAGGCTGACTTGTGCCGTTACAATAATAGCAATGCCATTAGCAGGCTTAAAAGGCAATTGTCTAGTCGATAGGCGAAACATAGCGCAACGAATTTGGGCGTGTTCATCTTTGAGTGTAAAATAGAGATGCCCTGAAGATGGGGTGCTCAAATTGGATATTTCACCTTCAACACGAATTCGGAAGAAGTTTTGTAAGAGAAGTTGTTTGGTTTCACGATTAAGCGCTGAAACAGAATAGATAGATTGAAGATTCATAACTGAATTTTAACATGTACCGGTAATTAGTATTGTTTGATAAATTTAAATGCTTTACTTAAACTTACAGTATGAAAACACTGATTGTATTAGAAAGTAGAATGATAGGTTATGTTGCATATAATTTCTAAGGTGCCATTGACCACAAGACTCTTTGATCGGTTGGGGACTGATGCTAATGACAGTGTGATTATTACCGGTGATGCCGTTATCACAGTAATGCGAGAAGGAGAATGGGCTAACTACTGGGCAGTTGTCGTTACGCATATGACTGTTAATGTCTTGTCGGTTGATTTGGCTATCCGCGGTATTGTGAAACCTGACCTTGTTGGTGGGCTGAAACTGGTGGATTATTCAGGTTTTGTGGAGTTGACAGTTGTACATTCGGTCATGCATTCGTGGCATTAAAGCGACTAGGGGAAGATATTGCGCTGACTGACGAAGGGTTTTTATGTAATCTTCTCGATTGGTCACCTGGTATAGCCTATGTGCTGGCGGAAAATAATGGTATTCAGATGAGCGATGCGCATTGGGAGATTGTCGATTATGCAAGAAACTATTATTTGACCTATAAGCACTTACCCAATACTCGCGTTTTTATTAAAGGAGTCAAAAAAACATTCGGGCCCGATAAAGGTAATAGTCTTTATTTGCATCGATTATTCCCAGAAGGACCCTTGAGGTATGCCTGTAAACTCGCTGGATTGCCTAAACCACCAACATGTTTATAGGATAAATGCGTTACTTCCAGTCATTGGCGAACAAACCGATGAATCTGTCGACGTTCTTTTTTATTAGGTCGATGGTCTTTGTGATTATCTTGCAGGACCTTTTTTTCACGGTTAAGCGAGATTTGTTTTTGTCTTTTATCAATGCTTTCTTGGCTTTCCTCATAAAGCAGTAATGCTTCCTTTAAGGGTTTACGGTGTTTGGCAAGCGAGACAATTGTAATATTCCATTGGTATAGATCTTTGGTAATAAATAAATGAGCCCCAATTTTAATTTCTTTTCCAGGTTTTATGCGTTGTTCATTAAGATGAACTTTACCGCCGGCAACAGCCTCAGCGGCAAGTTTTCGGGTTTTATAAAAGCGTGCAACCCAAAGCCATTTGTCTAGTCGAATGGCTTCTATTTCAGTGTTGTGTGTTGTTTTGAGTTTATTCACAGAGTTTATAAATTAATTGAGTTCAATAAGGTATTTTGGAGTATTATTCTATTGTAAATCATAACTTAATTTTTACTGAATAGATTATTTCCTGGAGGAAATGGATGAATCTAGAAAAAGTCATTTTCGGTTTTTTCATTGTTTTAGCAATGACCCTAAATTTCGGTTTTTTCCTGGGTGAAATTTCTAACCCTGCACATCACAATGTTAATGAGTTGTTTGCTGTGGTTGTTGTTAATTTCATTGCAACAGGATTGAAACTTGGAGATAGATCGCAGGTGGGTGCTGTTTTGTTATCAACCAGTTTAGTCGCCGACCTACAATTAATTGTGGCGGTTTTCTACTGGACATCAGCCACGCATATAACCATGGTTGGATTAACACCTGATGTAATGGCGAGCATTGTGGCATTATCTGGCGGTGCACTTTTGGCGAATGTTGTTTCCGTTGTTATTTTAGTCGTCGACACTCTCATGTCACGCTTATAAGCGTTTTTTTTATTTAATTCTAAGTGCTAAACAATGGCTGCTTCCGTTGATCTGAGTCGTGTGACCTTTATTGTGTTACGGGAAATGCGTAGGCCAATTTTGGCTATTATAATTGTCTATTCACTCGCGATTGCAGGTATGATCATTATGCCAGGTCCTGTGGTGAATGGAGAAACACAATATTTAAGCATTTTCCATGCTTTTTATTTTATGACCTATACGGCCACAACGACTGGGTTTGGTGAAATACCATTCTCCTTCAGTAATGCGCAGCGTTCTTGGGCTATTGTTTGTTTGTATATTAGTGTTATTACTTGGTTTTATGCCATTGGTAGCATTATTCGATTAATACAGAACCCATATTTAGCGAAAGCACTCGCTGAGCATGAGTTTTCTAATAAAGTTGAGCGAATTTCAAGTGATTTTATTATTATCTGCGGATTTGGTGATACCGGTAGTGTTTTGGCTCGAGGGCTTAGTGATGCTCGATTAACGGCGGTTGTTATTGACAGTAATGAAGAGCGCATTAAAGCACTGAAATTGCGTGATTATAAGGTTCCCATGCCAGGGTTATTTGCTGATGCGAGTGTGCCAAAGCATTTGATTGAGGCGGGGATTAGGCGAGCTGATTGCAAAGCCATTGTTTCAGTAACCAGTAATGAAGAAACCAACCTTAAAATTTCAGCTGTAGCTAGGATTTTAAATCCTAACATTGATGTGATTACTAAGTCTAAAGTCGAGATTTGGGAAGAAACATTGGCAACTATCGGCGGGAAGGTCCACATTATTGACCCGTTTAAAACCTATGCTCAGTTGTTAGCATCCTCCATTGAACAGCGTTATTTTTATTCTTTTAACAATTGGCTAGTTGGGGATAAATCAACTGAATTAAATCAGCCACTGTGTCCGCCAAAGGATGGGCTTTGGATTATTTGTGGTTTTGGTCGTATGGGGCAAGAAATTAAACGGGCATTAAATAAAAAGGGCTTGAAAACGGCCATTATTGATCCTCAGCCGATCAGTCCAGATGAGGACAATGTTGAGACGTTTGTTTTAGGGTTAACGACAGCCAGAACACTGAAGTTAGCAGGTATTGAACAGGCAGTAGGTATTGTGACTGGAACGGATGATGACGGTCAAAATGTGAGTATCTTATTGAATGCACGTTCGATAAATCCGCATATTTTTACCGTTCTCAGACAAAATTCTCATGAGAATGCAGTCGCTTTTAAGGCGGCCAAAGCAGATATGATCATGCAACCTTCATTGGTTGCCGCAAGGCGTATTATGTTATTGTTGAAAGCACCGTTGTTGAAACCATTTTTTAAGTATTTTGTAGCTAATCATGATCGTGTGCATGAAATGAATGATGTGATCAGTTGGGTACAGGAAAGTGTCGGTGATAAGGTGCCATTGGTAACGTCATTTCATGTAACGCAGAAGAACGCAAAAGCGTTAGTCGGTTTTTTGGAAAATGATTTGTTTCAGTTAGGTGATTTGCTGAAAGATCCTAGAGATAGAACGCAGTTATTAGATTTAGTGGTATTGGTTGTTAAATCAACGGGTGAAAGCGTTGAAGTCTTGCCCGGAAGTAATTATTCAGTAAAAATAAATGATCAGTTGTTATTGTGTGGGACGGATTTTTCTTATCGATTGTTTCAAGCCACTGTTAATAATGAATATAAGTTATACCATGTTCGGACAGGGTTGCGTCAGCCTCGGAGTTATTTTATGCAATGGTATGTGCGTAAAATAGGGCGTGAAGGATTGTAGGTTATGACGGCATGAAATTAAAAGGTTGAGGAAAAAAAAGACGCTGTTAATTACCTTTTTTGTCGTCGTCTGGGTCTACAGATCTACTGAGAGGAAATGTGTTGTCTGAGTTCTTTAGGAAGCGAGAAAACTACTTTTTCTTCAATGCCTGCATTTTCTTCAGCGGTTTGGCCGCCCCAATTTTGAAGTTGTTTGATGACTTGTTGAACTAGAACTTCGGGAGCCGATGCTCCCGCCGTGACCCCAACAGTATTAATGTTGGAAAACCATGTTTGATTAAGGTCCTCGGCGGTATCAATTAAGTAAGAGGGCTTACCCAGTTGATCGGCTATTTCTTTGAGTCGGTTGGAGTTAGAACTGTTGGGTGAGCCGACAACTAAGATCAGGTCAGCTTTGCTCGCTAAGTCAGTAACGGCATCTTGTCGGTTTTGTGTGGCATAACAAATATCATCTTTCTTTTGTTCTTGGATGGAGGGGAACTGTTTTTTAAGTGCCTGAACCATAGTATGCGTGTCCGTCATGGACAAGGTTGTTTGGGTCACATAAGCCAAGTTATCAGGGTTGTTCAGTTTAAGTGCACTAACATCTTCGGGTGACTCCACCAGGTAAATGTTGCCATTGTTGGTGCATTTTTCATATTGCCCCATTGTTCCCTCTACTTCAGGGTGACCTTCGTGTCCAATTAAAATGACTTCTTTATCTGCTTTGGCATGCTTGGCAACTTGCATGTGAACTTTTGTCACAAGAGGGCATGTTGCGTCAAAGACGGTTAGATTGCGTTCTTTAGCTTGCAACTGAACTTTTTTGGAAACACCGTGGGCACTGAATATTAAGTAAGAGCCTTCCGGAACATCGTTAACATCTTCAATAAAAATAGCCCCTTTTTCTCTAAGACCTTCTACAACTGTTCGGTTATGAACAACTTCATGGCGAACATAGATGGGTGCGCCAAAAGTATCAATGGCATGGTCAACAATATCAATTGCACGGTCTACACCGGCACAAAAACCACGAGGGTTAGCGAGTATTATTTGCATAGTTAGTTTAAACTTAATTATTAATGTTTGCATTCTACCTTATTCTTTCTTTAGAAACGACAATGCCATCAGAATCTGAATAGAGGTAATGCTCGGGTTCAAAAGATATGCCCGCAAAATAGAGGGTGGTTCCTTGGGATCCAGAACCATTTTTTTGTGATTTTAGTGGGTGGGCTGCGAGCGCTTTAATACCAATGGAAATCTGGTTGATTTGTTCGGTATCACGAATGCAGCCATTGACTATGATGCCTTGCCAGCCATTTTTATGGGCAATGAGTGCTAAATTATCTCCTAACAAGGCGCATTTTAAGGAGCCTTGTCCATCAATCACGAGAACACGGTTTTCGACGCATTGCTCAAGCGTATTTCTGACCAGCACGTTATCTTCAAGGACTTGAATGGTGGTTATTTGTCCTGAAAACTGGCGGTTATTGCCAAAACTCTTGAAAATAGGTTCAGCAATTTGAAACCCTGCTGCTGAACTGTAGGCATCACATAAGTCTGTTGTAAAAAGAGTCATATCGTTTGAGTAAAAGTCGTTATTATACAGTAGTGGGTAAATGAACCTGAAGATGCAATTTTATAGGGTATAACTAGATAATAAACGCTGGACAGTCATCTATAAATTTGTAGATTAGGTGGGGTTTAGAGTGATAGCGGTTAGATTTAGTGACAAAACTTAAGTAAGGATCATAAGAGGTAAGGTGATGGGGATTCTTTTTGCAATTTTAGCCGTAGTCTTAATTATCGGCAGTGCTTTGATTTTATTGCGTAATGCAAAGTCTTCTAAAGTACCTGATACGGTAAAACCTAAGCCCTATGAGGAAGATGAAACCGATCATTGGTGAAAAATGGTATTGTTATTTGTTCTGTAATGTAAACGTCACCGGGCCATCATTGGTTAAACTGACTTGCATATCGGCTCCAAACAATCCGGATTCAACGATTGAATGTTGGGATTGGGCCGTAGTGATTAAATGGTTAAACATTTTTTCACCATAGGCAGGCGCTGCTGCAGGTGTAAAATTTGGGCGATTTCCAGTGTTCGTGTCTGCAGCCAGTGTGAATTGAGGGACGAGTAGTAAGCCGCCATTAATTTTTTTTAGAGACAGATTCATTCGATCGTTTGAATCACAAAAAATACGATAATTTAAGATTCGTTGCAGTAGTTTTTCAACGCGTGGGCGGTCATCTTGTTTCTCAATGGCAACGAGAGCCAGAATGCCTTGATTGATTGTGGCTATGGTTGCATTGTTTACAGTGACGGAGGCGGATGATACGCGTTGTATGATGGTAATCATAAGAATGAGTTAATTTTTTTGAGGCCTGAATTTAGATGCCATGATTGCTAATAAGCGATCTTCTTTTTGATCGTGCTTTTGTTGCAGCTCTCTTCGGTGGTTAAGGAAACTCGAAAGTTATTTTAACAGCGTTTTTATAAATTTTTTCAAAACAAATGATCGGCCAAACAATTTTTTTTCCATTAAGTCGAGTAATCTATTTTCTCTGGCTTCTGATGTTTCTCTAAGCTCTGTCAGTTCTTTTTGTAGGAGAACAATCTGTTGTTGAAGAAACAGTTCATTGCTACTGGTCTCGTATGATTGCTTTTTGTCTTCTGGTTCGTCTGTTGTACCCGGGATAAGGGTAGTCGTAAAGGTTTGTGAATTGGGTGTGACATTAACGTTTTCTTGGTGTGGCAGTAGTGTTGTTTTGCGGGAAGTGTCCTGAGTATTAGTGTTAGATTGCATTTGACGATAAAAAGTACGCGTGGTTTTACTTACAATGCGAGTTACTTTGGCAATTGATATGATTGAAATAATGGTGGCAATGGTTAAAACTTCAGTAGATTTACCGACTAGTTTAGAGGAGAGTAGGATTTTTTTAAAGGCCATGGTTTTTTAAATAACTTCCAGTATTAGTTGGTGTGTGCATCAGCACTTAACGTGTTAGATTGAAAAAGTGTTAAATGTAAAGACTTCAGAGTTTATACGATTATTACCGTAATGGGTATATGTGAATGGCTCAGGTGGGGAATAAAAAAAGACTTTTCTAGTTTATGATGAAGCCCGTTTGGTGTTCGTTTTTTGTTATAATTTAGTATCAAGGTCCCCGTAGCATAACTGGATAATGCAGACCCCTCCTAAGGGTCAGATTAGAGGTTCGAATCCTCTCGGGGACGCCATTAGTTGTGATGTTAGGACGGGTGTTGTGAGCGGGAGCACGACGATGGAGAAGCAAGTTTCTTCCTTAGGCGTTTTCAATAGCGGTTATGAGTAAGCGTTAGGGTGTCTTTATTGTTTAGCCTTAACGGGGTCGATACTGAGTGTTATATGTGTCTTTTATGGTGAGTGAATTATGTTACCTACAGCCGTTATTTTTGACCTCGATGGAACCTTGTTGGACACCGAGCGATTATACAGTTTAGCAACGCAAGAACTGATTGATCCCTATGGTAAAACATTTGATTTGACGCTTAAAAGAAAGGTGATGGGCGGTGATCCACGCGTTGGTGCAGCCTTAGTTATTGAAAGTCTTGACTTGCCTTTTTCGATTGATGTTTTTTTAAAAAAAAGATCTGTAATACTTGAAAAACTATTGGGTAACGCACAAGAGATTCCGGGTGCTGGAGAGTTCTTATATGAACTCAATAGACAAGGGGTCCCGCTAGCATTAGCAACCAGTTCCACCAAAGCATTGTGTCAATTGAAACTACGTCGACACCGGTGGAAAACAATTTTTAGTGAAATAGTTTGTGGTGATAATCCCAATTTAAGAAATCCTAAGCCTGCCCCTGATATCTTTCTGATGGCTGCGCGTGGATTGGCCCAAATGCCTTACGATTGTTTTGTATTTGAAGACTCAGTGAGTGGTGTTACCGCTGCTGTGGCCGCCGGAATGACTGTCGTTGCAATTGATAGCCCTTATGTTGAGCGTGATGATTTAAAAGAGGCGAAAGTCATTATAGAAAACTACCGACAATGCAGTGCTTTATTTGATTCATGTGGTAATACCGATAACACCTAAAAGTAATTGTTTAGGGTAGCTATCATAAAGAAATATAATCCATATTTTGTCGGGTAGGTGAAGACTCGGTGCGTGAGTTGAGCGATATATTGGGTGTGATGTGCGTTAGCCTTTATATAATGGATTGGATTAAGAGCGGAGAATGTTAATGAATTATTTGTTAAACATTAGGTTATAGCGACAAAGGTTTTTTGAGAGTGTGTGCGATGGTGTTGTACGGCAGATTGACACCGTTAAAATTTGAAATTAAATGATTTTATGGGGGATGATCTAGGTATAATTTTTTTATCGATTGAATTAAAAATAAAATATGGCTGATAAAAATTTATTTAGCAATGAATCTGTTGTTGAATCATTAAAAGTTCCACCTAATTCAATTCAAGCAGAACAAGCTGTCTTGGGTGGCCTCATGTTAGATAATGAAGGTTGGGATAAGGTTGCGGAAAATGTAACGGAGGAAGATTTTTATCGTAAAGAGCACCGCTATATTTTTCGGGCAATTAGTCAATTAGCTTCAAAGATGGAGCCTTTTGATGTGGTCACAGTGTCAGAAATGCTCGAAACCATGGGTGAAATTGACACGGTGGGTGGCTTGGCCTATGTCGGTATGCTGGCCAAAGATACACCAACGGCAGCTAATATCGATTCATATGCAAAGATTGTTCGTGATCGCTCAGTCCTTCGGCAATTAATTCATGTAGGTACTACCATTTCGGGTTCGGTCTTTAATCCTTATGGTCAAGAAACATCACAATTATTGGAAAATGCGGAACGGCGGGTTTTTGAGATAGCCGAGCAACAACAGCGGGGTAAGAGTGGTTTTATCCCCGTTCGTTCGCTGTTAGCCAAAGCGGTAGATAAGATAGAAAGCCTTTACGAGCAAGATAATCCTATTACAGGGGTGAGTACTGGATTTACTGACTTCGATGAGATGACCTCAGGACTACAAGCCGCTGACCTAGTGATTGTTGCGGGTCGACCGTCAATGGGTAAAACAAGCTTTGCGATGAATCTGGCTGAAAATGTTGCCATTAAGGCTAAAAAACCCGTTGCGGTTTTTAGTATGGAGATGCCTGGTGACCAGCTTGCGATGCGAATGATGTCTTCTTTGGGACGAATTGATCAACATAAAGTACGAACCGGAAAGTTGGATGATGATGAATGGCCAAGAATGACATCGGCTATTAATTTGTTAGCGGAGACACAGCTTTTTATTGATGATACTCCCGCTTTGACCCCGACAGAAGTTCGTTCAAGGTCTCGTCGACTGATGCGAGAACACGGTCAATTAGGTTTAATTGTCCTTGATTATTTGCAATTAATGCAGTCGCCGTCAAGCGGTGAAAACCGAGTGCAACAGATTTCAGATATTTCACGTAATTTAAAAGCACTCGCAAAAGAGTTAAATGTACCCGTAGTTGCGCTCTCCCAGTTAAATCGTAACTTGGAACAACGGCCGAACAAACGGCCCGTTATGTCTGACTTAAGAGAATCAGGTAGTATTGAGCAAGATGCAGATGTGATCGTCTTTATATATCGCGACGAGGTTTACAATGAGGACAGCGCGGATAAAGGGGTTGCTGAAATTATTATTGGTAAGCAGCGTAATGGTCCAATTGGGACTTCGCGGTTAACTTTTCTGGGCCAATATACCCGGTTTGAAAATTATACGGGGTATCAATATGACAATGAGGGGTATGAATGACCCCAGTTGCTTATGGCGTTTTGGATTTGACAGCGTTGCGTCATAACTTAACACGAGTGAGAACATTAGGTGGTAGGGCAAGGGTTTTGGCGGTTATTAAGGCCAATGCCTATGGTCATGGGTTAATAACAGTGGCTAAGGCATTAGCATCGGCGGATGCTTTGGCCGTTGCCAGAGTTCATGAAGCGATTGAATTAAAGCAAGCGGGTATAACTTCGCGTATTGTCGTGTTAGAGGGTTTCAGTTCGGTGGATGAATTAAATTTCCTTATTGCTCATGATATCGAGGCGGTTGTTCACAATGACCAGCAAATGACATGGTTAGAAAATTGTTCCGAGATTGACGCTATTACCGTGTGGCTGAAATTAGATACAGGTATGAACCGGTTAGGATTCTGTGCCAGTAATTTCCAGGCGGCATATAAGTGTTTAAGTGATTGCTTGGTGGTTAGATCAAAGATGATCTTGATGACTCACTTGGCCAATGCTGATTCGATTGGTGATGCCATGACAATACGGCAAATTAATCGATTTCATAGCGCCGTACATGGCTTGAACGGTGAGAAAAGTATAGCAAATTCAGCGGCTATTTTAGCGTGGAAGGACTCTTATGTCGATTGGGTTCGCCCGGGGTGCATGTTGTTTGGTGTCTCTCCTTTTTCGGATAAAGATTCGTGCTTTTTTAATCTTAAGCCGGTAATGGGGTTTTATTCGCGATTGATTGCTGTGAAAAAGGTGCAGAAAGGTGAGGCTATTGGCTATGGCGGACAATGGCGGTGTAAGAAGGCAACGCTATTGGGCGTGGTTGGTGCTGGGTATGGAGACGGCTATCCGCGTCATGTGCCTTCCGGAACGCCTGTTTTAGTTAATGGTATTCGGGTGCCATTGATTGGTCGAGTTTCTATGGATATGTTAACGGTTGATTTAGCGGATTGTTCTGATGCTGTTGTGGGTGACCCCGTTACCTTGTGGGGCGTTAAGTCATTATTAGTGGAAGAAATTGCAAGGTATGCTAACACCATCCCTTATACGTTATTGTGTGGGATTACCCAGCGTGTCCAGTTCTTAAAGAATGTCGATAATGCACTTAGCATTAATGACGGTTAACGGTTGTTCTTCCAGTTAAGATGGCTAAGCAAAAAATAATTTTTCAATGTACTGAGTGTGGTTCTAGATGTTCTAAATGGGCAGGGCAGTGCTCAGGTTGTAAGCAGTGGAATACTTTGGTTGAGGTGATTGATGAGGGGTTGCCTACAGTAAGTCAGTTCTCAGGTTTTGCGGGTAGTGCGGATCAGCAAGGTGTTATTAGTCTTTCTGAAGTTAGTGCTGATGAAGTAGCGCGTTTTTACAGTGGGCTTAACGAATTGGACCGTGTATTAGGCGGAGGAATGGTTCCAGGCTCTGCGGTCTTGATTGGTGGAGATCCTGGTATTGGGAAGTCAACATTATTGTTACAGGCTATGGTTGCATTAAGCCAACAACTAAAGACGCTATATATAACTGGTGAGGAATCTATTCAGCAATTGAGTTTACGTTCTCAGCGATTACAGTTAGAAAGTGATCAATTACAGGTGTTGTCTGAAACGGCATTGAGTCGAATTTTTACCGTTGCGCAAGAGTTGCGGCCCAAGGTGATTGTTATTGATTCTATACAAACGGTTTATACCGACCAATTGCAGTCAGCCCCAGGTGCTGTGGGGCAAGTCAGAGAGTGTGCGGCGCAATTGGTGCGTTTTGCAAAGCAAACACAAACAACTATTTTTCTGGTTGGACACGTGACCAAAGATGGGGCCTTAGCCGGGCCGCGAGTACTTGAGCATATGGTTGATAGTGTGTTGTATTTTGAAAGCGATGCTGGGAGTCGGCATCGAATTATTCGAGCGATTAAAAATCGTTTCGGGGCTGTTAATGAACTCGGTGTTTTTGTTATGACTGAAACAGGCCTTCAAGAAGTTAAAAACCCATCGGCTATTTTTTTGTCGCGTCATGAAAGTGAGGTTTCTGGAAGTGTAGTGACAGTGACTCGGGAAGGTAGTCGACCTATGTTGGTTGAGGTTCAGGCCTTAGTGGATGAAAGCCATGCGGGTAATCCGCGCCGAGTTGCATTGGGGATGGAGCAAAATAGACTGGCAATGTTGTTAGCTGTATTGCATCGTCACGGCGGTGTCTCTATGGTGCATCAAGATGTTTTTGTTAATGTAGTCGGCGGTGTCCGCATCACTGAGACAGCGGGAGATTTAGCTGTTTTGATGGCGGTTTTGTCAAGCTTTAGGGCCAAGACGATTCCTAAAACTTGGGTGGCGTTTGGTGAAATAGGGTTGGCTGGAGAAATTAGGCCGGTGCAAAATGGCGAGGAGCGTTTGCGAGAAGCCAGTAAGCAAGGATTTATTAAAGCCATTATTCCGCAGGCAAACGCGCCTAAGTTGTTTGATTCTGCACTCGAAATCGTTCTTGTTTCTACACTGGAAGAGGCGTTATCTGCATTGATTCAAGATTAGTTTTTTGGTAGAAACTTGACTTGGGTAATTAGATTTTCATCACGTTTAATGATCTCGATGGTATGGCCGTGCAGGCGTAAACTAGTGCCAGGTTCTGGAATGGTTTCCATAAAATCAATAATGAGTCCATTGAGCGTTTTCGGACCTTCGGTTGGAAGAGACCAGGCGGTAATGCGATTTAACTCGCGGATAGTGATTGAGCCATCGACTTGACGGCTACCATCCTTGTTAAGGATGACTTCCATGGGTTTGGCCGTAATCTCACTGATTAATTCATGGAGCAAATCATATTGGGTAACTAGGCCTTGGACGTCACCATATTCATCGACAACCAGTGCGAGTTCAAGTTTCTCATTTTTGAAGTTATGGGTTTGTGTATGAAGCGGTGTGGTGTTGGGAATAAAGTAAGGCTTAGATAGGTTTTTGCTGATGGTTTTAAGACAAAAATCACGGTTGTACGTGTGAGTAATTATCGTTTTTAAATGAATGATGCCAATCACATTATCGATACTTTTTTTGAAAACCGGTAGTCTTGAGCTTGGTGATGTTCTAATTTGTTTGATAATTATTTTAATGGGGTCGTCTAAATCAATGCCATTAATTTCATTTCGAGGTGTCATGATGTCTTCAACAGATGCTGATTCTAAATCTAGAATACCGAGAAGCATTTTTTTATAACGTTCAGGAAGTGCGGTATTTGCCTCAGAAACAATGCTTTTTAATTCTTCAGTGTCTAATTGCATTTCGTTATTAGGATGGTTTCTTATTCCTAATGCTAGCAATAAGGTATTAGCAATCAAGTTGATTACCCAGACTAAGGGGTAAAAGATTTTGAGTAACGGGGTGTATATCCAAGCGGCAAAAAAGGCCAGTGATTGTGGATTTATGGTAGCGAATGTTTTAGGTGTTACTTCTGCAAAAATGAGGATAATAGCCGTCAATAAGAGTGTTGCAAAGGCAATTCCTGACTCCCCGTAAAGTCGAAGTGCGATGAGGGTGGCAACCGAAGAGGCTAGAATGTTGACAAAATTATTGCCGAGTAGAATTAAACCGATTAATCGATCGGGGTTGTTCAGTAATTTTTGTGTTCGTGCAGCACCAGGATGGTTTTTTTTTGCTAAATGTTTAAGTCGGTAGCGATTGATTGTCATCAATGCCGTTTCAGAGCCTGAAAAGAACGCGGAGAAAACAATTAAAGCTAGAAGAAGTGAAAAGAGGTAACTCAGAGGTATGTCGTTCAAGGATGTATGGGCAAAAGAGTTAAGGTGCTATCTAGTTTCTATGATTAGTGATTTTTGTCAAGTTTATTACTGAAATTAGGGCTGAATTTATTAATTCGTGAATCAGGATAAACAATTAAAAGGGCGCTTAAATTGACGGTGTCTTGTGAAGAACTGTAGAAAAGGCGGAGAAAAGTTGCTAAGGCCGTATAGCTTGTGATACTGAGAGTATTTATGGTATAATTAAATGTTTACTTTAACCACCTTGCTCCATCATCATTAGATGAGGGGCTAAAAACCGAAAGGAGAAAAAATGCGACATTATGAAATTGTTTTTTTAGTGCACCCAGACCAAAGCGGTCAAGTGTCAGCGATGGTAACACGCTATACAGCAACCATTGAAGCAGCTTCAGGAAAAGTTCATCGTTTAGAAGATTGGGGGCGCCGTCATTTAGCTTATCCAATTAATAAAATTCACAAAGCACATTATGTGTTGATGAATGTTGAGTGCGATCAAGCTACATTAAAAGAGTTAGAAAGTGGCTTCCGCTTTAACGATGCTATTTTAAGAAGTTTAACCTTGGTAAAAGATTCTGCTATTACTGATCCTTCGCCTATTGCTAGTTCAATAGAAGAAGAAAAGAAAGCGGCACAGAGAACACCCGTCAGTGAGGCGCCTAGTAAGGCTGCAGTTGAAGCAACCCCAAAATCTGTGGAAAAAGAACAGGATAAATCTAATGAGAGCTAAAAATAACAAACCAAGAAGTAATAATTCACGGCAGATGAAACGCAAAAGATTTTGTCGTTTTTCATCAGAAGAAAATGTTGTAATTGACTATAAAGATCTGGACTTATTAGGCGAGTATATTACCGAGACCGGAAAAATTGTTCCTAGTCGTATTACGGGAACAGCAGCTAAATATCAACGTCAAATAGCGATCGCCGTTAAGCGTGCGCGTTTTATTGCCTTGATTCCTTACTGTGATGCGCATAAGTAATCGTAGCGTTTAAAAGGGAACGTTTGGTGTATTTTTTAGCTGAATATATGATGAAAGGTCGTATGCAAGCCGTATTAATGGCGACGACTTTTGCATTGCTGTCTTTGTTGTTTCCGCCTATTACTGTATTGAGTTGTTGTGTTGTATCGTTAGTAACGTTACGGAAAGGGGTTTCGGAAGGGCTAATGGTTTTATTGCTAGCAGCGACTCTAGGAGCTGTTTTCAGTATTTTTTTGGTAGATAATTTTTTGTTTGTTTTGGGTTATGGTCTGTTGATTTGGGTGCCTGTTTGGCTTATATCTATTGTGCTTTATGTGACTCGTAACCTAGCTAGAGCCATCGAAACGACGGTGTTATTGGGCGTTGTATCTGTTATTGGGTTTTATCTTTTAATATCAGATCCCGCTTTGTTTTGGGGTGAAACATTAACTAACCTCACAGCGCCAATGTTGTCTGAGGGTAACAAACCAGAAATTTCTAGCGGGCAGTTGACGCTTTCGATTCAACAATTAGCACATTACATGACAGGAATGGTGGCAGCAGGGTATATATCAGGGGTCTTGTTAAGTGTTATTTTAGCAAGGTGGTGTCAAGCTATGCTGTCTAACAGTGAAGGCTTTAAACAGGAATTTCTGGCATTAAAAATCAATAAGCGCGTAGCTAATGTTTTACTGGTTATTGTTGCTTGTGGCTTATTTGCTGAGACAAGTACTGCAGAAATAGCGTTGAATATGATGGTGCCATTCTTTGTTTTGTATACTTTTGTTGGAATGGCTGTATTTCATGTCTTGCTGACAGCTAAAAGTAATTCTCGTACGATGGTATCTCTTTTTTATGGTTTTATGTTCATGTTTAGTTTTATAACGCCTCTTGTTTTTGTGCCAGTAGCCGTCACCGGTTTCAGTGATAGTTGGTTAAATATGAGAGAAAAAATTTTAAATCAAACCAATGGTTAACAATATTGGTTTCTTAACTCTATGGATCATAGAGTAAAAGTTGAGAGGTTAAGAAAATGGAAGTTATCCTTCTGGAAAAAACAGGTAAGTTAGGGTCTTTAGGTGACCGTGTTTCAATCAAGTCGGGCTATGCGCGTAATTATTTAATTCCCCAAGGTAAGGCAGTTATTGCGACGAAAGCAAAAATTGCTGAATTTGAGCAGCGTCGCGCTGAACTTGAGAAAATCGAGGCTGATAAATTAGCGGTTGAACAAGCGCGTGCACAAAAGATATTAGGTCTTGATATTACGATTACCCAAAAAGCGGGTGAAGAGGGGCGGTTATTTGGTTCTGTCGGAACGCAAGATATTGCTGATGCAGTGACAGCAGCGGGTGTTGAAGTCTTTAAGCACGAAATACGTCTACCGGATGGTGTGATTCGTAATTTGGGTGATTATACGCTTGATGTTAGTTTGCATTCAGATGTGGTCATCAGCATTGAAGTCAAAGTGGTTGCGGAATAACGCGTTGTAATGATTATTGTTACTGGCGGTGCTGGTTTTATTGGTAGTAATATAATCCATGGATTAAACCAACGCGGTTATGATGAGATTCTTGTTGTCGATGATTTAACCCAGGGTATTAAATATAAGAACCTTGTTGATAGTCAAATTGCTGATTATATTGACAAAGATGTCTTTCTTGAGCAAATTAAGAAAGGTGTCTTTGACAGTACAGCGATAACGGCGGTGTTTCATGAAGGTGCCTGTTCTGCAACAACAGAGTGGGATGGACGCTATATGATGGCTAATAATTATCATTATAGTCAGGAATTATTAGTCTTTTGTGAACGCCAACAAATTCCTTTTATATATGCTTCAAGTGCGGCCGTATACGGTGATGTTCAGGGCTTCAAAGAAGATCCTACATGTGAGTCACCGTTGAATGTATACGGGTATTCTAAGTTTTTGTTTGATCAGTATATTAGACGACAGCAGGGAAGATTGACAACCCAAGTGGTTGGCTTACGGTACTTTAATGTTTATGGCCCGAGAGAGAGTCATAAGGGTAGTATGGCAAGTGTTACTTATCATTTAAATAATCAATTACTTGATGATGGGTCAATACGCTTGTTTGAAGGCTGTGACGGTTATAACGATGGCGAACAACAACGTGATTTTGTTTATATCAAGGATGTGGTTGCAGTCAATTTATGGTTCTTGGATAATCCAGGTAAAAGTGGAATATTTAATTTAGGGACAGGCCGTAGTCAAGCATTTAATGATGTTGCGTATGCTGTCATTAATTTTCATGGCACGGGGTCATTGACTTATATTCCGTTTCCAGAGCACCTCGTTGGCTGTTATCAAAGCTTCACAGAAGCCAATCTTGAAAACTTAAGGGCTGCCGGATGTGGGCACCAATTTATGAGTGTAGAAGAGGGCGTTAGTGATTATTTAGCTTGGTTAAACCCTCAGGCTAACTAGAAAAATTCAAACCAGCTAAAAAATCTGCACCGTTCTGGAGGTTGATTGAGTTAGCAGTTGTTTATTTGTTTAAATAAATTTCTCGATAGCGGT
Source organism: Methylococcales bacterium (assembly GCA_030753675.1). Classification (GTDB taxonomy): domain Bacteria; phylum Pseudomonadota; class Gammaproteobacteria; order Methylococcales; family Methylomonadaceae; genus OPU3-GD-OMZ. Next base: position 99,611 of record JASMBU010000004.1, read on the forward strand.
CTGAATGCCGTTGACATCGAGTTGGCAAATTTCTAAGAGTTCTTCACGTGACCCTTGGTCAATATAGCGATCTGGTAAGCCTAAGTTTAAGGTTGGTCGCAGTAATTTAATGGTTTGCAAATATTCATTAACCGCACTGCCTGCGCCTCCTGCAATGGCATTTTCTTCAACCGTCACAAGCACCGTATGTTTTTCAGCCATTCGTTTCACTAAGGCTTCATCCAAAGGTTTAACAAAGCGCATGTTGATGACCGTTGCGTTTAAATTTTCACCCACGGTCGTTGCCGGCGTGACCATGCTACCAAAGGCAAA
>JASMBU010000050.1 GCA_030753675.1 Methylococcales bacterium
TCACTCTATAATTTTAGCTACTACGCCCGCACCCACTGTGCGACCACCTTCTCTTACCGCGAAACGCAAACCATCTTCCATCGCAATCGGTGCAATCAACTTAACCGTTACCTGCACGTTATCACCAGGCATAACCATCTCTACGCCCTCAGGAAGATCTACCGCTCCCGTTACATCTGTTGTTCTAAAGTAAAACTGTGGTCGATAACCATTAAAAAATGGTGTATGACGCCCACCTTCATCTTTAGACAACACATAAATCTCTGCTTCAAAATGTGTATGCGGATTAATCGTCTTAGGATGTGCTAACACCTGTCCACGATCAACTTCTTCACGCTTAGTGCCTCGTAATAAAACACCAACATTATCACCTGCTTCACCTTGATCCAACAACTTACGGAACATTTCTACACCCGTACACGTTGTTGTTGCTGTCTCTTTAATACCAACAATCTCAATCTCTTCGCCCACTTTGACTACACCGCGCTCAATACGACCGGTAACCACTGTGCCGCGACCAGAAATTGAAAAAACATCTTCAATCGGCATCAAGAAAGAACCCGATACGGCTCTTTCTGGCTCTGGAATATATGAATCCATCGCTTCAACCAACTTAATGACCGAAGGTGCACCGACTTCACTGGTATCGCCCTCTAATGCCTTCAACGCCGAACCAATCACAACCGGCGTATCGTCTCCTGGAAATTCATACAAGTCCAGAAGCTCTCTAACTTCCATCTCAACCAACTCAATCAACTCTTCATCGTCGACCATGTCAGCTTTATTCAAAAACACTACTATATAAGGTACACCAACCTGACGCGCTAGCAAAATGTGCTCACGTGTTTGTGGCATCGGACCGTCTGCTGCAGAACAAACCAAAATAGCTCCGTCCATTTGTGCCGCACCGGTAATCATGTTCTTCACATAATCCGCGTGACCCGGACAGTCAACGTGCGCATAATGTCGGTTACTCGACTCATACTCAACATGAGACGTTGCAATCGTAATACCACGCTCACGTTCTTCTGGCGCATTATCAATATCTGCAAAATCTTTTACCTCACCACCTTGAGCCTCGGCCATCACTTTCGTAATCGCTGCCGTTAGGGTCGTCTTACCATGATCTACGTGGCCAATCGTGCCTACGTTGACATGGGGTTTGGTACGTTCAAATTTTTCTTTAGCCAT
>JASMBU010000051.1 GCA_030753675.1 Methylococcales bacterium
CTTCTTTCACTACATCCCTTACTTCTTTAACTCGTTTAGACGCTAGTTGAGAGATATGTACAAGACCATCTTGTTTCCCCAAAAAATTAACAAATGCTCCAAATTCCATAATTTTTATAACTTTGCCTTTATAAACTTTACCCATCTCAGGTTTTGCAACTATGTTTTTTACCATTTCCATTGCTTTATTTCTTGATTCTGCATCGGGTGCGGCAATTGTAACTTCGCCTGTATCCTTAACATCTACTTTAGCACCAGATAGTTCAACAATTTCTCTAATTGTAGCTCCACCTTTACCTATAACGGCAGCTATATCTTTTTTATCAACCATAACAGTTTCGATTTTTGGGGTATGTTTAGAAACTTCTTTCCTTGATGATTTAATAGTTTTATTCATCTCTTGCAAAATATGTGCTCTACCTTCTTTTGCTTGATTTAATGCTTGCTCCATAATTTCAAAAGTGATTCCAGTAATTTTTATATCCATTTGTAGCGAGGTAATGCCATCTTTTGTGCCTGCAACTTTAAAATCCATATCACCTAAGTGATCCTCGTCTCCTAAAATATCCGATAACACTAAAAATTCATCTTTTTCTTTTATTAAACCCATTGCTATTCCAGCAACTGGATCAGTTATAGGAACGGCAGCATCCATGAGAGCTAAAGAAGCTCCGCAAACCGTTGCCATTGATGAAGATCCATTTGATTCAGTAATTTCTGATACTACTCTTATAGTGTAGGGAAACTTTTCTTTCTCGGGTAATGAAGATTTTAAGGCTCTCCAAGCTAGTTTTCCATGCCCCACTTCTCTTCTTCCTGTTCCTATTCTACCTGTTTCACCAACTGAAAAAGGTGGAAAATTATAGTGTAACATAAAACTTACTCTTTTTTGTCCTTCAAGACTTTCTATTCTTTGTTCATCATCCGACGTTCCTAAAGTTGTAGTAACTAACGCTTGTGTTTCTCCTCTAGTAAATAAAGCGGATCCATGAGTTCTTGGCAAAACGCCAACCTCACATTTTATAAGCCTAACATCGGACAAACCTCTACCGTCAATTCTTTTTTTAGTTTTAAGTACTTGCCCCCTTACTATGTTTTTTTCTAAATTTTTTAACTGCAAG
>JASMBU010000052.1 GCA_030753675.1 Methylococcales bacterium
TCCCATTCCCGTTCGGCTTTACGAAGTACTGCTCTAATTAACGCAGTAATCCGATTGACCCGGGCAGAACTGGCTGTCTTGGACTTGGCTGTAATGACCTTTTCTATCTCGGCTCGGGTTACCTTCTCCAAAGGAAGTCCTTCGAAAAAAGGGTGAATGAACCGAAACATGACAACATCATCATTGACTGATTTTTTGTCAGTTTCAGATAGCCATTTAACGACGGCGTTTTCCCAGAGATAAATGGGTTGGTGCCCCAACTGGGTCTGATCCCATAGCAACGCCTTATGCTTGTCTGCTAACTCCCGTGCTTTTCGCTTGTCGGTAGTTTTAGTAGAGCTGCGTACTGCGCGGCCACTGGGGTCGGTAAACTTGTACCACCAGTATTGACTGTTTTTTCTTTTAAAGAGCATGCAGGGTTTCCTCCTTGCCCTACATTCTGCTGTCTTGTAGGGTACTGCGATCTAATCCAATTAATCAAGTCTTCTTCAATAAATAACCAACATTTACCGGGTTTAGCAGCAGGTATTTCACCGCTACGAGCGCGCTGTAGCACCGTCTGAGGGTGCATTTTCAAAAGCGCTGCTGCCTCATTCAAAGTCAACGTTTTCACCTTATTCGCCCTCAGAAACCGGTAGGATCGTGACTGTTGGGTTCTTGCCATGGGTCCTGTTTAAAATAATTAATTTTGCCTGCTCTAAACACCGCAAAGCTCGGTATTTACAGTGTCTGGTGACCCCGAATTTATTGAGAATAGTCTGGGTGAGTTTGATAGTAGGCACTGAGTTATTAAGCCCTGCCAGATACCAAAGTGCATTGCCCACCTGACAGGACTTACCGGGTAACTTAGCTGCCATTGCTATCCAATCTAATGGAATGGGGCCTTTAATAAAATGTTCATTCCCTTGATGACGAGGTAACTTTCTTTTGGGTTTAGTCTTGATGACTTTACCCTTAGGTAATGCTAGTTGTGTTATGTCTAGTGATGTCATATATATATTTAAGATATAACCATAAGAATATAAGAGGAG
>JASMBU010000053.1 GCA_030753675.1 Methylococcales bacterium
ACCTTGCTTAAATTTGCAGGTCTTCCTGCTGTTAAAACGCTAGAGCAGTATGATTTTGTTTTCGCAACAGGTGCCCCTGTAGTGGCATAGTTTAATTGGCCACCTAATTAGAGGTGATATTATTCATTTCATTGAAGCAAAGGTGAGCACAAGATGACAGGAAGCAGATCGACATTTACCCCGGAATTTCGACTTGAGGCGGCGCAATTAGTTGTTGATCAAGGTTATACGGTCAAAGCTGCAGCAGCGGCTATGGGTGTTGGCAAATCGACAATGGATAAGTGGGTTAGACAATTAAAAAGTGAACGTAATGGCGTCACGAGCAATGCAATGCCATTAACACCGGATCAGCGCAAGATTCGTGAGTTAGAAAAGCGAATAAAACGTATTGAGATGGAGAAAGAAATTCTAAAAAAGGCTACCGCTCTCTTAATGTCCGACACGATGAATGGTTTACGGTGATCGAATCATTTAAAGGGAGCTACCCAGTAACGACGTTATGTTCAGCGTTTTCTATTCATCGTAGTAGCTATAAATATGGCATCAAGCGTTTGCGAGAGATTAAACCTGAACGACTTAAAGAATATGCTCTGGTTAAATCAATATTTAGGGAAAGTAACGGTTCTGCTGGCGCCAGAACCATCGCTCAGATATCTACCCACCGTCAGCATCCGCTCAGTCGTTATCGTGCCGGTCGCTTGATGAAAGCCTGTGGGCTTCATAGCTGTCAACAGCCTAAACATGCGTATAAACGTGCCGCACAAGAACATGTGGCAATACCTAATCATCTTAAAAGACAGTTTAATGTAACTCAGCCCAACCAAGTTTGGTGTGGCGATGTCACTTATATCTGGACCGGTAAACGTTGGTCTTATCTAGCCATAGTCATGGACTTATTTTCAAGAAAACCCATTGGTTGGGCGCTGTCATTTTCACCGAATAGCCAACTATGCATATTCCGGTGAAGTTGAACACCTATTCCGGTTCAAGATGAACACTGATTTCTCAACGCATCCTGTAGTTTCCT
>JASMBU010000054.1 GCA_030753675.1 Methylococcales bacterium
GTTTACTTTTTTCTAACGTGATGAGTTTTGGGTGAATAATTGATTGCAGATTTGGAGTGCTATTAAATAAAGGCACATAAAAAGTAATCATCGTTCGGTTTGTATATTTTTTATTTGGTGGAATTATGACTAAAAAGAACAGTATTGTCGTTTATTTAGCAACTTTAATATTAATGGTAAGCGCATCTTTTCAGGTTGCTTACGCTACTCCGTATGGACGTGACCAAATACGTGTGCATACGGGGGAACCAGGTAAACCGGGTGATTCTCTTTTTGCATTGACGTCACGGTGGCGAATTGATGGGGATGTGACTTATGAATCAACCGGCATTACTTTTGTGAGTGGTGTTGAGCGTCCTAAGCCTACAACGGGTCCTGGGGTTGCTAAAAAGCTGGCGATTGCGATGTCAGACGGAATGATCAAGCAATACCCAGGCTGGCGCGGGGTTGAAGCAGCCAATGTGCCTGGACAAGCGGAAATGACGGTTAGTAATAAAGAAGGTTTTAGCCTGTATAAAGTGACTTTCCGAGATTATACCAACGGAAAAATGACTTATGACTTACATGGTCAGAGTTTTGGTGCTGCAAAAGTGGCTGTTGCTGTAGATATTGTTTATTCTGCAGCGGTAGAGTATCTTGCTGCTTTCAGTGATGTTAGCAAAAAAACGGAAGCAGCATCAGGGGGTGGTATTGATATTTTAATTGATGGTGGTCGGACAATTTCTGTTGCAACACAAGGTAAGACGACAGAACAAATAGAACAAGCGATCGCCAGTAAGTTATCATCAGGGCAGATCAGTTCATCAGCGCTTTATGATCATACGACCGATGGTGATGCCAGAAACAGTAAACCTTATGATGGTGGTTCAGTGCACTTTTTAACTTTACCGGCAAAGTCGATAACGATTCAAGTTAATGATCCAAGTTTAGGTGTTTTAATGAAGTTCAAATTTCCAGATGAAGATGCACCGATATCATTTGTTAAGCCGGT
>JASMBU010000055.1 GCA_030753675.1 Methylococcales bacterium
ATCCACCCAGACAGTAAAGCCCTCGTAGTCTAGCCGCTTTAATTCTGAAGCGTGTGCTGAATGACTGGTGACACTAATTGTGATTGCCGCTAATAAATAAACTGCTTTCATGTTTTTAATTTGTTCTGGGTAGATTGAAACATGATACTTGTAAATAAGATCTAGCCTACTACTTTAATTATTGTGTGGCGTTTTGATCAGCGTTACATACTTCTTAAAATTAAGGTGGGCGCATCCTGACAAGAGTTGGGGTGCGCCTTTTTTATATACGGCAATTATGATTCTTGTGTTTTTAAGGCACAGACTGATACTCTTTAATAAATATTTAATAGGGAAGGAGGTTCGTTTTGGCTGAGGAACAATGTTTATTTTGTCATATTCCACAGGACAGGGTTATTGCTGAGAACTCTATTGCCTATGCAATTCGTGATGGGTTTCCAGTTACTGAAGGTCACACCTTAATTATTCCAAAGAATCATGTGGATGAATATTTTGGGTTGTCTATTGAGGAACTGTTGGGATGTGATAACTTGTTAAAATCTGTAAGGAGAGACTTACTTTTAGTTGATGATTCCATCAAAGGATTTAATATTGGTATGAATTCTGGAGCTGTAGCAGGACAGACGGTCTTTCATTGCCATATTCATTTGATTCCAAGACGAGAAGGGGATGTTGAAAACCCTCGTGGAGGTGTTAGGCATCTTATTCCGGGTAAAGGGCATTACTAGAGTATGTCTGAAGTCTTTAACGATAAGGAATTAGAGTTAGAAGATTATTGGCGAGCTATTATTTTAAGGGGTAGAAATGTAGCAAGTTATAAATTTGCATTGGCTAAAACGCTATTGGATTTAAAGCCAGAGTCTGGGCAGTTGATTAAGATAGGAGAATTGGCTCCTCTTTTTTCATCTCACATTGCCGAACACCTTAAAAAGGCTAATAAACAAGGG
>JASMBU010000056.1 GCA_030753675.1 Methylococcales bacterium
GAACCAATTAATAATTTTTTTAACCTCGGCAACAACTTCTGGACCAACACCATCACCAGGTAATAACAAAATTTTTCTATTTTTTATTTTAATCATATTAATTCATCCAAGGCTTGGTTTTTTGGATATTTTTTTCGTAAGAAGATATTTTATCAGATTTTTCTAAAGAAAGTGCAATATCATCTAAACCATTTAATAAACATTTTTTTTTAAAAGCATCAATTTCGAAACTAATTGTTTTGCTTCCTAATTTGATTTTTTGTTCTAGAAGATTTATTTCTATAGTCTCTTTCCTTTTTGAGTTTTCAATTAACTCTTCTAACTGTTTTTGGTCTAAAACTATTGGTAACATGCCATTTTTAAAACAGTTGTTATAAAAAATATCTGCAAAACTTGTACTTATTACACATTTAATTCCAAAGTCTAACAGCGCCCATGGAGCATGCTCCCTTGAAGATCCGCATCCAAAATTTTTTCCAGCCAATAAAATTGAGGATTTATTGTAGGGTTCTTTGTTTAAAACAAAGTCATTTATTTCTTTTCCATGTTCGTCGTAACGTATTTCAAAAAATAAACTTTTTCCAAGTCCACTCCTTTTTATTGTTTTTAAAAATTGTTTAGGAATAATCATATCCGTATCAACATTCATTATTGATAGATTTGCCGGTATGCTTTTTAAAATATTAAATTTTTCCATTTTAATTTTGATACTTTCTTACATCTGTTAAATGTCCATTAATTGCTGCAGCAGCAGCCATAGCTGGACTTACTAAATGAGTTCTTCCTCCATGACCTTGTCGTCCTTCAAAATTTCTATTTGAAGTAGACGCACATCTTTCCTGCGGATTAAGTTTATCAGCATTCATAGCTAAACACATTGAACAACCCGGTTCTCTCCAATCAAACCCGGCCTCTTGGAATACTTTATCTATTCCTTCT
>JASMBU010000057.1 GCA_030753675.1 Methylococcales bacterium
TTGAAATGTTACAATGCAGTCCTACGTGATTTACACCATTTTAAGCTAGGCTTCTCTCTTAGTTATTTCTTCCCACAACCAGTTCATTAAAGGCAAGACCAAGCGTCAGGGTATTGTTTGCTGTCTTTTGTTTAAAAAATTGTGATGTAGTAAGTTGGCGTGTTATGAGATTCGTACAGAGGTGTTAATTGAATCGTAAACGTGCACACAAAACATAACACTTGCTAAAAAGATAAATAATGGTAACAGAGCAGCAACGGCGACCCATTTAAGAATGTTCATGTTAGACCTCATAATATTTTGATAATGGCTCATTATTATAAGAATCACTTGGTTTTTAGTCACTGTGGCAAATTGCCACTGAGTCAGTTTGTCGTTGGTTTTCTAGCCATAGGTTTACTGATAACGGTGTGTTTTTAGGCTATCTGTATTTTTTAAATGTAGCTTCATTAAACTCTTCACCTAAGATGAATGCGGTTAATTTATTTATGCGTACTGACCGGTGAAGAAACCAAGACCAAGGCGCGCAAATAATCATTGCCAGTGTGGTATTTGAAATGGGGGAATGGGTCAGTATAACGGTGACCATGGTAAAATAAGGAACAATGAAAGCAGTGCCCCAGATAAAAAGAAGCACAATCCATTGGAGTATTTTTTTGAATTGGCTTTTGAGTGTTGTCTTTTGAAGCATAGTATTTTGTTAACTAAAAGAGGCGTTGTAATTTTAAAGCAAACGAAAGTTAATTTTTAGGCGAAATGTTCGCGCGTTAAATAACTTAATCTAGTTTAGCCTCTATGTTATATTGTCAGGTACTTTTAATGTAAATGTGGGGGCATAATGAAATTTCTTACAGCACTTTCTTTAAGTATTGCAG
>JASMBU010000058.1 GCA_030753675.1 Methylococcales bacterium
AGATATTGTTTCGGTTTCAGCGGTGGGTTCGCTTAAAGAAAATTTAAATCCGGGTACTTTTGTCTTGGTAGATCAATTTATTGACAGAACTTTTTCAAGAATCAAAACTTTTTTTGATGAAGAAATTGTTGCCCATGTTTCTATGGCACATCCGACCAGTGTTGGTTTAGCAAATGCATGCGAAAATGCTTTAAAACAATTAAAAATTAAATATCAAAGAGGCGGTACATATTTAGTTATGGAAGGTCCTCAATTTTCTACTCTTGCAGAGTCTAATTTATATCGAAGTTGGGATGTCGATGTAATAGGAATGACCAATATGCCTGAAGCTAAATTAGCAAGAGAGGCAGAAATCAGATATATGACCGTAGCTATGGTAACAGATTTTGATTGCTGGCATTCAGATCATGAAAATGTTGAAGTTCAAATGATAATCAAAACTTTAATGGATAATGCAGAAAAGGCAAAAAACATGATCAAGATAGTCATAGGGAATTTTGAAAGCGAAATAAAAAAAAACGATCCCGCTAACAATTGTCTTGATACAGCTATTATTACTAATCCAAAATTAATGACAAAAAAAACTAAAAAGAAATTAAAAAATATAAAATAATAGCTTGCCCAGGATGTTATCCTACATCAATACAATTGCCCTTAATTCCATTATTAAAAATGAATCTTATTAAGAAAAAAAATATAATTATCGATTCAAAATCAGGATATTCTGGTGCAGGTAAAAATTTAAAGAAAAAATTTACCCACAAAAATCTTTATTCGTCAATACATACGTACGGAATTCACAAGCATAGAC
>JASMBU010000059.1:0-523 GCA_030753675.1 Methylococcales bacterium
TTTTAAAAGGATGTCTGGTTGGATTAAAAAAATTTATCCTATATCGTTAATATTGCCTCTCAAATACAGCATTCACCACCCCAAAATAAAAGGCCTACCCCTTGAATAAGCCGAAATTGTAATCCCCCATTCCTTTCAAATCAAATCTATTAAATGATGAATTATTGACTTGCAGGTCTGTTTTTTTGTTGTTCAAAAGCTAAGTATTTTTGACGATGTATTATCGTTCGATAACGTAATTTCAAGATCCTTATAGGTCATCATATTACCTGTTAGATTAATTGGTGATTTTTGAAGCATATGTAGTGCTTTAGGGAAATGTTCTCTTTTGTATTTGTCTAGATATTCATTCAGATAACATAGTGTAGCAAAGCCTTTTATATCAAGTTTTTCAAGTCTCATATCAGCACCCATGCTCTTTAATTAGAAATGAGTTGGGTTATTAATTACAGTGATTGCACATAATAAGTTAATAACGCTATGCTACCTAGTAATAGCGGAATTAAAACAATTGTTATAATAA
>JASMBU010000059.1:533-778 GCA_030753675.1 Methylococcales bacterium
GAGGTTTTATAAAAATGTAAAGTTCCATACATTTACCTTTTTATATTGTGTTCATGCAATCGACAACCCAGCTTACCCCAGTCTACGTGCAGGTGGAGGTTTGTGTGGAATTATTCATAATCGTGCTGGCAAGAATCTTGAGACATATTGTCAAATGCTTGGAGAACATGAATATGGCGATGTTGTCATTACTCTTGCATTTAATTTACCTCATTGTAAAAATGTCATTCATGCATGCGCTCCCT
>JASMBU010000005.1 GCA_030753675.1 Methylococcales bacterium
TAAGTCGCACCGTATGGCGTTCTTCTGTCAAGGTGTAAACCCCGCCCCAAGCCACTTAGATCCTAGCGCTTAGCGCCTCGACCAAGGCCCAACACTAGACACCCTCTTAGCCCAAAGTACAATGTACTCACGCTATCAATATTAAGGGCTCTTCTCCATGCGCTAAGCGCTAAGACGCCTTCCATGGCGCGCTACTGTGCGTCCCTGCACCCGAGTCGATTCTATTAATAACCGGGCCTAAGCTGTGGACAGACAAGTTGACCACGAGCTTAAACCCAGGTTATTAACAGAGGGGTGTTTGGATAGGTAATAAAGTTTTGAATTGAATATAGCCCGGGGCGGTAAACTCTCAAAGAGGAAGTGTGATGGTTAAATTAAGCGTTAACGCGTTAAAATTTTGGGGGCCAATTGGGGGACCGGCTGACACAGATAAATGCCAAGCTATTGATTTTACAGTATTTATTTGAGTAATATGGCGGAGAGAGAGGGATTCGAACCCTCGATACGTTGCCGTATACACACTTTCCAGGCGTGCGCCTTCGGCCACTCGGCCATCTCTCCTGTGCAAGTCGTGCATTATACGCATTTTTAGTTAAAAACACGATTTCTGGTATTTTAAGAAAGTCTGTTTTAGAAAACTTGCGTATGAGGGTAAAGCAAATTATTGTTAGTCTCTTTTTCTAGAAAAAATTGATTATGAATGATTTGCCCAAAATTGACCCTGAATTATTAAATCTGATTGACAGAGATAAACTTTTTCCGTCATCAGAAAGTAACCATAAACCGAAAATATTATTATTGTACGGTTCACTACGAGAACGTTCTTTCAGTCGATTGCTAACAGAAGAAGCGGCAAGGCTACTGGATTACTTTGGCGCGGAAACGAAAACTTTTGATCCAGCTGGATTGCCATTACCAGATGATACCAATGCTGATCATCCTAAAGTTCAGGAGTTGCGTGATTTAATAGCATGGAGTGAAGGCATGGTGTGGTGCTCACCAGAGCGCCATGGTGCGATGACGGGTGTGATGAAATCTCAGATTGATTGGGTGCCGTTGGCGATTGGGGCTATCAGGCCTACTCAGGGGAAAACGTTAGCGGTTATGCAGGTGTGTGGTGGGTCGCAATCATTTAATGCCGTGAATCAAATGCGTGTTTTGGGGCGTTGGATGCGTATGGTAACTATTCCTAACCAGTCTTCAGTGCCTAAGGCCTGGCTTGAATTTGATGACCATGATCGCATGAAACCTTCGGTCTTATATGATCGTGTGGTTGATGTTATGGAGGAGTTGGTTAAATTCACCTTGCTTTTGCGTGATAAGCAGGCGTATTTTCTGGATCGGTACTCGGAACGTAAAGAGTCTGCTGAAGAATTGCTAAAACGAGTGGGTCAGCGGAGTAATTAAGGTAGAATTTTTTAGTGTAAGGTTTTAATTTGTGCTGATTTTTTAAACATCGTATTGAAAGAAAAGCTGGCCTGATGCTTGATTGCTGGCAAGCTCATAATAGAGTGTTGATAGTTTTAAATTTAATGGCTGACTAAAGGCTTTTCCTGACACCAATGTGTGGAATTCATTGCCGGCCAAGACTTGTTGTGACTGTGTTTGGTAAAGACGAGACAGTTGCTGGTCTTCTAACATGGTGTGAAGGATCATTGGGCCTGCAATTAAGTAGATGCTTTTAAATCCCCGTTGGCCGAGTTGCTGGATTAAGGGCTTTCCTTGAACCCGTTGATTGGCACCTGCTATTAAGACCTGAAAGCCTTTTTTTTGCCACGCTTTGATACGATCAGGCGGGGCATTTTTTCCGGTTGCAATAAAAACAGATTCTTTTCGTGACTTAAGTTCTTTAGGCAGGGGAAAGTCGAGGCTGGCGCTTGCAATAACCAGAGCCGGTTGCTTTGAGATGTTGTTCTCTTGACGCCAATGGATTAAATCAGCATGCTCAGTATGGTCATTAAGGCTAAGGATGTTGCCCAGACGTTTTTCTGATAAAGCACGCATATAGCCACCGTGGGTAATTAGGCAATCTGCTTGTGCATGAAGTTCTAAAAATAATCTGAAATCGCTGGGTGTGGTTAAGGTTTTAGGCGTTATTGATTGGCCGCTGGTGGGGTCAGTTAGTGCAATGCGGCCATCAAGACTGGAAAGAAAATTGGCATAAACAAAGGGTTTTTGTGAGCTGCCTAGGGTGTGGAGTTGTTGTTGTAAGTAAATACCGGCCAAAGAAACTTCTTGGTGCGGACGGGGATAAAGTTGTAACAAGGGGTTAGTCATTAGTGGTGGGAGTGATTTTAATAAGATATTGGATTTTTAGGTGCAATTGGTCAATGTGATGCCGTAAAGGCTTAAAATAAAGTGGGGTATGGGCGTAAATGTGTTGTTTTTGGATCTCTAAAAGACATGTTATTGATTCCAATTTATTTTTTTAGGGTATAATAATGAGTTTATTGCTTTATTGTGTCAATCAGGCTGATGGGCACTGTTAAGAATAGCATCTTAGAAGAGGTATGAGAAATGTGTTGGAGTGGTGAAGCATCAGCAGTCTTAGCGACAATTGGTCTCGGGACAGCAGTATACGTTGCTAGAAAAGGCGAATCGAAAGAATTATATATTCCATTAGTTTATTTTGCATTAATGGAATTGTTGCAAGCGTTTACGTATGTGTATATTGATTTATGTGGGAATCTCAATAATCAGATATTAACGCTGTTTGGCTATGTTCATATAGCCTTTCAGCCGTTCTTCGTTAATATGATTGCAATGTACTTTATTCCTAAAGAAGTTAAAGAGAAAATTTACGTTTACGTTTATGCGGTTTGTTCCGTTACTGCATTGATGATGGTCGTTAAGATGTATCCGTTTGCCAATACTGGTGCTTGTGATTACGGATTGGAAGTTTTCTGTGGACCGGAGCTTTGTTCAGTATCAGGCGACTGGCATATCGCATGGATGATGCCTTTGAATGATATTTGGTCAGATCCTATGGCTTATGGAATCGCTAATACGCGTGGTTTACATGGGGTTGGCTATATTGTCGGTGGTTTCTTACTACCGTTTTTATATGGTTCTTGGCGTTTTGTGACGTTTCATTTGTTTGCAGGTCCTATCGTCTCGTTGGCAACAACGTCTGATCCTAATGAATATGCGGCAGTTTGGTGTTTATTCTCGATAGCGTTATGTGTATCAGTTATTAAAACACCTATCAGAGCACAACTTCATGTTAGTAGATGGCCTTTTTATAAGCGGCTGATGGTATCAGAAAAAGATGATGACGACTCTTTAACACCAAGTCGCGAGACCTCGTAATGTTTTAAACAAAGCATTATGTTGGTTTAGAAACGGATTAGGCTAAGTGAGCTAATCCGTTTTTTTTGTTCTGAATATTAGTTACGCTGACCGAATAATGCCGTGCCGACACGGACTATGGTGGCACCTTCGTGGACGGCTGCTGTCATATCGCCACTCATACCAAAGGAAAAGTGATTTAAATCAGGCTCTTTTAATTGTTGAATAGCCTGATAAATATCGCGATAAGGCTGGCATTGCGCGCCATAGTCGGCTTGTTTTTCAGGAATAGCCATGACCCCTCTAAGTGAAAGGTTTTTAAGCGCCCTAATCTCACTGACTAAGGTAGGGAGTTGATCAAGAGCAACGCCTGATTTACTTTGTTCGCCACTGATGTTGATTTGTAAAAAGATGTTGAGCGGCGAGAGGTGTGGCGCGCGTTGTTCGTTTAAACGTTTGGCTATTTTTAAGCGATCAACGCTGTGTACCCAAGAGAAATTATTAGCGATGGCGCGAGTTTTGTTCGATTGAATAGGACCAATGAAATGCCAAGTGATAGCAAAATGGGCTAGTTGGTCCTGTTTACTAAGTGCCTCTTGTAAATAACTTTCTCCAAAATGACGAAGTCCGGCCTGATAGGCTAAGCTAAGATCACGGCTTGGTTTCGTTTTACTGACAGCCAGTAATTGTATGGCTTGTTCTGGGTTAGGGCTACCTAGATTTGCTGTTGCAATGGTTTGTTGTATTTGGCTAATCCGATCACTATAAGGGTTCATAAAAGCAATAATAATTAATAGGTCCTCTATTAAACAATAGTTCTGTTAAAAAAAGAATCGTCAACTAGATTTGAAAGGTGTATTTCTTTTAGAGGTTGCTGGGTTTTATGGAACTTTCTGAATTGTTAACTTTTTCGGTGCAACAAAAAGCTTCTGATTTTTTTATTACGGCGGGGCGCCCACCATCTATAAAAGTAGAAAATGAATTAGTTGATTTATCTGATCATGGTTTCGAGTCAGAAATGACTATGGCTTGGGTGGAAAGTTTGATGAATGATAATCAACGTCTTGATTTTGAGCGTACAGGAGAATGTAATTTTGCATTCTCAGTAGCTGGGTTAGCGCGTTTTAGAGTTAGTGCTTTTATGCAACAAGGTCAAGCAGGGATGGTGATTAGGCGGATTGAGTCGAAAATTCCTGATTTATCTGATTTGAATTTACCCGCTTATTTGCCTCAGTTAATTATGGAAAATAGAGGGTTGATTTTGGTGGTTGGTGGGACAGGGTCGGGTAAGTTCACCACTTTGGCTGCAATGATTAAATATCGTAATCAGAATGTAAGTGGCCATATTATTACTATTGAAGATCCGATTGAGTTTGTACATAGTCATCAGAAAAGTATTATTACGCAGCGTGAAGTTGGTATTGATAATCAATCTTTTGAAATGGCATTAAAAAACACCTTACGGCAGGCGCCGGATGTCATTTTGATCGGTGAAATAAGAACACGGGAAACTATGCAGCATGCTTTAGCTTTAGCTTTTGCTGAGACTGGGCATTTATATTTAGCGACGTTACATGCTAATAATGCCAACTAGGCTTTGGATCGGATCTTGGGTTTTTTTCCAGAAGAATTACATGGACAGGTTTTAAAATAGTTGTTGTTAAATTTAAAAGGGGTTGTTGCTTAGCAATTAGTGAAACGAAATAACGGTAAAGGAATGTATTCTGCCGTTGAAGTATTGCTGAATACACCATTCATGAGTGACCTAATTGCTAAGGGTTCGATCGATGAAATTAAGGAATTAATTAAACGTTCGAAAGAACAGGGAATGCAGACGTTTGATCAGGCATTGTTTCAATTATATGAAGCCAATAAAATCAGTTATGAAAGTGCCTTGGCTTTGGCAGATTCGAGTAATGAAGTGCGATTAATGATTAAATTAGGCTTAGGAGGTAAAACGAAATCGTCAACAGATGCGGTAAAAATGATGAAGTTAGTCGAATCAAATGATGAGTTTGGAAGAATCAAAAGGGAGTAGTTGTTTTAGTCAGTCAGGGTCTTTTTCTTTTATTTTATCGTACCAAAGATCGTGATGTTGCTTGGCCCATGTTGAGTCAACATAACCGTTTTTCATTCCTTCAAAGGCACCTTCAGTGCCTAGAGTGCCAATATAAATGTGACCGATAGCACCGATGATTAACAGGCAGGCGGAAAGTGTGTGTAGCAGATGACAAGCCTGCATAATAAAACGGTCTTGACCAAAGTTAGCAAAGTCTAAAATAAGTCCGGTACAACTTACGATAACACCGGCTATGGTTAAAAGCCAAAACCAGCTTTTTTCGCCGGCATTCATACGCTCAGCCGAAGGGTGTCGGGTGCCAATGAGGCCACCAAATGCCTTGAACCAGTCGATATCAATACGGTTAGGAATGTTGTCCTTTACCCACATGAAAAACATAAAAAGTAATCCAACGAGAAAAAAGGGCCCTGAAAGGTTATGCGTGAGCTTTGTGTAGGTTGCAATGGTTGAGAAAAGATCATGACCGATAAGTGGAATTAAAAGGTTGCGGCCATACAATAAGGTCAGTCCGGTTAGGGTTAATAAGATAAAAATAAGTGCGGTATACCAATGTATAATACGTTCGAAGGTTGACCAGCGTAAAAGCATTTTACCGGATCGTGATTTTGCGAGTTTAATCGGGCCCTTAAAGAGATAGAATAGCGTGAAAAACAGTAACGTAATGGAGGCAAAAATACCGAGATAACGAGCGATAACGCCGTTGCGAAGTTGGCGCCAATTTTGACCGGAACCTTGAATCAGAACATTTGTTTCTTGACCTTTAACGGCGCTATAACCTACGATGCCTTCGCGAATTTGGCGCCAAGAATCGGCGTCTGAAACTTCAGCGCTATTAGCCGTTGATAGGGTAATAGCCAGAAGTAGCATTAAGAGAAATAGCGCTAGTGATTTAAGTGATTTAGCCATTAGTATTATTTAGCGGTCTGTCTGGGTTTGTTTGAAGCGATGATCTAAGGTATTTTCTCTTGCACTATGCCGGTCTTTTTTACCTTTGTATAAATGCGCCTCATGGTAGGTGATGGGGCTTTGCTCTGAGCAACCTATAAGTCCGAGTAAGGTGATTAAGCCGATTGGCCATATTGTGGCGCGCAGGGTTTTAGTCATTTTTATAGGCTGTATTCCAGCCGAAAGCATCATCGGCTGCATTGTCGGTATTTGTTTGTTCTGTATTAAATTGGCGACGGACGATACGTTCGCGGAATAAGTCGGCTACAATATTGCCATCACCGGCTAATAGCGCCTTGGTTGAGCACATTTCAGCACACAGAGGGAGTTTACCTTCTGCGATTCGGTTGCGGCCATAATGATTAAATTCAGCTTCGCTGTGGTCAGGTTCGGGGCCGCCTGCACAAAAAGTACATTTATCCATTTTGCCGCGTGCGCCAAATTGACCGTCTTGGGGGAACTGAGGGGCACCAAAGGGGCAGGCATAAAAACAATAGCCACAGCCGATACATAAGTCTTTGTCGTGTAAGACAACACCATCCTCGGTGGTGTAAAAACAATCTACTGGACAAACAGCAGCACAGGGAGCGTCAGTACAATGCATGCAAGCAACAGAGATGCTTTTTTCTCCAGGTTGTCCATCGTCCAGCGTCACAACACGTCGACGGTTAATACCCCAAGGGACTTCATGTTCATTTTTACAAGCAGTAACACAAGCATTGCATTCAATACAGCGTTCATCATCACAAAGAAATTTCATTCGGGCCATATCAGATTGTCCAGTTAGGCGCTAAGGATAAGTGCTTTGGATTCGGTCTTCCAATAGGGTGTAGCCGTCTAGACGTTAAGAAAGTTTTCATAATGTTTGCGTGGCTTTTTTAATGCGACAAAGGGAGACTTTAGTTTCTTGCATGGCTGTGACTGAATCATAACCATAAGTAAAGATGGTATTGCAGGACTCTCCTAAAATATAAGGGGCGCTACCGGGAGGATATTTTGATTGTAAATTCTCCCCTTGGTAATGGCCACCAAAATGAAAAGGCATAAAAATTAAACCACGGGGTACCCGTTCGGTAATAAAAGCCTGAACTTTTATACGGCCGCCTTCAGGACCCTCAACCCAAATATCTTCTTGGTGCTTAATATCCGCATTGTTAGCATCAGTTGGATTGATTTCAGCAAACATCTCCTGTTGAAGTTCAGCCAACCAAGGGTTGGAGCGAGTTTCTTCGCCACCGCCTTCGTATTCTACGAGCCGACCACTTGTCATGGTGAGTGGATAGTCTTTGCTGAAATCAGTTTTTTGGATGGATGCATAGCGAGTTGGTAAACGATAAAATGATTTTCTATCATCATAAGTTGGGAAGCGCTTAACCATATCACGGCGGTTGGTATAGAGAGGTTCGCGGTGAATGGGCACGGGATCTGGAAATTGCCAAACAATACATCGGGCCTTAGCATTTCCAAAAGGGGCACAGCCATGTTTTATGGCAACACGTTGAATACCACCGGAAAGGTCTGTTTTCCAGTTCTTGCCGTCGGCGCTTTGTTTTTCTTTATCGCTGAGATCATGCCACCAGCCCAGTTCTTTGAGCAGCAGGTCGTTAAATTCTGGGTAGCCATTTTTAATTGCGGAGCCCTTGGAGAAGGAATCGTTTGCTAGTAAGCTTACCCCGCCACGTTCGATGCCAAATCTGGCTCTGAAGGTCAGCCCCCCTTCAGCGACCGATTTGCTGGTGTCGTATAAGAGCGGTGTGCCGGGGTGTTTTATGTCGGCAGTTCCCCAACAGGGCCAGGGTAATCCGAAATATTCGTTGTCGCAGTCGCCGCCTTGGGCCAGTAGTGAAGTTGTGTTAAAGGTGTGCCAGTTTTTTTGGTGTAATTTTAATCGTTCAGGGGTTTGTCCGGTATAACCAATAGTCCACATGCCTTTATTGAATTCCCGGGTAACATCTTCTATGAGAGGCTGATTCTCGGTCACACTGATGTGTTTAAATAGTTGCTCAGAAAAATTAAATTTTTTGGCAAATCGATATAATATTTCATGATCAGGTTTTGACTCAAACAGCGGGTCAATGACTTGGTCGCGCCATTGAATAGAGCGATTCGATGAGGTCACCGATCCATAGGTTTCAAATTGCGTGCAGGCGGGAAGTAGATAGGTGTTTTCTGTGCGGTCATGAAGAACAGATGCAACGGTAGGGTAGGGGTCGACAACGACTAATAAGTCCAGCTTCTCCATAGCCTCTTTCATTTCCGGGTTACGGGTTTGGCTGTTGGGTGCATGGCCCCAAAAAACCATTGCTCGGATATTGTCATTTTGAGCAATTAAATCTTTTTCTTCGAGAACGCCATCGATCCAGCGGGAGACCGGAATGCCACAGGTGTTCATCGTGCGTTTTTGAAGGCCTGTTCCATCGTCATAAAGGTTGGTGTCAAAGCGGTTCGCTATCCAATCGTAATCAATATCCCAGACTTTAGCCCAGTGTCGCCACGCGCCTTCGCTGAGGCCGTAATAGCCTGGAAGTGTGTGGCAGTTAGGGCCAAGGTCGGTAGCACCTTGGACATTATCATGACCACGAAATATATTAGTACCACCACCGGCGACGCCCATGTTGCCTAAGGCTAGTTGAAAAATACAGTAGGCGCGGGTGTTGTTATTGCCGTTGGTGTGTTGCGTACCGCCCATACACCAGATAAAGGTTCCCGGTTTATTGTGTGCCATGGTTTTTGCAGCGAGATAAAGCTCTTCTTCACTGGCGCCCGTAACTTCTTCGGTTTGTTTGGGATTCCAGTGAGCGACCTCTTGTCGAATTTCATTCATTCCATATACGCGCTGTTCAATGAATGACTTATCTTCCCATTGGTTTTCAAAAACATGCCAAAGTAGACCCCAAATCAGTGGGACATCGGTGCCTGGGCGTAATTTAATATGTTGGTTGGCGTGTGCCGCTGTGCGAGTAAATCGAGGATCAATGACAATAACGGGTGCGCCGTGCTCTTTAGCTCGAAAAACATGTTGCATGGCGATGGGGTGTGCTTCGGCGGGATTTCCTCCAATAATTAAAATGGCTTTTGCATTATGAATGTCATTAAATGAATTTGTCATCGCACCATAACCCCAGGTGTTAGCAACGCCGGCAACGGTCGTCGAGTGACAAATTCGAGCTTGATGGTCAATGTTGTTGGATCCCCAAAAGGCCGCAAATTTTCTGAAAAGGTAGGCTTGTTCGTTGTTGTGTTTGGACGAGCCTAGCCAATAGGTAGAGTCGGGGCCTGATTGTTCTCGAATCGATAGAATTTGGTTGCCAATTTCTTCAATAGCCGTTTCCCATGAAACTTTGCGCCACTCGCCACCGACCATTTTCATCGGGTATTTGAGTCGTCGGTCACCGTGGCCATGTTCTCTGACAGAGGCACCTTTAGCGCAGTGTGCGCCTAAATTAAAAGGGTGGTCGAAAGCCGGTTCCTGGCCGATCCAAATACCATTTTGTACTTCTGCAATAACACCGCAACCGACTGAGCAATGGGTACAGACGCTACGTATTTTTTTTAGGGTGTTTTCTTTTGCTGCTATAACTTTTGTTTTAGCGTTAGCTTCTTGCATCAGTGTTAGAGGAAATGCGCTGCTAATAGCGGCGCCTCCAACGGCCAGACCAGAGCGCTGTAGGAACGTGCGGCGGTCAAGCAGAGGGCTTTCAGTGGATGATGGTGAGGGTGTCGTTGATTTTTTAGTGTCGCGTTTTATTAGTTTCATAACACCATCAATAATAAATTAAAAAAATAAAGTATTAGAAGCGTGCTTTTTGATAGTAGGTTTTGATGTGTTTCGTTTCATGATAGCCTTGGTATGGGGCGAGGCTGGTCGGTTTTTTTGGGGCGATAGGCGCTTTTTTGGCAAAGACCTGATTAGGGAGCAATGGTATTAGGGCTGCACTAATGCTGATGAGTGTTTTTTGGAGGAAATGTCTTCTCGACGGACGAGTATTAATAGTCATGAGGTTGGTGTTGGTTGTTTGATAAAGTTATTATTTTTTCCGGTATTCGCGGATAAGATCGTATGCTTTAGCTATTTTTTGCGTTTTCTTTTTGGCGATAGTCATCATTTCTTCAGGGAGACCTTTAGCGACGAGTTTATCGGGGTGATTTTGGCTCATTAACCGGCGATACGCTTTTTTGATTTCGATATCGTTCGCATTTTCGCTAACCCCAAGAACAGAGTATGCATCTGCAAGGTTGTCTCTAGGGTGTCCAGAATGTGGTTGTCCTTGTTGATGAAAGCGTTGTTGTGCCTGAGCTTGCATTTTAATCTGTTGAAATTCGAGTCGGGAAATTTTTAGAATCTGACAGATTTTTAATAAAATATTTTCTTCTTCGGGGGCAAGTGTGCCATCGGCAAAGGCGGCTTGAACCTGAATATCGAGAAACATTCGGATCAGGTTGTTGCGCCGTGAACATTCTTTACGGAATTGGGTTAGTGCCTCGGTAAGAGGAAAGTCATAGGCTTTGCCTTGGTCAAAAAGTTTTATTGCGGCTTCTCGGAGTTCACCCGAAAGCATCATTTCATCCATGACGCGTCGAGCCAGTTTTATTTCAGAAGGTGTAACGGTGCCATCAGCTTTGGCAATGTGACCCATGACAGAGAAAGTTGCTGTAAAAAAGGCCATCTGAACACGGTGTTGGTCGCCAGGGTTAAAACCTTGGTTAACACCACCTTCTAGGCTACCCATGCCCATATCTAATTGATGCCCTAAAGAGGCGCCTAGAATAGCACCGAGAGGGCCGCCCATCATAAAACCAAAGGTACCGCCTAAAAATTTACCTAACCAGCTCATTGTTTAATCTATTTTAATTTGTAAAATGTTAAACTTACACCTTTATAACCTTTTAATAAAGTTTAACAGCGATATTTATGCCATCACCTGAAGCATTATTTGAATCTTCGATAACCAGTTTAACGTTACGCGCACGAGGTAAAGTGCGTGATATTTATGATATTGACGATCAACATATGTTGATCGTTACGACGGATCGAATTTCTGCATTTGATGTGGTCTTGCCTGGTCCTATTCCGGGTAAAGGGCGAGTGCTGACAGAGGTTTCTAATTTTTGGTTTGATAAAACGCAATCATTGGTGCCTAATCATTTGGTTGATATACCCTTATTCGATGTGCTTCCAGATTCTCGTGAACGTGAAGAAGTTGAAGGTAGAGCTATTGTGGTGAAGAAATTAAAACCATTACCTGTTGAGGCTATCGTTAGAGGGTATTTAATTGGTTCGGGGTGGAAGGATTATCAACAAACAGGCGCTGTTTGTGGCATAACCTTGCCGACTGGATTACAACAAGGCCAACGATTGCCGAAGCCGATTTATACACCATCAACGAAAGCCGTTATAGGTGATCACGATAAAAATATTTCTTTTTCTGAAACCATCGGTCTTTTGGGTGAGTCGTTAGCTCAGCAAGTGAAAGAGGTGAGTTTATTGCTTTATCAAGAGGCAGCTGATTTCGCGTTAAAACGCGGTATTATTATTGCTGATACCAAGTTTGAATTTGGCTTGGATGAGGCGCAAATACTTTTTTTGATTGATGAAGCATTAACGCCAGATTCATCGCGATTTTGGCCTGCTGACCAGTATCGAGTGGGTATTAGTCCGCCGAGCTTTGATAAACAATATATTCGTGATTACTTAGAATCACTTGATTGGGACAAAACGGCTCCTGGACCTGCATTGCCAGATGATATTGCGCTTAAAAGTAGTGAAAAATATCGGGAAGCAAAATTTATATTAACCGGTTTAGCCGACTAATAACGATTATTTTAAGTGAGCTATGATTGTTTTGATCCAGAGAGATATGACAGGAGCCTGGCATTACTAAGCGAATTTTATTAGGGATTTGTGGTGGTATAGCCGCTTACAAATCGGCTGAATTAATCAGGTTGTTTCGTAAGCAGGGTGTTGACGTCAGAGTGATAATGACTGACTCAGCCATGGAGTTCGTTACGCCATTAACATTTCAGGCGCTATCAGGACATTCGGTTCATTCGAAATTATTAGATAGTGATGAAGAAAATGCTATGGGCCATATTAATTTAGCCCGATGGGCCGATGAAATTATTATTGCGCCTGCTTCAGCGAATAGTATTGCTAAATTTGCACATGGCGTTGCGGATGATTTATTAAGCACCGTGGTCTTGGCAACACAATGTAAGGTCACGTTAGCACCCAGCATGAATCAAGCGATGTGGCTTAATGTGGCTGTTCAAGAAAATATTGCGGCATTGCGTGCACGGGGTATGGTTATTTTGAATCCTGAACACGGCAGTCAGGCTTGTGGAGAAACGGGTCCAGGTCGAATGGTTGAGCCGGGACATATTTGCCAAGAAATACTGCAGAGTGGGACTGGGTCGCTAAGCGGAGTTTCTGTGCTCATTAGTGCAGGGCCGACGCGAGAGCCTATTGATCCGGTTCGGTATATCACGAACCGAAGTTCTGGAAAAATGGGCTATGCATTAGCAGAGATGGCTAAAAGTGCTGGGGCTGATGTGACCTTAGTCAGTGGGCCGGTGGCATTAGTTCCGCCGACCGGTGTTAAATTACTTGTGGTGGAAACAGCCCAGCAAATGTATGAACAAGTATTGGACTGTTCGGCTAACGCTAATATTTTTATTGGATCAGCAGCGGTTGCAGATTACAGTCCTGTCGCTGAAGAGAACAAGATAAAAAAGGCCGGCGCTAATAAAACGTTACTATTACTAAAAACACGCGATATATTAGCTTCAGTGGTCGAGGCGAATGATGCTTTGTTTACGGTTGGTTTTGCCGCTGAAACAGAACATCTCGAGGCGTATGCAAAAGATAAATTAGTGCGCAAGAAAATTGATATGGTTGCTGCCAATTGGGTTGGCCGTGCAGACGGTGGCTTTGATAAAGAAAATAATGCAGTAACGGTCTATTGGCGCGGTGGGCAACAAGATTTTCCTATGACAGCTAAGCGAAATTTAGCACAACAACTTATCAAATTAATAGCACAACACTATTATGAAAAAAATAAAATTTAAAATTCTCGATAATCGTTTGGGTACGGAAATATCGCTACCTGAATATGCAACCGATGGTTCTGCAGGTATAGATCTGAAAGCTTGTCTTGATGCTGCTGTTGTCTTAAATCCTGGGGAGACTCTGTTGATCTCGACAGGGCTTGCTATTCATATTGATGATCCTAGTTTGGCTGCAGTATTATTGCCACGATCAGGATTGGGTCATAAGCACGGTATTGTATTGGGAAATTTGGTTGGTTTGATTGATTCTGATTATCAAGGACAAGTCTTTGTGTCTTGTTGGAATCGAGGCGATAAAGCATTTTCTATTGAAGTAGGTGAACGGATTGCACAAATGATTTTTGTACCCGTTGTTCAAACTGAGTTGGTTCAAGTTGACGATTTTGATTTAAGTGAACGTGCTGACGGTGGCTTCGGTCATACCGGTCGGCAATAGTAAAAATATATTTTAAACTTAAGTAAACGTTGGGAGTCTCTGTGGCAAGTCAAATTACACACACATTGGTAGAGGCATTGCCTTACATTCAGAAGTTTTTTGGAAAAACGGTTGTCATTAAATTTGGCGGCAATGCAATGGTGGATAACGCTTTAAAAAACTGTTTTGCTAAAGATATTGTTCTGATGAAGTTGGTTGGTATTAATCCTGTTGTGGTTCATGGCGGTGGCCCGCAGATTGGTGGGGTTTTAGAGAAATTCGGTAAAACCACAAAATTTGTTGATGGCCTACGGGTGACTGACAGTGAAACAATGGATATTGTGGAAATGGTTTTAGGTGGCTTAGTTAATAAAGATATTGTTAATTTAATTAATCAGAATGGTGGTCGTGCTGTTGGTTTAACGGGTAAAGACGGTGATTTTATTCGGGCTAAAAAGATTGAGGTCAAGAAGTCTTCACCAGAAACCAGTGTGCCGGAAATCATTGATTTAGGTCATGTGGGTGATGTTGAAAGTATCGACCCGTCAGTTGTCAATATGTTGGCGGGTAGTGATTTTATTCCTGTGATCGCCCCGATAGGGGTAGGTCATGACGGACATTCATATAATATTAATGCAGATTTTGTGGCTGGGAAAGTAGCTGAAGTATTAGGTGCGGAGAAATTAATTTTATTAACTAATACGGCGGGAATATTGGATGCGGATCACAAGCCACTGACTGGGTTGTCGGTGACTGATATTGATGATCTAATTGATGAAGGAACTATTCACGGCGGTATGATTCCTAAGGTCAAATGCGCCACCGATGCGATTAAAGGTGGCGTTCCACGGGTACACATTGTTGATGGTCGTGTGGAACACTCGGTCCTGCTTGAATTGTTTACGGATAAAGGCGTAGGTACCTTGTTGCTTTAAAATTTCTTCTTAAACGTTACGATATAATTTAACCCAGTAAGGTAATCATTTGTTCTATTGGCGGTAAAATTAGCATCTTTGCTAATTGTAGGGCGATAATGGCAATTAAGGGTGACAAGTCAATGCCCGATATCACTGGAACTATTCCGCGGCAAATTTTGAGTAAAGGCTCGGTTAGGCTCTGTAGCAGTGTTGTTGCAGGATTGCTGTAGCCGTGTGAAAACCAACTGAGTATAGCACGGGCAAAGATTGCAAAGAGATAGATGTTTAAGAGGGTGGATATGAGCTGTGATACCGTTAATAAAAATAATGCAGTGACGGATAGGGAAACGCCTTTTAGCATAAGAATCGTGTAAGTAGACGATATTTGGATAATCAATGCCAAGAGAATGCATGACGTATCAGCTCTGCCGATTGAAGGGATGACTCTTCGTAGGTGCTTGAGTGGTGGATGGGTGATTTTAACCAATAACTGGATATATGGGTTATAGAAGTCAGCATTAACCCACTGTAATAAGAATCGTAAAAGAATAGCGAGGACATATAAAGAAATAAATGTATCGATAAGGAAAATAACGGGGTTGGTCATGTAGGTAGAGTCCATTAGTTTTCTCCTAGTTCAGTGGACATTTCTATGGATCGATCAAAGGCAGCATGCACGGCTTGATTTACCAAAGTTTCAAGGCCGCCATTTTGAAAAGTGCTGATGGCCTGTTGTGTGGTGCCCCCTGTGGAGGTAACCTTTTTACGGAGTGATTCGGGGGATTCACCTGATTCTAGGGCGATTTTAGCAGCTCCGAGAGCAGTTTGCTGGATCAACAGACGTGCGGTTTGTTCAGGTAGGCCGAGTTCAAGCGCTGATTTTTCCATGGCTTCCATGAGTAGAAAGAAATAGGCGGGGCCACTGCCTGAAATTGCAGTTACCGTATCCATGAGGCGTTCTTCATCAACCCAAAGCGCAATCCCTACAGCGCGTAAAATATTTTCAGTTAAGTCGCGTTGTTGAGGGCTTACATTATTGTTAGCGTGTAAGGCCGTAGCGCCAGTCTGAACTAAAGCAGGTGTGTTAGGCATACAGCGCACAATAGCTTGTTTTCCTAACCAATGACTGAGGCTGGATTGATTAATTCCAGCGGCAATAGAAATGAATAAAGGATTTTTGGGGCCGAGAGCAGTGAGAATATGGTCACAGACACTTTTCATTATTTGTGGCTTAACGGCTAAAACAATAATATCTGAGTGTTGCACCAAGCCTTCTAAGGTCGGATGTGTATTAATATTAAATGTGGCGTGGAGTGATTGTAATTGTGTGTCGTCAATATCATAAACATGGATATGGTTACACGGGTGTTTGCTGGCAATGAGTCCACTAATGAGACTGGTTGCCATATTTCCACCTCCAATAAAGCCGATTGTTTGTGTTTGCATAGGGTGTCGCTGAATTAATAAAAAGATAGCGTTTATTTTACCCTATCTTTTTGATTGGGTAATGAGGTATAAAAAATTTTTAAGGTTTAGCATCGGTTGATTGTATGTAGAGGCTATTTTCTATTTAATAGAGGGTCGTTAATAATCAAAAATTATGATTGAAACAATATATATAGAAGAGGCCGTTAGAGAACACCCTCGAGTACAACATATTTTGAGTCGTTTTTCAAAGGCTAGGGTTGTTGATTGTGGACGCTATGGAGAGGTGTTTAATCCTAAAGCACAGAACTTTCGTTTGCAAAAGATTAAGCCAGCATTGATTTTGGCAGAGAAATATAAAAATTTTTTTTTGGAAGCGCCGTCTGGGTATGGCATTGGTGCAAAGAAAAATTATTATTTTTCGCATATGCTGAATTGTTTATATGACTGTCGGTATTGTTTCTTACAGGGTATGTTTCAGTCTGCAAACTATATTTTGTTTGTTAATTATGAAGATTTTCAAGCAGAAATAAAGCAGTGTAGTCAGGCGTATCCGGAGCAACCGGTTCATTTTTTTTCAGGGTATGACTGTGATAGTTTGGCTATGGAACCGGTCACAGGGTTTGTGAATGAATTTATACCTTTTTTTGATACGATACCTAATGCTTGGGTAGAATTACGAACCAAAAGTACTCAGGTCAGGCGACTGCTGAGCCAATCCCCCATTGACCGTTGTGTGGTCGCGTTTAGTTTTACCCCGAAAGAGATCGCTGAATTGCTTGAAGCGAAAACACCGTCGGTAGAGCGGCGTATTGATGCTATGTGTAAGTTACAAGCCAACGGTTGGCTGATAGGTTTGCGCTTTGATCCGATTATTTACCATGTTGATTATCAACAACAGTATCAAAAATTGTTTGAACAAATATTTAAACGGATTAATGTCACGCAATTGCATTCAGTCAGTATGGGTGCATTTCGATTGCCGGATAATTTTTTTAAAAAAATTCAGCGTTTATATCCAGAAGAAAAATTGTTTGCAGGCCCCTTCGAAAGTCAGTGTAAAATGGTTTCCTACCAAGTAGATATCGAGCAAGAAATGATGACATTTTGTAGTGAGTTATTGGTGTGTTATGTGTCGCAAGATAAGTTCTTTCCATGTCTGGTTTAATGCGGTCAGTTTTAGTCACCGGCGCCAGTTCTGGAATCGGTCGTGCGGTGGCAAAAGAATTGTTACGGCAAGGTTATTTTGTTTTTGGAACGTCGAGAGATTGCAATCAATTTGAGACGAGTCATAGTCATTTTTCACCGGTTGAAATGGATTTTTCGAAGCTATCTCTTTTGGCCGAACAAGCTAAGCAGTTGCAAACCAAACACCCGAGTATTTCTGTTATTGTTTTTTGTGCTGGTTATGGGCGCTTTGGTTCGCTTGAGCAATTTTCCTATCAACAAATCAATTCATTAATGACAGTTAATTTTACTGCTCAAGCCCTATTAGCACGTGCTTTTGTTCCGAGTTTTAAAAAGAAAGGGCGGGCTGATTTAATTTTTATGGGTTCTGAAAGTGCATTGCATGGACGGC
Source organism: Methylococcales bacterium (assembly GCA_030753675.1). GTDB lineage: Bacteria > Pseudomonadota > Gammaproteobacteria > Methylococcales > Methylomonadaceae > OPU3-GD-OMZ. Next base: position 17,715 of record JASMBU010000005.1, read on the forward strand.
GTCATGGTGCGGTGTATTGCGCTAGTAAGTTTGCGGTCCGTGGTTTTTCTCAGGCGCTGAGAGAGGAGTGCGCAAAGAGTCAGGTTAAGGTGACATTGATAAATCCAGGGATGGTGAAATCTGAATTTTTTGATCAATTGGATTTTGAGCCCGGTGATGATGACAATAATTATATTTTGCCAGAAGATTTAGCGGCAGCAGTTAATTACATTTTAATGACGCGACCAGGAATATTGGTAGATGAGTTAGTGATAAACCCAGTCAATAAGATGATTAAATTTAAGTGAGTAATTATGAAGCAATTACATAATGAATCGTTGTACTGGTGGTCAGTTTTTGATGAGCAGCGTAATTTAGATTTCCATAGCCGATAAAAATAAGGCGCAAGATTCGGTAAGGCGGTTAATGTATCGCTGTAACGTGGAGGTTATTTTAACCGGTGATGGGTGGCCTATTTTTCAATTGGGATTGGAAGCATGACGACATTTGGTTGCTTCGTTTTAAATGATTAGGAACAATCAAACAGTCTTAAAAAGGGAGCGACATGACGAGAGTCCGAGTTATATTTTTGTTAGGGTTTATGGGGTGCTTTGCCCTATTGCTGGTAGCGGCTTATTTTCAGTTTATTGAAGAGCTTGAGCCCTGTCCTTTATGTATTTCTCAGCGAATTATTATTTTGGCGGTGGGGGTTATTTTCTTGGTGGCGGCAGTTCATAATCCTAGGCAATTAGGGCTGAGAATTTATTCCGGATTTATTGTCGGTATTGTGCTGATTGGGGCGAGTGTTTCAGCACGGCATGTGTGGTTGCAGAATTTACCCGCTGACGAAGTGCCTGAGTGTAGTCCCGGGCTAGCCTATGTCTTTGAAAATTTTCCATTGGTAGAAACATTAAAATTGATGTTGAATGGAACCGGGGAGTGTGCCGATATTGCATGGATTTTTCTAGGACTTACTATCCCAGGATGGACTTTTGTTGCATTTATGGTGTTGGGTTTAGTTGGGGCTTTTGCCATTGTTGACAAGAAGTGGAGGTAAGTTGTGAGGCAAGTTAACCATGCTTTTATTTTAGGGTTATTTTTGAGTTTCTTTTTAGTGACTCCGGTAGCTTATGGGGTTACGTTGACCGAGGTGATTGCGGGCGATCATCGTCAGGAGAATAATAAATCGCGAGATCAGTACCGTCATCCGTTACAAACATTAACCTTTTTTGATGTTAGGGAAAACATGACGGTTGTCGAGATTTGGCCCGGTTCCGGATGGTATAGTGAAATTTTGGCGCTTTTTCTTAAAGATCAGGGAACCTTATATTTGGCTCATTTTTCACCGGATTCAAAAGTGCCGTATTTTAAAAAAAGTGTAGCGACATTTAAAACGAAAATAGCTGCTGACCCATGGCTCTATGATGCTTCACAAATGACTGTTCTTGAGCCGCCAGAAGTATTACAGATTGCACCTACAGGTACAGTTGATCGTGTGTTAACTTTTAGGAATATTCATAATTGGATGAAGTCAGGGCATCTAGCTACTGTATTAGCTGCAATTTTTGAGGTGTTAAAACCGGGAGGTATCTTAGGTGTTGTTGAACATCGTCAGACTGCAGGGCAACCATTGGACCTACAGGCTAAAACGGGTTATGTCTCAGAGCGTTATCTAAGAATGACCGCTGAAGCGGCAGGGTTCAAGTTTCTGAACAGTTCAACGATCAATGCTAACCTTAAAGATAATCATGATCACCCTGCAGGCGTTTGGACTTTACCGCCACGGCTAAAGTTGCAAGAAAGAGATCGGGAAAAATATTTGTCAATCGGTGAAAGTGATCGAATGACGATTTCTTTCATAAAACCCTGAGGCGTTGGTGTAGAGGGCTTTCTTGGGGAAAGTGCGAGCGTAGGAATTGCATTTGGTCGGCTAAAATATTGCGTCCTTGTAAAAATATATATTCGGCATAAGTGGGCGTAAATGGAATGGCGAGTAATTCTAAGCCTGATTTTTCTAGACTGTGATCAGCTTTAGCATTATTGCAACGTTTACAGGCGGTGACCACATTGTTCCAGTGGTCTTTGCCGTTTAGACTTAATGGGGTGATATGGTCTCTTGATAATTCACTTCGAGGATGGTGAATACCGCAATATAAACAGATGTGGTTGTCACGCTTAAATAACGTGGCATTATTAAGTGTGGGAATAAACTTTTTTGAATGGTTTTTATTCTTGTGGTGTAGGCTTTGTGTTGCCAGGATAGAATTAATCTGAATGCTGCTTTGGAGGCCGGTTTGGCTGTTTATTCCTCCATGTATAGTGTAAAGCGGAGAGCCTAAGGTATAGACCACGTGATCTAAGGTATACAGTTTTGCAGCAGTTTCAAGGCCAATCCATTCCAGTGGTATGCCTGCAATATCAGTGCGTAGAACTTGTTGTCGAAATATAGACATATCTATCACCGGAAGTATAGGAAGTAGAAGTTATTTTTTTGTGTGTAAGAAAACAGTTCAGCATATTTATTTTTTTAAATAAATTACATGATTAAGTCAAGTAAAAATAGCAGTAATATTCTTCGGGTTGCCGTTATGGTGCCGTTATATCGACTGTTTGATTATAAAGTGGCGGAAGGTTGTGATCGTGATTCGTTAAGACCGGGAGTTCGGCTGCGTGTTCCTTTTGGTGGCGGGAGTCAGGTGGGTGTGTTGCTAGAAGTTTGTTCGGAAAGCGAATGGGCATTAGAAAAATTAAAAGTGGTCGAGGAGGTTCTAGATACAGAGCCTGTATTATCAGTCGATGATTTAGACGTTCTGGGGTGGGTGAGTCGTTATTATCATTATCCGATAGGAGAGGTTGTGAGTTATGCCTTGCCGGTACTGCTGCGGCAAGGTAAGCAAGTACGGTTTAAGAAAGACCTGTTATATAGGCTGACTAAATTAGGGGGGGCTGTTTCGAGTTCGGTCTTGGCGAGGTCGCCTCGCCAAAAAGCATTGTTTAATCTTATAAAGCAAGAAGAGGGGCTGATTACTGAGGCAGCAGTGCGGTCATGGCACAAGGAGGGTAAGAAGTTTATAGCGGAGTTAATGGTTAAAGGATATGTGGAATTGTATGACTTGCCGGTAACACTGCTTAAACCATCAGCGGCCGGTTTCAGCGAAACTCAAGTGCCTTTAACTATTGAGCAACGGCAGGTTGTGGATCGTGTCAACGAAAGTCTTGACGCGTACAAGGCCTTTTTGTTGGAAGGTGTTACCGGTAGTGGTAAAACAGAAGTTTATATGCGTGTGATTGATTCTGTTATCAGTCAGGGTCGACAGGTGCTTGTGTTATTGCCCGAGATTAGTTTAACACCGCAAATTGAGAATCGTTTCCGGCAACGATTTGGTGTCTGTATTGCGGTTTCACACTCAAGTTTAACAGATACTCAGCGTTGTCAATCGTGGCTTAGTGTGCAACAAGGTCATGCCAGTGTTTTGTTGGGTACTCGTTCGGTATTATTTCATTCAATGCCGCGATTAGGTTTAATTATTGTTGATGAAGAGCATGATAGTTCTTTTAAGCAACAAGAGCGGTTACGGTTTTCTGCTCGGGATATGGCCTTATTAAAAGCAAAGAAAGGTAATATCCCGATCATTCTCGGTTCGGCAACACCGTCTTTGGAGAGTTTAAGTAATGTGGAGAATGGCCGATTTCAAAAGCTTAGCTTAACCCAGCGTATTGGAACTGCTGTCTTACCAAAAGTAAAATTACTGGATATTCGTAACCAGCGGTTAGACGATGGGTTATCTGGGCAGTTAATGGATGCAATAAGAAAAACAGTTGCGCGGGGTGAGCAAGTCATTTTGTTTTTAAACCGGCGCGGGTTTTCACCTGCTTTAATGTGTCATGCTTGTGGCTGGATTGCTCGGTGCAAGCATTGTGATGTCAATTTGGTCGTGCATGAGAAGGCGGGGTTATTACGTTGTCATCATTGTGATTATCAGCACAGAAAAATTAAACAGTGTGGGCACTGTGGGTGTGTCGAGTTAGTATCGTTGGGGGTTGGGACAGAGCGTGTTGAGAGATTGCTGGTTACCGTATTTGGCAGTGATCAGGTTATTCGTATCGATAGGGACAGTGTTCGCCATCGAGGTGATTTAGATTTAGCATTGCAGGCCATTCATTCTGGCAAAGCAAAGGTCATTTTGGGAACGCAAATGCTCTCAAAAGGTCATCATTTTGAGAATGTGACCTTGGTCGGTATTATTGATATTGATAGTGGTCTGTTTAGTGTTGATTATCATGCGCCCGAAAAGTTGGCGCAATTGATCGTTCAGGTTTCAGGTCGAGCAGGGCGGTCTCATAAAAAGGGTTTGGTGTTCTTGCAAACACGGCAACCGGAGCATTTACTGTTAAGAACGCTAATTGAAAAAGGTTTTACGGCATTTGCGGCTGCAAGTTTATTGGAAAGGAAAGTTGCGGGGTTACCGCCTTTTAGTTTTCAGGCATTGTTTCGAGTGAATGCAACTTCGGAATCGTTGGCGGTAGTCTTTTTGCAGCAAGTACAGTCTTTGTTGGCACCTCATGTGGAGAGCGGTGTGCAAGTTTTAGGACCTGTTCCTGCCCCTATTGTTAGACGTGCACAGCGGTTTCATTATCAATTATTGATACAGGCGGAGCAGAGAAAACAATTGCATAAGTTATTGGATCTTTTAGTGAAGGACGTGGGGTTAATCAAAATAGCTCGAAAAGTGCGGTGGTCTATTGATGTCGATCCCGTGGACTTATACTAAGAGGTTAGGTACGTTTTAAATTATTTACAAGGGATAGCGGTCTGTTGCTAGATAATCCGTGATAGTTGTTAGATAATAGTTCATTATTTTTTGAACTGATAAAAGTCGTCTATATGAAGCAAAAGGTGGTGGCCTTGTTACAAAAGGCCGTAGAAGTGTTAATTGAGCAATCGGTTCTACAGTCAGAATGGATTCCAGATATTAGTGTAGAGCGAACGCGTGATGCTCAGCACGGTAACTTCGCAAGTAATTTGGCGATGATGTTGGCAAAGTCTGCCAAGAAATCGCCGAGACAATTAGCTGAAGTTATTATTACTGCCTTACCGGAAGATGCTAGCGTAGAAAAGGTAGAAATTGCTGGCCCGGGATTTATTAACTTTTTTGTTAATCCCAATTCCCAGCACGAGATAATTGCTGATGTTTTGCGGTTAGGGGCATCTTTTGGAAAAAGTAATATTGGAGCGGGTCAGAAAATACAGGTTGAGTTTGTTTCTGCGAATCCAACAGGTCCCTTGCATGTAGGGCATGGCCGTGGTGCTGTTTATGGTTCGGTTATCAGTGAGTTATTGCGAGCGGTAGGCTATGATGTCGCTAATGAATATTATGTGAATGATGCTGGGCGTCAAATGGATATTTTGGCGACCAGTGTTTGGTTGCGTTATTTAGAGTGTTGTGGGCAAACCTTTCAGTTCCCGAGCAATGGTTACAAGGGCGCTTATGTCAAGGATATTGCGCGTCAGTTTTTTGATCGGATTAATCAGGATTTTTGTTTTGTAGCGACTGAAGTTTATGACGGCGTCCCAGTTGATGAGCCTCAAGGGGGCGATAAAGAGCAGCATATTGATGGTCTCATTATTAAGGCGCAGGCGTTATTAGGACGCGAGCGTTATGCGCAAATATTTCAAGAAGGATTAACAGCCATTCTGGCTGATATTAGAGCAGATTTATCTGCTTTTGGTGTTGATTACCAGCATTGGTTTTTTGAAAGTTTATTGGTTGAAGATGGCTCCATTGAAGATGCGTTAGAGCGTTTGGATAAAGCCGGGCATCTTTATAAGAAAGAGGGGGCCACGTGGTTTGCCTCTAGCGCGTTGGGGGATGAAAAGGATCGTGTTGTGGTTAGAGATAACGGCCAAACAACCTATTTTGCATCGGATATCGCCTACCATATGAATAAATTGGATCGCGGTTTTGATGAGCGTATTATTAATGTTTGGGGGGCCGACCATCATGGTTATATTCCAAGGGTTAGGGCGGCAATGACAGCTTTAGGTGCTAATTCAGATAAATTAGACGTTTTATTGGTACAGTTTGCAGTTTTATACCGTGGTGATGAAAAAGTACAGATGTCAACGCGATCAGGTGACTTTGTTACGTTGCGTCATTTATGTGATGAAGTGGGGCTTGATGCAGCACGTTTTTTCTATGTGATGCGAAAGTCAGATCAACATTTGGATTTTGATTTGAAGTTGGCGACAAGCAAGACTAATGACAATCCTGTTTTTTATGTGCAGTATGCTTATGCTCGGATTTGTAGTGTTTTACGACAACGAGAAGAAAAGGGGTTATCAAGAAATAGCCAGCAGGGATTAGACAATAGTGCGTTGTTGTCAACGGATCATGAGATTTCCTTGGTTGGGTTATTGGCGCGATACCCTGAGGTGGTTGAACGCTCAGCCTTGAAATATGAACCGCATCATTTGGTACATTTTTTAAGGGATTTAGCTAATTATTTTCATACTTATTACAATGCTGAGCAGTTTTTAGTTGATGATGCTAAATTGCGTGATGTGCGAATGAATCTTATAGAGGCGGTTCAGCAGTGTCTTGCGAATGGGTTGGCTTTGTTGGGTGTTAGTTGTCCAGAGGCCATGTGATGGTGAAAGATTTTAAAAATAGGGTTCGGCCTACACGCAAAAAATACAATAAAAGGCTTTCTGTTGGAAGGTTTTTTTTGGTTGTCTTGTTATTGTTAGGATTTGGTTATTTTTTAAATAGTCTTCGTCAATCCAGTGAAAGCGTTTCTAGGCAGTTGAGTTCCGCAACGCCTAAGCAGGCGCAGCAGGAGATGGCGGTGTCAGAAGCAAAGCAAAGCAAGCCGATGAAGCCGAGTACACCGCTCAAGAAAAAACAAGTGCAGGCGCCGCGCTATGATTTTTTTACCCTGCTTCCTGAAAAAGAAGTGGTTGTTCCTGATTATGAGATTAAAACACGAAATCGTGAGGAAAAAGCAGGTAAGAGGAGGGCCGTTCGCTATATGATGCAGGCAGGTTCATTTAGAAATAATAAAGATGCAGACCGTCTTAAAGCGAAGTTGGCACTAATAGGTATTGAGTCAAAAATAGAATTAGCACGGATCGGTGACGTCAATTGGTACCGAGTTAAGTTGGGGCCTTTTTTAAATATGTCTGCGACAGAAGTTGTTCGTCAGCGATTACGGAAAAATTTTATTGATGTCGTGGTCACGGAGAAGTAGCTCTATATTCAAGCAACTAATGGATGAAATGAAGTCGGTGCAGAATCGAGAGGCTGAGTTTGAGAGCGGGTTAATAGTTTCGTTGTACTGAAAAAATAGCCAGTTCTATCATCGCCTGCCTATAAGGAGAGTCCGGTATTAAATTTAGGGCGTTAATTGCCTTTTGTGCTTCTTCGTAAGCACGTTTTTCTGTGTAAGTAATTGCCCCGGTTGCTTTAACGATTTTGTAAACGTCGTTGAATGCGTTGCGGTCACCTTCTTTAATGGCATTGATGATAATTTGAGAATCGTGTTCACTGGCGTGCTCAATGGCATGGATGAGCGGGAGAGTGGGTTTGCCTTCGGCAAGGTCATCGCCTAGGTTTTTACCGAGATCTTCAGCATTCGCTTTATAGTCTAAGGCGTCATCAATGAGTTGGAAGGCATTGCCTAGGTGCATACCGTAAGCAGCCATTTGGGATTCAGTTTCTGCAGGCGCATTTATCAGTAGAGCACTTAGGCGTGTTGCAGCACTAAAAAGGATCGCTGTTTTTCTAGAGATAACTTCTAGATAGCTGGCTTCTGTGGTTGTCGGGTTGTTGCAGTTAAGGAGTTGCAGTACTTCCCCTTCTGCGATTGCAGTTGTTGTTTTAGAAAGGATTTCCATGACTCGCATATTGTCAGCCCTAACCATCATTTCAAAGGCTTTGGAATAAAGGAAATCGCCGACGAGAACGCTGGCAGCATTACCCCACACGGCATTAGCAGAGCCTTTACCGCGTCTTAAATCAGATTCATCGACGACATCATCGTGTAATAAGGTGGCGGTATGAATAAACTCAATAACGGCAGCCAGTGTTAAGTGTTGCTGGCCATCATAATTTAGTGCTTTGGCAGTAAGAAGTAAAAGCATGGGGCGCAATCTTTTACCCCCACTGCCGACAATATAGTGGCCAATCTGATTAATCAAAACAACATCGGAGTTGAGTTCATCTAAAATTAGTTGGTCCGTTGCTTGACTGTCATCAAGGGTGAGCATTTTGATGGTATCGAAATCAATAGGCTGATTCATGTCAAATGGTTTTTGTTCTTGGCTTTGTACGAGCATGATGCTTTTTTTTGATAAAATATATCGTGCATTTTACATAAAAGTTGTGTTCAGCGTTAGGATTTCTGTTTCTTTGAAGCTGTCTGGTATAGGAATAATGAATTTTAGGTTGACGATATTACTTTTTATGATTAAAATTATCGATTAATTTCAATAACCATGTTACGTGGAGATTAACCAGATGTATGCGGTAATTCAAACAGGCGGTAAACAATATCGCGTTGAAGAAGGGTCAGTCCTTAAAATAGAGAAGCTGGATATAGATTCAGGTGAAAATGTAGAGTTCGATAAGGTGTTGTTGGTACAGTCGGATGATGCGATTAAGGTTGGTCAGCCTTTTGTTGACGGTGGTAAGGTAACTGGAAAGGTTACTTCGCAAGGGCGGCATAAAAAAATTAAGATCATTAAATTCAAAAGACGAAAGCACCAGATGAAGCAAATGGGGCATCGTCAATATTACACGGAAGTCCAAATTACTGGAATTTCTGCATAATTAATACTTAGGTGGGATTAGAAAATGGCTCATAAAAAGGCAGGCGGTAGTACTCGGAACGGTCGCGATTCGGAATCGAAGCGATTAGGCGTTAAACGTTACGGTGGTGAGGCTGTTGCTGCGGGTAATATTCTCGTTCGTCAGCGCGGTACGCGGTTTCATCCAGGGTTGAATGTAGGTTGCGGGAAGGATCATACGCTTTTTGCAAAAGCAGAAGGGCGTGTTGTTTTTGAGGTTAAAGGACCTAAAAAACGTAGTTATGTGAGCGTTGTAGCCGCATAAGTTAAGCGCAGATAAGCGGTGACGCTTTAAGTGCTAGATAGTTTATTAAAGCCTCACCTTTTAGGTGGGGCTTTTTTGTTTGTAGTGGCGGCTGGTGTGATTTTATTGAAGGCTCTGTTTTGATAGGGGGTTATTCTTTATGGGGCGGAAGGAAAAAAATGAAGTTTGTTGACGAGGCACGAATTCGGGTTGAGGCCGGTGACGGTGGAAATGGGGCGATTGGTTTTCGCCGCGAGAAATATATTCCACTTGGGGGGCCTGATGGCGGCGATGGGGGTGATGGTGGGAATGTCTTTTTGGTGGCAACTGAAAATGTAAATACCTTGGTTGATTTTCGTTATCATTCTGTTCATCGGGCTCAGCGTGGTCAAAATGGTATGGGGCGCAATTGTACTGGAAGCATGGGGGTCGACTGTCATGTGGCGGTACCGCCGGGAACTCTTGTTTATGATGTTGAAACGGATGAAAAAATTGGTGACTTGACTGAGCCCGGTGATGTTCTATTGGTTGCTAAAGGGGGCTTTCATGGCCTAGGTAATACGCATTTTAAAAGCAGCACTAATCGGGCGCCACGTAAGGCAACTAAGGGAACGCCAGGGGAGCGGCGTTTTTTAAATTTAGAGCTTAAATTAATTGCTGATGTTGGTTTGTTGGGTATGCCAAATGCAGGTAAATCCAGTTTAATTCGGCAGGTCTCTTCAGCTAGACCTAAGGTGGCGGATTATCCTTTTACTACCTTGCACCCTAACTTAGGCGTGGTTAGGGTTGATGATTTGCGTAGTTTCGTAATTGCAGATATACCCGGTGTTATTGAAGGTGCATCAGAAGGGGCTGGCTTGGGATTACAGTTTTTGAAGCACTTGTCTAGAACGCAGTTGTTGTTGCATATTGTTGATGTTGAGCCGTATGAGTCAGATTTATCATCGGTTGAAGCGGCTGAAAAAATTGTAGCGGAGCTTGCTTTGTGGAGTGATGATTTGTCTAAAAAGACACGATGGTTGGTGTTGAATAAAATAGATAGGCTGCAATTTGATGAGGTAGAAGCACATTGTCAAGCCATTGTAGATGCTTTGGATTGGTCGGGACCGGTGTTTGAGATTTCTGCCATCAAGAAGAATGGAGTGGCTGGTTTGATGTTTGCTATTATGGATTTCTTAGAACAAAGTCGAGAGCGTGATCGTGAAGAGGCCTGATTTTCTTCAGTCGCAGCGTATTGTTGTTAAGATCGGTAGTTCTTTGCTTACCAAGGGGGGTAAGGGGCTTGATGTTTCGGCTATCGCTGATTGGGTTGCGCAGATTGCCGATTTGCGTCAGCGTGGTTTGGACGTTTTATTGGTTTCATCGGGGTCGGTTGCTGAGGGTGTTTGTCGCCTTAACTTAACTGAAAGACCACGTTCTTTGCATGAGTTACAAGCGGCGGCATCAGTGGGTCAAATGGGTCTGATTCAGGCTTATGAGAATAGTTTTCAAAAACATAGTTTACATACGGCACAAGTATTGTTGACGCACAATGATTTGTCAGATCGTCAGCGTTATTTAAATGCCCGCAGTACTTTGCTAACCCTGCTGGGTTATGGTGTTGTGCCAATTATCAATGAAAATGATGCGGTTGCGACCGAGGAGATACGTTTTGGCGACAATGATACTCTAGCGGCTTTATTGGCTAATTTGGTTGAGGCTGATTTGTTGGTTATTTTGACCGATCAATCGGGGTTGTTCGACAGCGATCCGAGTGTTAATGAGGATGCTAAGTTGATTGGTGATATCGGTGTGAATGCCTCTGAATTAGATGCTATGGCCGGTGAGAGTCGAAGTGGGTTGGGTCGTGGTGGTATGGCGACCAAGGTCTCTGCGGCAAAATTAGCCGCTCGTTCAGGTGCGGCAACAATGATTGCTTCGGGTTACGATAAGGATGTTATTTTAAGGGTGGTGGCAGGTGAGCAGGTTGGGACATTCTTAAAGCCGGATGTCGCACGTTTTGTAGCGAGAAAACAATGGTTGGCTGGGCACCTTCAGGTTAAAGGGTGTCTTTCTTTGGATGGCGGGGCTGTTCGGGTTTTAAAGGAGTCAGGGAAGAGTCTTTTGGCGGTTGGAATAACGGCAGTTGAGGGCGTTTTTAAGCGTGGTGATTTGGTTTCTTGCGTAGATTTTTCAGGCCATGAAGTTGCTCGTGGCTTGGTTAATTATGCTGCGAGTGATGTGCAGTTAATTAAAGGGCATTCGAGTGACGAATTTGAGGGTTTACTAGGTTACAGCGATGATGCTGAAGTAATCCACAGAGATAACTTAGTGTTATTGTAGGGGATCGACAAGGATAGGCTTTACGCTTTACCCTTGTGTAACCTGTTTATTTAGCGGTCGCTAATGTGCGGACTTTAGCGTTTAGTCTGCTTTTGCTGCGAGCGGCTTTATTTTTATGAATTAAGCCTTTGCTTACTGCTGAATCAATAGTAGAAACAGTTTTTTGGTAAGCTTGCTTTGATGCTTCAAGATCGTTGTTGCTAATAGCGGCGATAACACCCTTGATGTAAGTTCTTAAGTTACTGCGTTGAGACGCATTTAGTGCACGGTGCTTTTCTGCTTGACGCGCTCTTTTCTTAGCTTGTGGTGAGTTTGCCATGATTTTTATATTTAAGTAATTGTAATCAATTAGGTATTATCTTAATTAATGCTATTATTGTCAAACTTTGATTCAATCATTTTCATATAGATAGTCTATTTTGAGCAAACAATTATTAAAATCGACGGCAGTTGTGAGTTTTATGACCATGTTGTCGCGCATTATGGGATTTATTCGTGATATGTTGCTCGCGCGTCTATTTGGTGCTGACGCCGCCACGGATGTGTTTTTTATAGCATTTAAAATACCTAATTTTTTAAGGCGCCTCTTTGCTGAAGGCGCATTCTCTCAGGCCTTTGTTCCTGTATTAGCGGAGTACAAGGAACAACACGGTAAAGAGGCGTTAAAACAGTTTGTGGATCGAGCAGGAGGGTCTTTAGCATTAGTTTTGATTGCGCTAACTATTGTGGGTGTTGTTGCGGCTCCAGTTATAATTCTTGTGTTTGCGCCGGGTTTTGTATGGGAACAGAGTGGCCAATATGACTTGGCTGTTGCGTTATTGCGGTTGACTTTTCCTTATCTGTTTTTTATTTCCTCGGTCGCATTTGCTGGAGGTATTTTAAATACGTTTGGTAAGTTTGTGGTGCCGGCTTTTACGCCAGTCTTTTTAAATTTGTGTCTAATTGGGGCTGCTATATGGTTGGCTCCGCTCATGAATGAGCCGGTTATGGCGTTGGCTTGGGGCGTTTTTGTAGCCGGTATTGTTCAATTATTATTCCAATTTCCTGCGTTGATGCGTTTAGGTTTGTTGCCGCGTTTACGATTTGGATTTAAGGATTCTGGCGTCAAAAAGATTATGTCGTTAATGGTGCCGGCATTGTTTGGGGCTTCAGTAACGCAAATTAATTTATTGTTAGATACGGTAATAGCCTCTTTTTTAGCTGCCGGAAGTATTTCTTGGCTTTATTATTCGGATCGACTTGTTGAGTTTCCATTGGGTGTTTTTGGGGTGGCGCTGGCAACGGTTATTTTACCTAGATTGTCTAAAAATTATGCGACGAGAGATGATCAATCATTTTCTAATGCATTGGATTGGGGGTTGCGTTGGATTGTGATTATCGGCGTTCCTGCTTCAATGGGCTTGGGAATTTTGGCTGAGCCTATGTTGTCGACCTTGTTCCAATATGAAAATTTCACTCATCATGATGTCGTTATGGCGGGAAGAAGTTTGATTGCCTATGCCTTAGGGTTATTGGGCTTCGTCTTGATTAAAGTTCTGGTGCCGGGGTTTACGTCGAGGCAAGACATGAAAACACCAGTTAAATTTGGTGTTTATGCTATGGGTTTTAATATGGTACTGAATATTTGTTTAGTTTTTCCATTGGCGCATGCGGGGTTGGCATTGGCGACATCAATCAGTGCTTTTTTGAATGCTGGATTATTACTGGGAACCTTGTTGAAGCAAAAGATCTTTATTCCTAAGAAAGGCTGGGGCTTATTTATGGTTAGAGTTTTCATTGCTAATGTAGCGATGGGTGGGGTGTTGTATTATTTTGTGTACGGTGCAAATTGGTCTGAATGGCAGATGGATCAGCGTATTTTTGAGTTGATACGATGGATCGCTGTTGGTTTTTCGGTTTATTTTGGTGCGCTATTGATTTTTGGGTTGCGACTTAGGCATTTAAAGGGGGCCACTTGAGGGGAGTAGGCTATGAGGGATTATTAAAAAATGCTAACATTAAGGGTTGTAAAAAAAGAAATAATTTATGCGATTAATTCGGGGGTTATTAAGTCACGCCAAAAAATTCCCTAAAGGTTGCGTGTTGACGATTGGAAATTTTGATGGGGTGCATCTAGGTCATCAGGCTGTTATTAGTGGGTTGGCGCAAGAAGGTAAAAGGCTCGGGTTGCCGGTTGTTATTATGTTGTTTGAGCCTCAGCCACTTGAGTATTTTCAAGGTGAAAATGGCCCTGCACGGGTAACGCGATTACGTGAGAAGGTGCTGCAGTTGAAGCGGTTACCTGTTGATGAGGTCTACGTGCTTCGTTTTAGTCGTGTTTTAGCGGACAGGGAACCAGAATATTTTATTCAAGAAGTGTTATGTAATAGCTTGAATGTTAAATATTTAGTCGTTGGCGACGATTTTCATTTTGGTAAAGCAAGGCGTGGGACTTTCTCATTATTGCGGTCGTGGGGGCATAAAATGGGCTTCGATGTGAGAGATACCCAGCCTTATTTATTGCAGGGTAAACGGGTAAGTAGCACGTTAATACGTGATGCTTTAGCAAAAGGAGATCTTGACAGCGCAGCATCGTTTTTAGGACGTTCTTTTTCTGTTTGTGGTCGAGTTGTGCATGGCGACAAGCGAGGACGTATCTTAGGTTTCCCGACCGCTAATGTTGAAATGTTTAGAAAAACCTCGCCGGTTGTCGGTGTTTTTGCTATTACCTTGACAGGACTCGGCGGGCAAGTAATTTGTGGCGTTGCAAATGTCGGTAATCGGCCCACGGTAAAAGGTATAGGTCTTTTGTTGGAGGTTCATTTGTTTGATTTCAATGAGGATATATACGGGCGTTATGTAGAAGTGCATTTTAAGAAGAAAATTAGAGATGAAAAACATTTTCAATCTCTTGAAGAGCTTAAGCTTCAAATTAGAGAAGATATAACCGTTGCAAAAAGTAGCTTAGATTATTAAAAATGATGGGGCCATGGAATATAAAAAGACACTGAATTTACCTAAAACAGCTTTCCCAATGAAAGCGAATTTGGCGCAAAGAGAGCCGGAGCGTTTAAAGCACTGGCAAAAGACATCTTTATACCAAGCGGTCAGAGAGGTCTATGATGGGCGAGAGAAGTTCATTTTGCATGATGGACCCCCGTATGCAAATGGGGCTATTCATATAGGTCATGCGGTTAATAAGGTGCTCAAGGATATGATTGTTAAATCAAAATCACTCAGTGGCTTTGATGCGCATTATATTCCTGGTTGGGACTGTCATGGGTTGCCCATTGAATTAATGGTTGAAAAAAAATCAGGCAAAGCGGGCGACAAAGTTAGTGCTACGAAATTCCGTGAATTATGTCGTGATTATGCTAGCAAACAAGTTGCTCTACAACGTGATGAGTTTATTCGGTTAGGCGTTTTTGGGGAGTGGGAGACGCCCTATTTAACGATGGATTATAACGTTGAAGCGAATATTGTTCGAGCGTTAGGTAAAATTGCCAGCCGAGGTCATTTGCATCAAGGTGCGAAGCCTGTGCACTGGTGTACGGATTGTGGGTCTGCCTTAGCGGAGGCGGAAGTAGAATATGAAGATAAGAAGTCGCCGGCTATCGATGTTAAATTCCAGGTATCGGATGAGCAGGAATTTTGGGATCGTTGTGAGGTTCCTGGCGAGCAAGGACAGGGTCCTATTTCATTTGTAATTTGGACCACAACGCCGTGGACATTGCCTGCGAATCAGGGGGTTGCGCTTCATCCTGAATTAGAATACGTTATCGTTCAGTGTGTCATCGAGGGACGTTCGGAGCGTTTGGTTTTAGCAAAAGCCTTGCTGAGTGATGTTGTTGCAAGGTATGGCATTGAGGAACATGAGATTTTAACCCGTTGTGAAGGGCGTGTTTTTGAGACCTTACGGGTGCAGCATCCTTTTTATGATCGACAGGTACCGATTGTTTTAGGGGATCATGTTACGACAGAAGCTGGGACGGGTGCTGTGCATACGGCTCCAGGTCATGGGCAAGATGATTATCTGGTAGGGCTCAAGTATGATTTACCCATAGATAACCCTGTGGCAGATAACGGCGTTTTTTTACCGGGGACAGAGTTTTTTGCCGGCGAGCATGTTTTTAAAGCGAACAGTCATGTCTTAACGGTGTTGAAAGAACATGGGAAACTCGTTCATGAAACTATTTTGGAGCATAGTTATCCGCATTGTTGGCGTCATAAAACGCCGATAATTTTTAGGGCGACACCTCAATGGTTTATTGCCATGGATCAGGCTAAGCTACGAGAGATGGCGTTGGCGGCTATTGACAATGTTCAATGGATTCCAGAATGGGGTAAGATCAGAATTCAAGGCATGGTTGATGGTCGTCCTGATTGGTGTATTTCAAGGCAACGTAACTGGGGCGTGCCGGTTGCTTTATTTGTACATAAGGTTACGCGTGAGTTGCATCCTGAAACAGAAGCCTTGATTGAACTAGTTGCGAAACGTATTGAAGAAAAAGGAATTGAAGCATGGTTTAGTTTAGATGCGGAAGAGATTCTAGGCTCTGATGCAGAACATTACGAGAAAATGTCTGATACTTTGGATGTGTGGTTTGATTCCGGTGTGACGCATGCGAGTGTTCTTCAAGAGCGAGAGAATTTACACTTTCCGGCAGACTTGTATTTAGAAGGCTCTGATCAGCACCGGGGTTGGTTCCAGTCGTCTTTATTAACGGCTGTTGCGATAAATGGTGAGGCACCCTATAAGGCTGTGTTAACGCATGGTTTTGTTGTGGATGCTGATGGCCGAAAAATGTCTAAATCAAAAGGCAATGTTGTTGCGCCGCAAACTATTATGAAAACTTTAGGTGCTGATGTTTTGCGGTTATGGGTTGCTGCCACTGATTATCGAGGTGAGATGTCGGTTTCTGATGAGATTCTAAAGCGTACTTCAGACGTGTACCGTAGATTACGTAATACGGCGCGTTTTTTATTATCTAATTTAGACGGTTTTGATCCCGCCTCTGACAGTGTTCCACCCGGAGAGTTATTGTATTTAGATAAATGGGTTGTTGATCGTAGCTATGAATTACAACAGGAAGTCATTGCCGCTTATGATGATTATGAGTTTTTACAGGTTTATCAGAAAGTACATCATTTTTGTGCAATTGATTTAGGTGGTTTTTATCTGGATATTATTAAGGATAGGCAATATACCGTGAAAGAGGATAGTTTAGCGCGTCGTTCTGGGCAGACGGCAATGTATCATGTTGTCGAAGCGTTGACGCGATGGTTGGCGCCAATCACTTGTTATACAGCTGATGAGATTTGGTCGTATTTACCTGGCGAGAGATCTGAAAGTGTTTTTCTAGAGACTTGGTATGACGGTTTATTTCAATTAACTGAGGGTGACTTGTTGAGTCGTGATGATTGGGCACAAATTATTGCTGTTCGTGAGGTTGTGAGTAAAGAGCTTGAGGCTTTAAGGCAGTCAGGTGATATCGGGGCTTCTTTGAATGCAGAGGTTGAACTGTTTTGTTCAACGGAGATAGAAATGTTATTAAAACGATTGGGTTCTGAGTTGCGTTTTGTTTTTATCACTTCAGCGGCAAAGGTCAGCCATATAACCGAATGTACAGACGATGTGATTGAGACAGAGTTATCAGGAGTGAAATTAAAGTTAGCGGTTTCTTCGCATGAAAAATGTGTCCGTTGTTGGCATCATTCAGAAGATATCGGTCAAGATGATGTCCACCCTGAATTATGTGGTCGCTGTGTTGAAAATATTTGTGCTGACGGTGAAACGCGCGTGTTTGTCTAAAGTGAGTATGTCGATGACTCGTTGGTTATGGCTGTCTATGTTTACCGTTGTGTTTG
Organism: Methylococcales bacterium; assembly: GCA_030753675.1. Lineage (GTDB taxonomy): Bacteria > Pseudomonadota > Gammaproteobacteria > Methylococcales > Methylomonadaceae > OPU3-GD-OMZ. The sequence goes on from JASMBU010000005.1 coordinate 34,952, forward strand.
ATCAGGCAAGTAAATTTGCCGTTTTGGCGATGATGGAGCTTTACCAGACTATAGCGGTTATGCCGTTTGTCAATTTCACGTATGTGCATAATACCGGTGCAGCCTTTAGTTTCCTCAGCCAGGCTGGAGGTTGGCAACGGTGGTTTTTTGCATTGTTTGCCGTTGTCATTAGTCTGGTTTTGTTGGTTTGGCTGATTCGACTTAAGCCGCATGAGCGGCTGTTGGCGGTTGCTTTGTCTTTGGTGTTAGGTGGTGCGATAGGCAATTTGATTGACCGTGTTGCATTAGGGTATGTGATTGATTTTATCGATGTGTATTACCAGTCATGGCATTGGCCGGTTTTTAATATTGCTGACTGCGCTATTACAATAGGGGTGGCTTTGTTGGTGTTAGATTCTTTTTTGTCGAAAGAGGTTGAAGGGTAATCCATTTAGTAGGCTAAGGTGCTTTAAGTAAATGGTCTATTTTCCCCCAATTAAAGTAATGACCGGGGTCGCTTTTTCTGTCGGGTGCAATCGTGCTGTGTCCAGTTATTTGTTTAGTGGTTAGTTGGGGATAATGAGCGATTAGCAGTTTTATGACGTGTGCTAGTTTTAGATATTGAGTGTCTTGGTAAGGGGAGTCGTCGGTCCCTTCCAATTCAATCCCGATTGAGAAATCATTGCATTGACTTCGTCCTTGATAGCGTGATTTTCCAGCATGCCAGGCGCGCATATTAAACGGGACATATTGTGTGATATCTCCATTTCTTCGGATAAAAAGATGTGCGGAAACTTGCATTTTTGCAATGTGCTGGAACGATGGGTCGGCTTGGATAGGAAGTTTGTTACTGAATAAAAGGTCAACATTGTCATTATTGTATTGTCCGCTGGGTAGGCTGATGCAATGAATAACAATGAGTGATATATCCGCTTCATCGGGTCGCTTGTCGTGGTTAGGAGAAAGGCGGTGCGTGGCCTGATTTAACCAATGTTGGGTTATTTGCATGATTTTTTCGTTAAAGTAATGAACAACCAGTACTGTATTAGATAGAAAGTTGCAGTATCCTGTCAAGGTGATCTGGTTAACGTTTTAGGGGTATTAGATTAATGAGGGTGTATCGGTAATGATGAGCATTGAAGAGCAAGTTGAAGTGTTTTTGGATGAGGATATTGGCTTTGGGGATGTGACCGCGCTTATTATTTCGGAAGAGTCTCAGGCGGTAGCAACGGTTATAACTCGGCAAAGAATGGTGCTATGTGGCCAGGCATGGGTTAGTGCGGTATTTAAATCATTAGATGAGACGGTTGCAATTGAATGGTTGGTTAATGAGGGGGAGTGGGTTGATGCAGGGAGTCAATTATGTACTCTTTCGGGTAATACGCGTGGGTTGCTGACAGGTGAGCGTACGGCGCTTAATTTGTTGCAGACTTTATCTGCTGTGGCTACAGAGTCTAAGCAATATGCCCGTGCTGTTGCTGGAACCAATTGTCAGATTCTAGACACTCGTAAGACCTTGCCAGGTCTTCGGCTAGCACAAAAATATGCGGTGAAGTGTGGCGGCTGTTTGAATCATCGAGTGGGTTTGTATGATGGTATCTTAATCAAAGAAAATCATATTGTTGCGGCAGGATCGATTACTGCCGCTGTATCCCGAGCACGGTTAATTAGTTCGGTGCTTGTTGAAGTTGAAGTTGAGAATCAGCACGAACTCAAAGAGGCCGTTGATGCGCGCCCAGATCGAATTATGTTGGATAATTTTTCTCTTGAGGATATGCGTGGGGCTGTGGAATGGGTTGCTGGGCGAGTCCCTTTGGAAGCATCGGGGGATGTTACCTTGGAGGGTATTGCTTCAATAGCGCGGACGGGTGTTGATTTTATTTCAGTTGGCGCGTTGACTAAAAATGTTTCGGCGGTTGACCTTTCAATGTGTTTCTCTGTTCAAAAAGGATAAAGCATCACTATTTAAATGCTTAGGGTTTAATCAATATACTCAAAAGTTTGAATGAGCTCTGAGACGCCAGATATTTTATTGACTCTAGTTATGATGGCTTTAGCCTCATCTTTTCGAACTAAGCCCATCATGTATACTTTAGCATTTTCAGTAATAACCTTGACACGGGTTGCGTCAAAACCAGGGATGTGGTTGATGTTGGTTAAGTCAGATTTGACTTTTGCAGTAATAAAGCTATCACGATTACGGGCATAAAAAGAGCTGGGTTGTGTGGTTCTCAGGTGGTCGTGAACAAATTTAACTCCAGGAATAACCCGTAATATCGCAATTGTTTTTTTATGTAGGTTGAGCGTCGGCACTTCCCCAGTAGCCAGAATAGCACCGTTGTATGCGGTTACATTGATGTGAGCATGTGTAAATAACGGTTTATCGCTTAATAAATTCATTGTGGCTCTTTGTTCGATCATTTCATCATTTATGATCGTATCACTGTGTCTTCGGTCGTGGAGTAGAGAGAGTCCAGACGCTTCTGAAGCCAAGGTGGCAAGCTGGCTGCAGCCAGTTAATAAAGAGATGGTGCAGAGTAGGGTGATGCGAAATAGTGTCATAGTTCGTCGCCGAATAGTTGGTGGTCAATCAGGTCACAGAGGCAGTGAGTGATTAATAAATGGGTTTCTTGAATGCGAGCTGTTGATGGGGAGGGTACTCTGATTTCGATGTCGTTTTCAAAAAGAAGATTTGTAACGGCACCTCCGTCTTTTCCGGTTAAGGCGATGGTGGTGATCTTCTTGTCATGTGCGCTATTAATGGCTTGAATAATCGATTCAGAATTACCGCTAGTGCTGTAGGTGACTAATATATCGCCTGGTTGTCCTAGAGCACGTAGTTGTTTTGCAAAAACTTGATTGTAATGGTAGTCGTTGGCAATCGATGTGAGTGTTGAGCTGTCAGTTGTTAGTGCAATAGCAGGTAATGGCGGGCGTTCTCGTTCAAAACGGTTTAATAATTCAGAGGAGAAGTGTTGAGCGTCTCCGGCTGAGCCTCCATTGCCACAGGTTAATATTTTTTTACCTTTGAGTAGGGCGGTGACCAGGGTTTGTGCAGCGGCGCTGATGCCGGGGCCTAGTAAAGCGGCTGCAGCTTGTTTTGTTTCGATGCTAGCCGTAAAGTGTTGATTGATTCGGTCTTGTAGTGTCATGAGTGTTTATAAGCAGTCTTGAAAAACATTTTTTATCCAATGGCATGTTGTGTTTTTTGATGTGTCGGGACCTACGGCGACAACATCAAATCTAATGGCGTTGTTAATCTGATGTGCCATTATAAAATGTTGTGCAGTTTTAATGATACGGTTTTGTTTGCTTTTGGTGATACTTTCAGTTGCTGAGCCGAAGTAATCATAGGAACGATAGCGGACCTCAATAAAAACGAATGTTTTTTGGTCATTCATGATGAGATCAATTTCACCAAAGGATGTGCGGTAGTTTCGATCAATGGTGGTAAGCCCTTTTTTAATTAGAAAGTTATGGGCGATTTCTTCAGTGATAGCACCTTTCGTGGTGTTCTTTAGGCGTGGTTTAGGTGTCATTGTGGGTTAAAAGTGCTGCTTCGATGGGAGTAGTGCTTGGTGCGGGGTGAAGCCTAAGACCTTGGGTTTTCCTTTATGAAATTTTGCACAGACGAGTTGGCGGCTGATATGGTTGTTTTTGGTTAGTTGTAGGTGGCCAGTAGCGCCTTTGAATAGAGTTTTTTGTAGATTTTTTAAGTGCGGGATGAGTTGGTAAGCGTCAATCCCAAGGGCAATCAGTCTCAAGTAGGGCTGGGGAAATTGTTGCCAGTAGGGTTTTAAATTATTTAGGCTTAAAGGGCCAGAATAGGTTTTCTTGAAAAGCCAAGGGATGTCACAGAAAGTGATTTCATTCAGGTCGTTATCTTGTCGCGGGTTAGGGAGTCCAGAATAGATTTGTGATGTTGCATAAACAGGTAGTTTTTCAGCACGGTAAAATTGTAGCTGGGGTTTTAATAATCGTGCTGAGCGTGGTTGACCGATAAGGAAAATAGCATCAATATCTTGACGTCTTCTGGCAATAGTTTTTAAATCAGGGATAAAGCCTTGTAGTTTTTTGATTCGTGAATTGCTTTCGTTAAGGTTGAACAGTTGCTGGATCGGGGTAGAGAAATCATTTTTTTGAGGGGAATAAGCTTGCTTGTCAACAATGTGCTGGTCTTGTTTGGACCAGAAGTAGTCTAAATAGTGTTCCAGTCTACTTCCTGTAGTGTTGTCTGGTTTTAATAATAAGGTTCGGTTGTGGCCTTGTTGTGTCGCTTTCATCGTTAATTGAAAAATATCATCTACCGGGGAAAGGCTTAATTGGTAGAGATTCTTTTTGGCTAGATTATCAATTTGGTTCAGTGCTAAGACGGGAATTGCGAGTGTTTTTATTTGGGTGAGGGCTGCTATGTTTTGTTTTTCTAGCGGGCCGATAATTAGGTCGGCACCCTCTTTAACAGCCTGATGGTAAAGCTGTTTAGGGTCATTTTTTGAGCTGTCATAAAGGTGTATGGTCGGCCTGTGGGTAGCCTTGCTGTTATAATAGGCTGCGAGAAACCCTGTTTTGATGACCTTGGCTTGTTGGTGATGTGGGCCACTATTGGGAAGGATTAGTGCGATAGCGTGAGTGGCTGGTCTAGCGTTTTTGTCAGGGTTCAAATGGGTGTTTAGTAGGTCGTAGGTGATTAGTGTTTCTGGGTGTTGTTTTAGCCAGTGAGTTATTCTTGCTTCTGAGTCAGGTGTTTGGCGAATAGTTTGACGTAATAGGTGAGCGAGTGAGGCCCAGTCGCTGAGGTCACTTGATTCAAGGGTGTTTAGTTTTTCTATAGGTAGTTGTTGTAGTGTTTCTAAAATCGTGGAAAGGGTTTGTTGTTGGCTGGTTGGTGAAAGGAGCGGTGCGAGTGCTACTTGAGCGCGAATGCTTTTAACGACCTGGCCAGTGAGCGAATAACCCCGTGATAGGCTTTTTTGGTAAGTTATTTGGTCTTCAGGGTTAAGTTGTTGGGGTGATAGCCGTGCTAGTTGCTTGAGAGCCTTTTTTGCAGCATGGTAGTGTAAGTTTATTTGTGCGAAAAGAAGGTTAAGATATAAACGTTGGTGCTGATTAAGATGTCTTGGGCTAATGTTTTTAGCGTAAATCAAGGTGGCCGGTATGTCATTGGACTTTATTAAGGCGTGAATGGTCTTGAAGCGAAAAAGGTCTTGTTGCGGGCTTTTTTGATCCGCTAACTTTTGGTATATTTCTGCCGCGTCTTGGAACTGGCCTTGGTTAAAAAAGTGATTTGCAGTTTCAGTTTTTTGTAGGGTTAGGTTGTTCTGTTGTAAGTTTTTACTGCAACCTGTTGTTAGGCTAACCAGTAGTGTAATCAGTAAGTAGAGGGAGGGGTATTTCATTGGAAGTATGGATTAAAAGAGGGTTAAGTGACTAACTTGGATAATAGACTATATATTGTCGCGACACCAATAGGTAATTTACAAGATTTTAGTTATCGAGCTGTTGAGATTTTGCGTTCAGTTGATTGGATCGCTGCAGAAGATACGCGGCGAGCTCGCTTATTGTTACAGCATTACGGCATACAGAATAAACTGGTTTCAGTGCATGACCATAATGAAACATCTAAGGCGCCTGAATTGATTAAGAAGTTACTTTCCGGTATGAGTGGTGCGCTAATTTCAGATGCTGGGACACCGTTAATTAGTGATCCTGGTTTACCGTTGGTGCGATTGGCAAAAGAGGCAGGCGTTAAGGTGTCGCCTATTCCTGGGGCTTGCGCTTTAGTCGCTGCATTATCTGTTTCCGGTGTGGCTGTAAGTCGTTTTAGTTTTGAAGGTTTTTTAGGGCGGACTGCGGCATCAAGAAGAGCCTTTTTTACTGAGAAGTTAGCGGATACTCGGACATGGGTTTTTTATGAATCCAGTCACCGTATTTTGGCGTGTTTAAAAGATTTAGCGGCGAGTCTTCCTGATAATAGAAAGATAGCGGTAGCGCGAGAGATGACTAAAATCTATGAAACGGTTCTTTATGCGCCGGTTTCCAAAGTGTTACGTGTGGTTGAAGATAATGAAAATATGCGTAAAGGTGAGTTTGTCGTTATTGTTGAGGGCTGCCCTTTAAAGAAAGTGAGCGATGTTTCGGCCGAACAATTGCGAGTTCTGACTATTTTGTTGAAAACGCAAACAGTCAAAGGAGCTGTCGCATTAGCAGTAGAGATAACAGAAGGAAGTAAGAAATTATTGTATCGTGAGGCTTTGCGGATTATGAAAGAACAGCATGAGTGAGCATTTTCTTTTAGGCTAGTCTTGTGAGGATAAAAATAACTACTGAATATGGTATAGTTCCCTAATGAGCCGGCTGAGCAGTCGCTATGTCTTTAAATTTAAGGTGTAGAGGAAAGTCCGGGCTCCATAGGGCAGGGTGCCAGGTAACGCCTGGGGGACGTAAGTTCACGGAAAGTGCCACAGAAAATATACCGCCTCTTGTTTACAGGGGGTAAGGGTGAAATGGTGCGGTAAGAGCGCACCGCGCTGCTGGTAACAGCAATGGCAGGGTAAACCCCATCCCGGAGCAAGATCAAATAGAAGAATATTGACTGATGTCAGACATGCGGCCCGCATGATTCTTGGGTAGATTGCTTGAGCAACGAGGCGACTTGTTGCCTAGATGAATGACTGTTCTCGACAGAACCCGGCTTATAGGCCGGCTCGCTTTTATAACGCCTATTTTTCGATAGGCGTATCTTGTGTTTTCCAAGAATTCTGGTTGAAAAGGTAACGCTTTAAGACACGGGTGAATAATTCAGTATTTCTAAACGTTAATATAACGTATCTAATTAACATTAATATATACCTATAATTATATGAAAAATATGCGCTTTTAGAGTTTTTACTGGCTGTATTTTAAAATAATTACGGTGATAACCCATCTAAGTCATTGTCACTAAAGGAAAAAAACCCATTAACACGCTTGACTATCTCAAATGAGAGTCATATAGTCCTTGTAAAGTGGTTAAAAGTGGTTAAAAGTGGTTTTTTTTGGATATTTGAGGTGGCTTTTGTTTCGAGGGGTAAGTTCGGTGAGTCTGGATGCGAAGGGGCGGTTAGCGATCCCAACGCGTTATCGGGCGGAACTTTTTGACTGTTGTTCGGGGCAATTAGTTGTCACTGTTGCTGTCGATGAGACAGGATCAGGTGAATCCGGGTGCTTATGGCTATATCCGCTTTCTGAATGGGAATCTTTGGAAGAAAAAATCAGCAAATTGCCAACACTAAATAAAATGGCTGGGAGATTGAGGCGTTTTGTTATTGGTTATGCGACTGAATGTGAAATGGATGCTCAGGGACGGCTTTTGTTATCTGAAAATTTAAGAAACTTTGCCAAATTAGAGAAGCAAGTTGTTTTGTTGGGGCAATTGAATAAATTTGAAATTTGGAATGAGTCTATTTGGACAACTAAGGAAAGTGATTGGTTATCAAGTGATGAGGGTAATGCTACAGAAGAATTAGCATCAATTTCTTTTTAATTTTTGAGGTCGGGTACTGGCATGGATGGACATTTACCGGTAATGCTTAAGGAGTGTATTCAAGGCCTTAACATTAAGAAGGGTGGTAAATATTTAGATTGTACTTTTGGTCGCGGTGGGCACAGTAAACACATACTCGCTGAGTTAGGTGAGGAAGGGAGTTTGCTTGCATTAGATAGGGACCCGATGGCAATCGCTTCGGATAATGCCAAGCAGTTATTATTAGATCGTCGTTTTCGGTTACAGCATCAAAGTTTTTCATTGTTGGGAGAGTCCGTTTCAAGTCAAGGGTGGGATGGACAGGTCGATGGGATTTTGTTAGATCTCGGCGTGTCGTCTCCGCAATTGGATGACTCTTCTCGTGGGTTTAGTTTTATGAGAGATGGTCCGTTAGATATGCGTATGGATACTAGTGCGGGAGTAAGTGCTGCACAGTGGCTGGCGAGCGTAGATGAATATACATTGATTTCTGTGCTCAGACATTATGGTGAAGAACGGTTTGCCCGAAGAATAGCGGTAGCCGTTATTAAAGAAAGGGATATTAAGCCATTACAAACAACGCGGCAATTGGCGCGTTTAATTGAGACAGTTATTCCTGTGAGGGAGAAACATAAACATCCTGCGACACGTAGTTTTCAAGCGATAAGAATTGAAATAAATCAGGAATTGGAGCAATTGAAACAAGCGCTTCAGCAATCAATTAATGCGTTGAGTCCGGGTGGAATTTTAGTGGTTATGTCTTTTCATTCGTTGGAAGACCGAATTGTAAAGCGCTTTATTCGTGATCAGTCTCGTGGTAAATACACGCCTTTATCGCGAAGACTTTTAGAGAACGATGATAGTCAAATAACCTTTAAGAAGGTTGGTAAAGCAATTAAGGCGAGTGAGGATGAAGTCAAGCATAACCCTCGATCAAGAAGTGCGGTGTTACGTCTGGCTGAGCGATTAGGCTAGGTCGTGATGATTAAAAGAACCTTGTTAGTCGTTGTTTTTTTAGGCACAGCCGTTGCTGTCGTATACAGCCAATATCAGGCGCGAACATTATTTATTGAAATGCAGCAACTTAAGGTCAGTTTGGACCGTTATGAAACCGAGTGGGGGCTATTGCAATTAGAATTAATGACATTGTCAGAGCACAGTCGTATTGAGGACGCGGCGTATTCAAGGTTGCATTTTATTACGCCAAAATATGATGACATTATTTACATTAAACAGTGATGATTTCACGATATCAAAAAATAGAGCGTAAAACAGGGTCTAAATTGAGGCGACGATTTTTGGTCGGGCTTATGTTTTGTGGCATGTTAATGCTGCTTGGCAAAGCCATTTCTCTACAAGTTTTAGAAAAAGAGTTTTTACAGCAACAAGGTGACATGAGACATATTGTTGCTACGGATGTATCGGCTTACAGAGGGAAGATTTTTGACAGAAATGGTGAGCCGTTGGCGATAAGTACGCCCGTAAAGTCGGTATGGTTAAACCCCAAAAAAGTCGGTGATGTAGATTCGCAGCGGATTGTTAAGCTTGAAAGTATGCTTAATATTCCTCGAGGAAAATTCACAAAAGTTGTTAAAAATAACCCAGGCAAACATTTTGTTTATCTTAAAAGACAAGTAACCCCGTCGGTAGCTGAACGAGTTAAAGCGTTAGATATAACAGGTGTACATTTAAGCCGAGAATTTAAACGATTTTATCCGTCAGGTGAAATAACAGGGCATTTGTTAGGGTTTACGAATATTGATGATGCCGGTCAAGAGGGGCTTGAATTAGCTTTTGAAAATCTATTGAAAGGGGTGCCTGGTAAGAAGCGAGTTATGCGTGACGGCAAGAGGCATATTATTGCGGATATTGAAGAAATACGAAGCCCAGTACCTGGAAAAGATTTACAAATAAGTATCGATAGTCGTCTTCAATATTTAGCGTACCGAGAACTTAAGGCGGCCATTAAGTCACACCAGGCTAGCTCAGGATCTTTGGTGATGTTGGATGCTAAAACAGGAGAAGTTTTGGCCGTCGTTAATCAGCCTGGTTTCAATCCTAATGATAGAGCTGATCTACAAGGTTATCGCTATCGTAATCGGGCAATGACAGATGTTTTTGAGCCGGGGTCAACGGTTAAGCCATTTTTGATTGCAAGTGCTCTGGATGCGGGATACGTGAAAGATGGTGAGGTCGTGGATACGTCGCCGGGGTATTATCGTATTGGCAGGAATGTGGTGCGTGATTTTCGTGACTATGGTGTTCTTGGGCTGTCCGATATTTTAAAAAAATCCAGTAATGTCGCCGTTAGTAAAATTGCTAATAAAATGCCAGCAGAAGAAATGTGGAGTTTTTATAACCGGTTAGGCATGGGGCAATCAGCCGGTATTGGGTTTCCAAGAGAGGCGAGCGGAATCTTGATTGATTATCAGGATATGGATTCTTTTGAGCAAGCGACATTGTCTTTTGGGTATGGTGTCAATATGTCGGTAATGCAATTAGCAAGGGCCTACACAGCACTAGCAGATGATGGTGTGTTGCATTCAGTAACGCTTTTTAAAAGAGAGATTGATCAGGATTCACGGCGTGTTTTTACACCCAAAACAGCAAGTAATATTCGAGCCATGCTTGAACATGTTGTGGAAAATGATGGGACGGCTCATAAGGCACGAGTGGATGGCTATTCTGTAGCAGGTAAGACAGGAACAGTTAGGAAAATCATTAATGGTCGTTACTCTAAAGATCAGTATTTATCTTTGTTTGTGGGCATTATTCCGGCTAAGGACCCGAGATTGGTTATGGCAGTATTGGTCGATGACCCGAAGGCTGGTGAATACTATGGCGGGGCAGTTGCGGGACCTATTTTTTCAAAGGTTATGGGTCGAAGTATGCGTATATTGGGTATTGACCCCTCTTTTGAGCGGGACCCAAAAAGACCACTCGTATTGGTTGCTCAAGAGCATAAGTCATGATGGCGGAGCGAAAAGAAGAGAGCGGGGTTTGGTTGTCAGAATTGCTAAATGGATTGGTAACCATAACGTATGACCAACAGATTACGGGTTTGTCGTTAGATAGCCGAAAAGTCATGGTGGGTGATTTATTTTTTGCTGTTTCAGGGTCTGATGATCACGGTTTAAATTTTGCTATTGAGGCCTTAAATAAAGGTGCTGTTGCGATTGTTTATGATCCTTCAGATACGGCAATTGTTTGTGATAATGCGATATCTTCAAAAGTACTTATTGAAATATTGGGATTAAGCGAGAAAGTCGGTATTATTGCATCGCGTTTTTATGGCGAGCCATCACGCCAGTGTCGTGTTATTGGTGTGACGGGTACCAATGGAAAAACATCATGTGTACAATTTTTACAGCAATGTCTACCGCGTAGTGGATCCATAGGGACTCTGGGTTGGGGAGATGGTGAACATTTATCGGAGACGAGAAATACGACCCCTGATGCTGTTGAGTTACAAAGAATTCTGGCTCAATTTCAGGCTAACAGTATGGCTTATGTAGCTATGGAGGTCTCGTCACATGGTTTGCATCAAAAAAGGGTTTCCGGTGTGAGTTTTGATGGGGTTATGGTAACTAATATTACGCGTGATCATTTAGATTACCATGGAAGTATGGAAAATTATGTGGCAGCAAAGCTAGCTTTGTTAGCTACACCAGGAGTGCGTTTTGCCGTGGTGAATTTAGGCGGCGATTATCTAGAACAAATTTTAGCTGCTGTTCCTGAAAATGTCATGATCTGGGGAGTAAATTTAGGCGGAGAACAGCGTAAGGGTATTCATGTGTTAAACATTAGTGCTATGAGGTTTCAAGAGGATGGTTTGTGCTTTGATGTAGAGTACCAAGACGTACATCAAGTCGTTTCGATTCCGCTTTATGGCGATGTTAATGTGGAAAATGCAGCGATGGTCATGGCAGTATTATTAGCGCTTGATTATTCACTTGATGAGGTTTGTGCAAGAATTGGTAAGGTAAAGTCGATTCCTGGTCGTATGGAAATGTTTAAAAGTAAAGGTGACTTGCCAACGATTGTTGTTGATTATGCGCACACTCCGGATGCATTAAAAAAACTCTTGGTAATGGTTAGAAGGCATTGTGAAGGTGTTGTCTGGTTAGTGTTTGGTTGTGGCGGTAATAGAGATGTAGGCAAGCGAAGTCAGATGGGAGTGATTGCAGAGCAGTTTTCAGACTATGTCATTATCACCAATGATAATCCGCGTTCAGAGTCAGAGCAACAAATAGTTAGCGATATAATTTCGCAGTGTCAGGGATCTAAAATAGAAATTATTTATGATCGTGGTACTGCAATAAAGAAGACAGTTAAAAAAGCGAACAAAGATGATTGTGTTGTTATTGCAGGGAAAGGTCATGAGGAATATCAAGAGCTGAACGATAAAATAATAGAACTAAGCGACCGAAAAATAGTGACTACATTATTAACCAGTGGGGCGGGTATATGTTGAATATGTCACTCCAAGAGATGAGTCGTATTGTCGGCGTGGAGGGTGCCGATAGTAATATTAGAATTGATTCCATAAGCATTGATACCCGAACACTTAATCCGGGTGATTGTTATTTGGCATTAAAAGGCGCTCAGTTTGATGGTCATGATTTTGTCGTGCGAGCAGAAGAATTGCAAGCGGCTGCAATTATTTGTGAATCGCCCCAAGAAATTAATATCCCTCAAGTGGTTGTAAGCAACACGCGTGATGCACTAGCCAAATTAGGTCGTGCCCATAGGAATAAAAACGCAGCAAAGATTGTGGGTGTTACCGGCAGTAATGGTAAAACAACAGTCAAAGAAATGATTGCCAGTATATTGGCTGAGGTTGGACAGACATTGGCAACCATGGGCAATCTAAATAATGATATTGGCGTGCCGCTAACTTTATTGCGATTGAGTGATGAGGATGTCTTTGGTGTGATTGAGATGGGTGCCAATCAGCCCGGTGATATAGCTTATCTGAGTCAATGTGTGGAGCCCAATATTGGTGTGATTACGAATATTTCAGCAGCGCATTTAGAAGGTTTTGAGACCTTAGAAGGTGTTGCGGAAACCAAGTGTGAATTGCTTGAGTCACTGGGTGAATTAGGAATTGCGGTCTTAAATAAAGATGATGTATTTTTTGATTTTTGTGTGCGGTGCGCTGGGCCATCAAAGGTCATTTCATTTGGATTAACCCCGTCAGCTGATGTGAGTTCTAGTGCTATTAAAGAAGAGTTAAGTGCTGGAAAAATGTTGACACAATTCACAGTTAAACATAAAAAAGTAATGTTTGATGTGACGTTAGGCTTGGTTGGGGAACATAACATTAAGAATGCATTGGCAGCCAGTGCGGTCGCCATAGCACTAGGGGTGGATTGTCAGTTTATACAGAAGGGATTGGAAAAAGTAGGCCCCGTTCCTGGACGAATGGAGCCTTTGGTGATGGCCAATGGAACGGTGATAATTAATGATACTTATAATGCAAATCCTGCATCGTTAGGGGCGGCACTAGCCGTGCTTAAGGATAGTGGCGGTGAGTTTTGGGTTGTGCTAGGTGCGATGGGTGAACTAGGTGAAAACAGTCGCTTATTGCATGATGAAGTTGGGCAACAAATCAGGTTAATGGGAGCAATGCGCTTATTGGCGATTGGCCCCGATGCTAAGAGCACTGCTGATGCTTTTGGCAACGGGGCTGTTTTTTTTGAAACCCAAGAAGCGATGATCTCAATGTTAAAAAAAGAGTTGACTGGTGTTGAAACAATTTTAGTTAAAGGATCAAGGAAGCAAAAAATGGAGAATGTAGTGAGTGCTTTGATGCAAGGTCGCAGGCATTGATATGTTGTTATATTTAACGGAATATTTAATGACATTGGATGGATCGTTTAGAGTATTCCAGTATTTGACGCTCAGGGCTATTTTAGGCGCATTAACCGCATTAGCTATTTCTTTTGCTGTCGGTCCTGTCATGATTCGGAAGTTGACGCAAAATAATATTGGTCAGAATATTCGTGATTGTGGTCCTGAAGGGCATTTAATAAAGGCAGGAACGCCGACTATGGGCGGTGCTTTAATATTGGTAGCTATCTTCTTTAGTACCCTGATGTGGGCCGATTTGGAGAATCGTTATATTTGGAGTTTATTGTTTGTCACATTAAGTTTTGGTGTGATTGGTTTTGTTGATGATTTTAAGAAACTTAAACTGGGGGATAGTAAAGGTCTATCAGCTGCAATGAAGTATTTTTGGCAATCGATAGTGGGTCTTGTTGCGGCTGTTTTCTTATTTTATACCGCTCAGGTTCCTGCGGAAACAGAGTTGATCGTGCCATTTTTTAAGACCGTCATTATCCCTTTAGGGGAGTTCTATATCTTATTAGCATATTTCGTTATTGTTGGAACCAGCAATGCAGTGAATTTAACCGATGGGTTGGATGGGTTAGCTATTCTCCCAGCAGTAATGGTAGCGGGTGGGTTAGCGATATTTGCTTATTTATCAGGGCATGCCAATTTTGCCAGTTATTTATCCATTCCATATTTACCGGAGACAGGTGAGACTGTTATTTTCGCAACAGCATTGATGGGCGCTGGGTTGGGTTTTTTGTGGTTTAACACATATCCAGCTATGGTATTTATGGGTGATGTAGGGGCATTGGCTTTAGGTGGGGCTTTAGGGTTGTTAGCTGTTATTGTTCGCCAAGAAATTGTATTGATGATTATGGGTGGTGTTTTTGTAGTTGAAACATTATCAGTCATTATACAAGTCGCGTCTTTTAAATTGACCGGCAAGCGAGTGTTTCGTATGGCGCCTATTCATCATCACTTTGAACTTAAAGGGTGGCCCGAGCCAAGAGTCATTGTACGGTTTTGGATTATTACCGTTATTTTAGTTTTAATTGGATTAGCGACGCTGAAACTAAGATGATGAATCTAGAGACGGTAAAAAAAAATGTGGCAAAGAAAATAGATTTTACTACAGCGCCAATCCACATTTTGATTGTGGGTCTAGGTGTGACAGGTCTTTCTATTGCGCGTTTTTTAAAAAAGATAGAAGTTAACTTTTCGCTCATTGATAGCCGTCAAAATTTGGGTAATTTAACGCAAATAAAGACAATGTTTGCAGATTCTGAATTGTTCACGGGTGGATTCTCGGAAGCCAAGTTTAGTGGGGTTACCCACCTATTTGTCAGTCCAGGTGTGTCGTTGGATGAGCCTGCAATTGCTAAATGTTTGGATGAAGGCGCCGTTTTATTAAGTGATATTGATTTATTTGCTTTTTGTATTGATGCGCCGGTGATTGCAATCACAGGGTCAAATGGGAAAAGTACCGTTACGACCATGGTTGAGGGTATGGCTCGAAGAGCGGGTATTAAGGTTCGAGCTGGTGGCAATTTGGGTGTTCCCGCACTGGACCTGATGGCCGATGATATAGCCTTGTATGTTTTGGAATTATCCAGTTTTCAACTGGAAAGAATGACAGCATTGAGACCACAAGCCGCCGTAGTATTGAATGTCAGCAGTGATCATATGGATCGGTATTCTAATATTGATGATTATGCAAAAGTAAAAAGTAAAATTTATGATCATGCGATGACTTGTGTGATTAATGTGGATGATCCAAGAGTCTCAGCGATGGTGACTTTAAAACCAACAACTATAACGTACAGCGTGACAAAGAGGGCAGGCTTTAGTGTGAGGAATGAGAGCGGTTCACTATGGTTGGTTAATGGGGATAAGTCGGTTATAGTCCGAAGTAAGATTTTAGTCGTGGGTGAACACAATACCAGTAATGCTCTTGCTGCAATGGCTTTGGCTACAGCCGTAGGTATATCGATTGACTCAATAGTTGGCGCGTTAATGGATTATCAGGGGTTGCCCCATCGGTTGCAAATTGTATCTGTTGATCATGAGTTGATTTGGGTTAATGACTCAAAGGCAACCAACCCTTCTTCATGTATGGCGGCGTTAAAAGCGTTTGATAAGAAGGTAGTTTTAATTGCTGGCGGGGATTGCAAAGGAGCCGATTTAACAGAATTAGCAACCATAATTCAACAACAAGCCCGAATAGTTATTTTATTTGGCCGCGATGCACAACGTATTGAAGATGCATTAGAAAAAAGTGTGCTTGTTTATAATTCCGAAACCTTAGAAGAGGCTGTTTTAATTGCAAAAGAGCTGGCTATTGCGGGAGAAACAGTACTGTTATCACCTGCGTGTGCAAGTCTGGATCAATTTAAAAATTATCAAGAGCGAGGAGATATATTTGTGCAAACAGTAAGAAGGATAGCGGCATGAAATTGATTCAAGAGTGTCTGCAGACGATGACTGATTTGCGAAATCATTATGATGGGATTTTAGCCATTTCATCGATCAGTATTTTGATTATTGGTTTTGTTATGATGACATCGGCTTCATTGCACTTAGGCGGTAAAATAGCAGGTAATCCCTTTCATTACCCTGTGCGACAGTTCATTCATATTTGTTTAGGAGTTAGTTTTGGGGCTGTTATTTTAACCATTAATATGAGGTTCTGGGAAAAATCAGGTCAATGGCTATTTTTATTCGGAGTATTTTTACTGGTTATGGTTCTGATTCCTGGTGTGGGTGTGAAAGTTAATGGCAGTATGCGTTGGATTCAATTGATTGGTTTTAGAGTTCAGGTATCAGAAATTATGAAACTGTTTTCTGTGATTTATATGGCAGGTTATGTTGCGCGCCACCAAGAGGTGGTTAAAGTTTCTGCTTATGGAATTGTAAAGCCTTTAATGCTGTTTGTGTTTGCCTGTGTGTTCTTATTGTTGGAGCCAGATTTTGGGTCGGCTGTTGTGATTTTAACCATAGCAATGGGCGTAATGTTTTTAGGGGGCGCTAGATTGTGGCAATTTTTAGCTTTGGGTGTATTTTTAGTTTCAATGGCTGTCATGCTTTGTTATTTTTCTGAATATCGGTGGGCGCGAATCATCAGTTTTCTTGATCCGTGGGCAGACCCATTAGATAAAGGCTTTCAATTGGTTCAGGCGCTGATAGCCTTTGGTCAAGGGGAATGGGTGGGTGTGGGATTAGGGAGTAGTATTCAAAAGTTATTTTATTTGCCTGAGGCCCATACAGATTTTTTGTTTTCGGTAATTGCTGAAGAATTAGGTTTGCTGGGTGTGATTACAGTGATCGCATTATTTACGGTATTTATTTGGCGCGCATTCGTGATTGGTGAGAAAGCGGAGAAGGCGGGGTATCTGTTTTCGGCGTTTATTGCTTATGGATTGGCGATATGGTTTGGATTCCAGGCTTTCGTAAATATCGGCGTCAATATGGGTATGTTGCCCACAAAAGGGTTGACTTTGCCGTTGATGAGTTATGGTGGTGGAAGCATG
This sequence comes from Methylococcales bacterium, assembly GCA_030753675.1. Lineage (GTDB taxonomy): Bacteria > Pseudomonadota > Gammaproteobacteria > Methylococcales > Methylomonadaceae > OPU3-GD-OMZ. The sequence continues at coordinate 51,794 of JASMBU010000005.1, forward strand.
ATTGTCATGTGTGCGGGAGTTGCATTACTTTTTAGAATTAACATGGAAACAGAAAAAATAACGTCATCAGTCCCTAAAGGAAAAAGGCAATGGATAGGCGTATAGTCATCATGGCAGGTGGAACAGGCGGGCATGTTTATCCTGCCTTGGCAGTGGCTTTGCAGTTACAGAAGGAAAATTGGCAAGTGACATGGATGGGAACGAAAACAGGGATAGAGTCAAGAGTCGTTCCTGAAAATAATTTAGTGATAGATTATGTGTCGGTTTCGAGTATCAGAGGGAAAGGATTGTGGCGTCGATTCGCTGCATCGTTTATGTTGCTGAAATCAATTTTTCAGGTTTTTGGTATCCTCAATCGGCGAAAGCCAGCAGTGATATTAGGTTTAGGGGGGTTTGTGGCAGGACCCGGAGGAGTGATCGCTAAGATGTTGGGTATACCGCTGGTTATTCATGAGCAAAATAGGGTTCCCGGCACCACCAATCGTATTCTTGCAAAATGGGCTGATCGGGTTTTAGAAGGGTTTCCAAATAGTTTTCCTGAGACTAGTGGTGCTGAGTATGTGGGCAACCCGTTACGACCTGCGATTGAAATGCTGAAATCGAAAAATTCCTCTGTGCAAAAGCCTTTAAATATATTGGTTCTAGGCGGTAGTTTGGGAGCCCGTAAGTTAAATGAAATAGTACCGGATACCTTTGCCATGATTCACTCGGTCAATGTGGTACATCAAACCGGTTTGGCAATGCATGAGCAGGTTAAGGCATGTTATTTAAATCACAAAAGGCCTGTTGAGGTCGTGGCTTTTATTGAAGATATGGCTGCACGATATAGTTGGGCAGATTTAATAATCTGTCGTTCAGGGGCCATGACAGTCAGCGAAGTCGCAGCTGCAGGTTTGCCCAGTATTATGATTCCTTTTCCTTTTGCGATAGATGATCATCAAACAGCAAACGCACAATATCTGGTCGATGTTAAGGCCAGTATTTTGATCGCTCAATCAAAATTGAATGCAAAGCGATTGGCTCAGGAAATAGAGCATTTAATTGATCATCCATCACAATTAGAGCAAATGGGCAAAGCCGCAAGACAATGTGCGCAATGGGATGCAACAAAAGCGGTCGCTAATATTTGTATTGATGAGGGGTCAATATGAACCGACCTGAGAGTGTAATCACATTACAAGATATGGGCCATATTGAGAAAATACATTTTGTGGGTATCGGAGGAACAGGGATGAGCGGTATTGCAGAAGTATTGCTTAATCTAGGGTTTAATGTTTCAGGATCAGATCAATCCAGTAGCGTCATTACCGAGCATTTAATTGACTTAGGTGTGGACATTAGTTCTGAACATAACGCAGTGAATGTGGAGTATGCAGATGTGGTGGTGGTTTCATCAGCAATTGAATCAAATAATATAGAAATAAAAACCGCAAAACAGAAACGTATACCGGTCATTCCACGGGCTGAAATGTTAGCGGAATTAATGCGCTTTAGGTACGGTATTGCTATAGCAGGCACGCATGGAAAAACGACCACCACTAGCATGATTGCCAATATGATGGCTGAAGGTGATTTAGATCCGACCTTTGTAATTGGAGGACGGTTAAATAGTTCAGGGGCTAATGCAAAATTAGGATTAGGTCATTATTTAGTGGCTGAAGCAGATGAAAGTGATGCTTCATTTTTACATTTGCAGCCCATGATAGCGATAGTGACAAACATTGATCGTGATCACATGGAAACCTATGAAGGGGATTATCAGCGTTTACAAGACGCCTTTGTTGAGTTTTTATCACACTTGCCTTTTTATGGTCTAGCTGTGGTTTGTGTGGATGACCCGGGTGTTAAATTGCTGTTGCCTAAAATATCGAAGCCTTGTAAGACCTATGGCTTCGCCGTTGATGCGGATGTGTATGCTACTGATATAAAACAAAATGGCTTACAAACAACCTGTCAGGTTCAGCGATGGGGCGACCATGGTGTTTTGAATATTACTTTAAATATGCCGGGGTTACATAATTTACTGAATGCGCTTGCAGGCATTACAGTGGCGACTCATTTGAATGTTTCAGATCAAGCGATTATAGAAAGTTTAAAAACATTTAGTGGGGTTGCTAGAAGGTTTCAAATTAACCAAGAGTTTGACTATCAGAATGAGAAGGTAACGTTGGTAGATGATTATGGTCATCACCCCCGTGAAATAGAAGCCACCTTGGGGTCATTAAAACAAGCGTGGCCAGAACGCCGATCAATCGTGATTTTTCAACCCCATCGTTACACTAGGACACGCGATTTATTTGAAGATTTTGTCAAGGTGCTTTCATCAGTTGATATTCTTATTTTGCTGGAAGTGTATTCCGCAGGTGAATCACTCATAGCAGGTGCTGACGGGCGTGCTATGGCGCAGGCTATTAGAGCTAGAGGGCAGGTTAATCCAATTTTTGTAGAACATAGACCTGATTTGTTGGAAATTTTAGAAGCATTAATTCAACCTAAAGATGTGGTGTTAACTTTGGGAGCTGGAAGTGTGAGTAAAATAGCTAGTGAATTGTCAGAGGGATTGCCTGAAAGAATGAGAGCTAAAAATTCTGCGGGGGAAGGGAGGTTATGATGAGCGAATCTCTGTTGCCAGAAAGTAGCTTATTAAAGGGGCGTTTGTTACGGGATGAAAAGTTAGCTAAATATACTAGTTGGCATGTTGGAGGGCCTGCTGATCAGTTGTATTTTCCTTTTGATCGCGGAGATTTGGTTAAATTTCTCTCGGTGCTTCCCGTTGAAGAATCGGTGTTTTTTATGGGTATGGGCAGTAACCTATTGATCCGTGATGGCGGTATCAGGGGCACTGTGGTGAATATGCGTGGTCGGTTAAAAGAGATGTTAATTTGTGATGATCAAACGTTGTATGTTGAGGCCGGTGTTCATTGTTCAAAAGTCGCAAGGTTTTGCCGTAGTCATGGTTTTGTGGGTGCTGAGTTTCTGTCAGGTATCCCTGGTACGATGGGCGGTGCTTTGAAGATGAATGCCGGTGCGTTTGGTTGTGAAACCTGGGATATTGTTGAGGGGTTAGAAAGTATTAGCGCGCAAGGGGATATTTTTACGCGTAGGGTTGAGGATTATGACATTGGATATCGCTCTGTTACAGGGCCAGTGGGTGAGTGGTTTGTAGCAGTACGGTTACGGTTAGCAAAAGGCTCTACGCAGGCAAGTTCAAAAAAAACAAAAGCATTGTTAAGTCAACGTTCAGCTACGCAGCCTCTGACCCAACCATCTTGTGGCTCTGTTTTTAAAAATCCTGATAATGATTATGCCGCTCGATTAATAGAGGCTTGTGGTTTAAAAGGTTATACCGTGGGCGGTGCCAATGTTTCTGAGCAACACGCCAACTTTATTCTTAATCAAAATAACGCCACGGCAAAAGATATTGAGTCATTGATTGAAATCATACAGACACAAGTAGAACAAAGAACGGGCGTGGCATTAGCGTGTGAGGTTGAAATTGTCGGTGAACCAGTCAGTGAATCTGCGCATGGAGGTGTCAGTGTGCAGTAAGCTTGATGTGGAAAAATGGGGTCATGTTGCTGTGGTTATGGGTGGGCCTTCAGCAGAACGAGATGTGTCATTAAAAAGTGGTCGCGCCGTGTTAACAGCATTGTTGGCCCGAGGTGTTAATGCAACGGCTGTTGAAGTTAAAGGCGATTTAGTGAATCCTTTTTTAGCCGGTTCTTTTGATCGTGTGGTTAATGTCATTCATGGTCGAGGTGGGGAAGATGGTGTTATTCAAGGGGTATTAGAAAGTCTGAATATTCCTTACAGTGGCAGTGGGGTTTTGGCATCAGCTATTTGTATGGACAAATTGAGAACAAAATGGTGTCTCAAAGGTGCAGGGTTAACGACGCCTCAGTGGTATACGTTGACCAGTAAGCAAGATTTTGAAACTTGTGTTGAGCAACTGGGCTTCCCAATGATTATAAAGCCGGTAAGGGAAGGGTCTAGTATAGGGATGAGCCGTGTAAATAACGTAGCGGAATTAGGTGCGGGATATAGATTAGCGAGCGAATTTGATTCCTCTGTTTATGCAGAGGCATGGGTAGACGGCGAGGAATATTCCGTTGGATTAATAGCTGGTCAAGTGTTGCCGGTTATCCGTGTAAAGACACCGAACAGTTTTTATGATTATGAGGCCAAATATCTTTCAAATTCGACGGAATACTTTTGTCCGAGTGGGTTGACAAAAGTTAAAGAAGAAAGGCTTATGAAACTCGCAGAAAAAGCCTTTGAAGTCGTGGGGGTGACTGGGTGGGGACGTGTCGATTTGTTTATTGATCATGATGACCAAGACCAGTTAATTGAGATTAATACCGTGCCAGGAATGACGGATCATAGTCTATTGCCCATGGCCGCAAAAGTAGCAGGGATTGATTTTGACGAATTGGTTATGCGTATTTTGGAAAGTAGCATCGACGTGGACAGTTGAACAATGAATAAGGTGGCTAAAATAATAATCTTCATGATGCTTTTATTAGGTGTTGTTGTAGGCACGTATTATGAAGATATTAAGATTGGCATAGTGGATTCCTTCCCTATTCGGTATGTCAGGGTTACAGGGACTTTTCAATATTTGCTCAAGAGTGATGTTAAAAAAGTGACTGGGGTAGCGGTACAAGAAAGTTTTTTGACAGTGGATATAGTCGCTATTCGTAAAGCAGTAGAAGGCCTTCCTTGGGTCGATAGCGCCACAGTGTCAAGGGTGTGGCCAGACATTGTTGATATTCATGTTGTTGAGCAATCAGCAGTTGCCTATTGGGGGCATGATGAATTACTCAATAATCGCGGAGAATTATTTAAGCCAACGACTCTGGTAGGTATGAACGAGTTACCAGTTTTAATCGGTCCTATAGAGGGGCACTTCAGAGTATTTGATTTGTTTGGCCAAGTGCAAATGAATGTTGAGAAGACAGATTTAGCGTTAACTACTTTGGTGATTTCACCACATTATGCGGTTAGTGCAGTCTTTGAAAATGGATTGAAGGTTCAGTTAGGAAGTGAGAAACCTATCGAACGCTTAAGTCGTTTTATAGGGGTCTATGATCGTATGAAAAGTAATGCAAATGGTTTGATGCAGCGGGTAGATATGAGATACCACAACGGTTTTTCAGTAGCATGGAAGTAGTAGGTTTTAAAAGAAGTCTAGAGGTTTTAGGCCGAATGGCCTTTCACAATTGAAGATAATTTGAGAGAAAGCAGATGGCAAAAAAAACAGATCGTAATCTAATAGTCGGTTTGGATATCGGAACATCGAAAGTGGCTGCAATAGTAAGTGAATTAAAGCCAGACGGAGAGATAGAAATTATTGGCATAGGGTCAAGTCCATCGCGAGGGTTAAAGAAGGGCGTGGTCATTAATTTAGAATCTACCGTTCAGGCCATTCAGAGTGCTATAGAAGAAGCCGAATTAATGGCAGGGTGTGAAATTAATTCAGTGTTTGCCGGTATAGCAGGGAGTCATATTAGAAGTCTGAACTCCCACGGGATTGTTGCCATAAAAGATAAAGAAGTGAGCCAGTTTGATATTAACCGTGTGATTGATTCAGCGCGTGCAGTTGCTATTCCAGCAGATCAGAAAATTTTGCATATATTGCCGCAAGAATTTGTGATTGATTTGCAGGACGGTATCAAAGAGCCGATCGGGATGTCTGGTATTCGGTTAGAAGCAAAAGTACATATGGTCACCGGCAGTGTGAGTGCTGCGCAGAATATTATTAAGTGTATTAGGCGCTGTAACCTTGAAGTGAGCGATATTGTTTTAGAGCAATTGGCATCTTGCACGGCAGTCTTAACCGAGGATGAAAAAGATTTAGGCGTTTGTTTAATTGATATTGGTGGTGGGACAACGGATATTGCAGTGTTTACCGAGGGTGCAATTAAACATACATCGGTGATACCTATTGCGGGTGATCAGGTGACGAATGATATCGCTGTCGCATTAAGGACTCCAACGAAACATGCGGAACAAATTAAGGTTCATCATGCCTGTGCACTCTCACAATTGGCTGATGAAGATGAAATGATCGCGGTTCCAAGTATTGGTGATAGGGAGCCGCGAACCATCATGAAACAAAATCTAACTGAAATTATAGCGCCGCGCTATGAGGAGTTATTGTTTTTGGTCCAGGCAGAATTGAGACGTAGTGGGTATGAAGATTTAATTTCAGCAGGGGTTGTGATCACAGGGGGTAGTTCGAAAGCATTCGGTTTGGTTGAGTTAGCGGAAGAAATATTTCATATGCCCGTTCGATTAGGGAGCCCGCATGATGTGAGTGGATTAACTGATATTGTCAGTAACCCTGCTTATTCGACAGGGGTTGGCTTGATACTGTATGGAAAAGAATATCAGCAAGGATATGACCTAGAGGCACAAAATAATACGAATGAAGGAATGTTTGAGAGAATGAAAGGTTGGTTTAGTGGTGGATATTAAAAATTTAAAAAGGAGATCTAAATGAAATTTGAATTAGAAGATATGTTTGAAAGAGAAGCCATTATTAAAGTCATTGGTGTTGGTGGTGGCGGTGGTAACGCAGTAGATCATATGATAAATACCGGTATTAGTGGTGTTGATTTTATTGGTGCGAATACAGATGCTCAGGCACTAAGGCGATTAAGTGTGGATACCTTAATTCAATTAGGATCAGAATTAACGCAAGGTCTAGGCGCAGGAACAAACCCAGATATTGGCAAGCAAGCAGCGCAAGAAGATCGTTCGCGTATTGAAGAAGAAATTGACGGTGCGGACATGGTTTTTCTAACAGCAGGAATGGGGGGCGGGACCGGAACAGGTGCAATACCCGTGATTGCAGAAGCGGCAAAAGATAAAGGTATTTTGACAGTGGCCGTAGTGACTAAGCCTTTTAAGTTTGAAGGTGCGAAAAAAATGAAAGCCGCAGAAGAGGGCATTGTGGAGTTAGAAAAGTATGTTGACTCACTTATTATCATTCCTAATCAGAAATTATTGCCCGTATTAGGGAATAACGTTTCATTGATTGATGCTTTTAATGCAGCAAATGACGTATTGAGGGAAGCCGTTCAAGGTATTACAGAGCTTATTGTTAATCCAGGTCTGATTAATGTTGATTTTGCTGATGTAAAAACCATTATGTCTGAAATGGGTGTGGCGATTATGGGTACAGGCATTGCAAAAGGTGATAATCGAGCAAGAGAGGCTGCAGAGAAAGCGGTAGCGTGTCCTTTATTAGATGATGTGAATCTATTTGGCGCAAAAGGGATTTTGGTTAACATTACAGCGACAGCAGAATTGGGTATTGCTGAATTCAATGAGGTGGGTGAGATTGTTCATGAATTTGCTTCGGAGGATGCGGTTATTAAGATGGGTACCGCTATTGATACAGAATTAGGTGATGAAATAAAGGTGACAGTCGTTGCAACAGGTATGGGAGGAGCACCCCATCGTCAGACGGTTTCATCTATCAGTAGTCGAGAAAGTGTTGCTAAGAAGGCTGTTGATTATGGAGTGTTTGAGAAGCCTACAGCAGTGCGACAACGTGAAGGGAGTGAAGCACGTTACGGTGCACAGGCAAAGAAAGCAGAAAACATGGATTACTTGGATATTCCGGCTTTTTTAAGACGGCAGGCCGATTAAGGTTATAGCGGAAAGGAGGTAGAAGTTTGCAATAAAGAGGTTTAAACAGGAGGTTTGAGTTAAGGTGTGTTTTGAAAGAATGATGGGTGTTTCTGTTACAAGGTTTTCTTGTGGTAGAATGAGCACTTTTATTTAACAGTAGCTTAAAGTCTATGTTGAAACAGAGGACGCTTAAAAATATTATTCGAGCGACAGGGGTGGGTTTACATACTGGAGAGAATGTTTATTTAACGCTGCACCCCGCAGAGCCTGATACAGGTATTCGTTTTAGACGTAGCGATATCGGAGCGTTTGCGGTTGTTGATGCGAAACCTGATAATGTGGGTGATACGACCATGTCAACGACACTGATACAAAATGGCATACGGGTATCGACCGTGGAACATTTGATGTCGGCATTTTCAGGGTTAGGTATTGATAATGCTCTAGTAGATGTGAGTGCTGCAGAAATACCCATAATGGATGGAAGCGCAGGTCCTTTTGTTTTTTTATTACAATCTGCAGGTATAGAAGAGCAGGACGCTTGGCGTAAATACATGAGAGTTAACAAGCCTATTAAAGTGGTTGATGGTGATAAATGGGCTTCTTTTGAACCGTATGACGGCTTTAGGGTCGGTTTTACGATCGATTTTAAACATCCTGCTTTTAAATCGAATGTTAAAACTGCAGTCATGGACTTTTCTACCACCAGTTTTATTAAAGAAGTGAGCCGTGCTCGTACCTTTGGCTTTATGAAGGATATTGAATTACTTCAGAAAAATAATTTGGCATTAGGTGGTAGTTTGGATAATGCGATTGTTGTTGATGATCTAAAAATTTTGAATGAAGATGGTTTGCGTTATGCAGATGAATTTGTAAAGCATAAAATGTTAGACGCAATCGGTGATCTTTATTTATTAGGACATAATCTGTTGGGTGAGTTTAACGGCTATAAATCCGGACACAGTTTAAATAATCAACTTTTGCGGGCATTGGTTAAAGACACAGATGCTTGGGAAATGGTGTCTTTTAAAGATACTAATGAACTTCCAAAAGCATTCGTGCACTCGTATATTTCTTAAGATATTTTGTTCTTAAGTGTCTTATGTAGTTGTAATAGGGCAGTGCTGATTTCGCTGTCGGTTGTATGGGCAATGGCATTACTGTGAATCATATTAAGTGATGCGTCAGACAGTTTTTTTGCATATCTTTTATGCGGTTCAGGCGTTAACGTTTCAGGAAGCACTCTAATTTTAGTTTCAGTGACATCGTTTTTTCCATGGGCATGTAATGCTGCCAGTATGGGTTGGTTTAGAAAACGTAATTGGCTAGCCCATGTGGCTGATGTCGTATAAATAATAATAGTTTTATCTTTCTTGATGCAACTGGTTATATGCGGGCTGAAGTGATCAGGCAAATATTGGCAGATTACTTCTCGCAGTAATTTTTGTTGAGTAATGATTCTTGTAAAGTGACTTGTTGTCTTGCCGCCCAAGGATAAGGCCGATTTAAAGTGACTCTTTCGTTTACTACGCATTTAGCCAGTTGTCTCTAGGGTGTGGTTGAGCTTTTTTGGGGTATAGTCAGAGGTGAGTGTAGTTTATTATAACGGTTACGTGCTTTCAATACGGGAAAACCAAGAAAGTAGTTAAAAGATACCTAAAGTATTGAGTTATTAGACTGTTTTGAGTGCTTTACTGGGGATGAGGTCATGATGGGTCTGTTAACGAAGGTTGATAAGGTTTATAATCATCGGGTTTTATTACAAATTTAAATTTATTGGAAAGTTAGCCATGTTGGTCAAGAAGTTATTTGGTAGTCGGAACGACAGACTTATTAAGAAAAAAAATAAGTTAGTTAAAAGCATTAATTTATTAGAGGCAGAATTTGAGGCTTTGAGTGATGAGGCTTTACAAGCCAAGACGGCTGAGTTTCGAGATCGCTTAGCGTCAGGTACGGTGCTTGAAGATTTAATCCCTGAGGCTTTTGCAACGGTGCGTGAGGCTTCTGTGCGTGTGTTGGGTATGCGTCATTTTGATGAGCAGCTTATTGGCGGAATGGTCTTAAATGACGGCAAGATTTCAGAGATGAAGACAGGGGAAGGTAAAACCCTTGTGGCAACTTTGTCAGCTTACCTTAATGCGTTGCCGGGTAAAGGTGTTCATGTTGTGACCGTGAATGATTATCTAGCTAAGCGGGATAGTGCTTGGATGGGCCAGATTTATACTTTTTTAGGTATGACAACAGGGGTTATTGTTAGTGAAATAGCCAGTGTAGAGCGGCGTGAAGCTTATGAATCCGATATTACATATGGCACTAATAATGAGTTTGGGTTTGATTATCTAAGAGATAATATGGCGTATAACCTCGATAGCAAAGTGCAACGAGGGTTGTATTATGCGGTTATCGATGAAGTCGATTCAATTTTAATTGATGAGGCTAGAACACCGCTAGTTATATCGGGCCCAACCGAAGAAAGTACTGAAATGTTTGTTAAGGTTAATCAGATTTTTCCTGGTTTGACCAAACAAGAAAAAGAAGGCGAGGCAGGTGATTATTCTGTCGATGAAAAGATGCGAACGGTGCATTTGACCGAAGCAGGTCATGCACGTGTTGAGCAGGTAATGGCTGAACACGGTTATATTTCCGAAGGCGGAAGTTTGTATGATGCGGTAAATATCAGATTGATGCATTTTTTGTCGGCATCCTTACGCGCTCATGTGCTCTATCATCGTGATGTTGATTACATCGTGAAAAGTAATGAAGTGTTGATCGTAGATGAATTTACCGGTCGTATTATGTCTGGGCGTCGTTGGGGTGATGGTTTGCACCAAGCGATTGAGGCAAAAGAACAAGTTAAAGTTCAAGAAGATAATCAAACACTGGCTTCAATAACTTTTCAGAATTACTTTCGGTTATATCATAAGTTGTCGGGCATGACCGGTACAGCTGATACTGAAGCCATTGAATTGCAAAAGATTTATGGTTTGGAAGTGGTCGTAATTCCGACCCATAGACCGATGGTTAGAGATGATCGCGGTGATCATATTTATATGACAGTGGGTGAGAAATATCATGCAATTATTGAGGATATCAAAGGGTGTTCAAAGCGTGGGCAGCCAGTTCTTGTCGGAACGACATCAATTGAGAATTCTGAATTAATTTCCCGAGAGCTAACAAAAAATAATATTACGCATGAAATTTTAAATGCTAAACAGCATGAGCGTGAGGCACATATTATTGAACAAGCAGGTACAACGGGAGCAGTGACTATTGCCACTAATATGGCGGGTCGAGGTACTGATATCGTTTTGGGTGGTAATCTTGACGTGGCTATAAAGTTATTGGGTGAAAATCCAAGTGAATCGGCACTAGAAAAAGTGAAAGAAGATTGGCGTTTACACCATGAAAAAGTCTTGGCCAGTGGTGGTTTGCATGTCATTGGCTCTGAACGACATGAATCAAGACGTATTGATAATCAATTGCGAGGACGTTCAGGGCGTCAGGGAGACCCAGGGTCATCGCATTTTTATTTATCTCTTGAAGATGATCTGATGCGTATTTTTGCTTCTGAGAAAGTTGCCAGTATGATGCAGAAGTTAGGTATGGTTGAAGGTGAAGCAATTGAGCATCCCTGGGTAACGCGAGCCATTGAGAATGCTCAGAAAAAGGTTGAAGGGCGCAATTATGATATCCGGAAACAGATTCTGGATTACGATGATGTTGCCAATGATCAGCGTAAAGTTATTTATGGGCAGCGTAATGAATTAATGGAAGCTAAAGATATCAGTGATATTGTTGGTGCCTTTCGTGATGATGTTGTCACTAGTGTGGTTACGCAGTATATTCCAGAACAAACTATGGAAGATCAATGGGATGTTGCTGGATTAGAGGGGCACTTACAGCAAGAGTTTGAGCTGACTATTCCGTGGCAGGCGATGTTGGAGAAAGATGATTCGTTACAGAGAGAAGATGTTATTCGGCTGACACAAGAAAAATTGGTTGAGAATTGGGTTCAAAAAGAATCCAATATTTCTTCTGATGTGATGCGGAATTTTGAGAAGTCTGTAGTTTTACAGGTTCTTGATAGTACATGGAAAGAGCATTTGGGTGCTATGGATCATTTACGGGCGGGAATCCATTTAAGGGGTTATGCACAGCGTGATCCTAAGCAGGAGTATAAGCGTGAATCATTTGAAATGTTTGTTAGTATGTTGGACTTTGTTAAATATGAAGTTGTAGGCCTTTTGTCTAAGGTACAAGTGAATGTTGAAGAAGATCTACAGGTTTTTGACGAACAGCGCCAAGAACCGCAAGAGATGAATTTTGAGCATGCTGATGCCGAATCATCGTTGTCTGAAAGTGTTGATCCAACAGCTTTGGAGGCTGGTATTATGCCGCCGCCTCAGGCTCAGGGTGTTGAAGAGGATGCCGAAAAACCTTTTGTTCGTGATGGAAGAAAAGTGGGGCGTAATGATCCTTGCCCTTGTGGTTCAGGTAAGAAGTTTAAGCAATGTCACGGTAAGTTAACGTAAGTAACAGAAAGAGATCGGGTTTGCTTATAAGATTATGTTTCATATTGTGTTATACGAGCCGGAGATTCCGCCTAATACCGGAAATATTATTCGGTTAGCCGCCAACAATGGTTGCCAGTTACATCTTATAAAGCCGTTGGGTTTTAGTTTAGATGAAAAAAAAATGCGTAGAGCTGGGCTAGACTATCATGAATTCACAGCTTTGGTGTTGTATGAAAGTTACCAAGATTTTTTACAACGTGCAAAACCAGCGCGTTTATTTGCATTGACAACAAAGGCGACAAAAAATTACGATCAAGAGTGTTATCAGGCAGGCGATTTTTTTCTTTTTGGGCCTGAAACGCGTGGCTTGCCGAAAGACATTCTAAGACAAGAGTCCGTGTGGTGCTTGAAGATTCCGATGCAGGCTAATAGTCGAAGTCTTAATTTATCAAATTCAGTTGCTATAGTGACTTATGAGGCGTGGCGACAATTGGCATTTACTTGATTTAATTCCAAGAGCGTATACAGTTATTGTCTTCTTGGCAACGGTTGAATTCATCATCATCTAAGACGGTAATACCACTGATTAGTTCACTGATTTCGACGCCTTTTGCTTCAATATCTCGGTATAAAACACACAAATTAAATTGTTTAAAGAGGCTTTTTAGCAGGTTGTGATCTGAGTTTGTGTCTTTAATCGCATCAATTGCATTGGCGGTTAGAATAATGGTGTCGCCGTTAGTTGTGCGCTTAAGTTCGGCACATTGTAGGGGTAAATGGTCCAATATGTGTAGCATGCAATGATTCCTTTTGATCCATCAATAAGTTGCTTTATATATACCTCCTAACTATATAATATGCAACATTTTTTTATTATTTATAAAGAATTATTAATTTGACTCCTTTTACGTGGGAGGAAAGGGTTCTTCATCACGCTGCTCGCGTGCTAAGAGTGTCTTTACAGCATGACTGGGTTCAGTGTTTTGATAGAGAATTTGATAGATTTGCTCGGTAATCGGCATATCAACGTTAAGCTGTTTAGACAGGCGGTAAATTTGTTCGGTCGCCGCAATACCTTCAATTTCTTGGTTTATTTCGGTGATTAAATCGTGAGGTTTTTTACCTTGGCCGAGGCCAATACCAAAGCGACGATTTCTGGATTGATTATCTGTGCAAGTCAGTATCAGGTCACCGAGCCCAGCTAGTCCCATGAGGGTTTCTTGTTGACCGCCTAAATGATGATTCAGTCTAATGATTTCAGCTAACCCGCGGGTGATCAGTGCTGATCGTGTGTTTGCGTTATAACCCAGGCCATCGGCTATTCCGGCAGCAATAGCCAAGACATTTTTAGTGGCACCGCCGATTTGGGTCCCAATAATATCCGTACTGGTGTAAGTTCTAAAGTGCGCGTTATGGAAAATGCCAGCGAGTTTGGTGGCACAGTCAGGCTGTTCTGAGGCAATGGTAATTGCCGATGGCAATTCATTAGCAACTTCCAAGGCAAAAGTAGGACCTGAAAGGATTGCCATCGGTGTTTTTTCACCCAGTTGGGAGATAACGGAATGGTGTAAAAAAGAGCCGTTATCATGGCTCAGTCCTTTGGTTGCCCAAGCGATAGTCGTATTTGGGTTAAGATGCGTTTTAATATTTATGAGTGTCGTGACAAAGGCGTGGCTTGGAACAGCAAGTAGTACAATGTCACTAAATTGTACAGCTGTTTTAAGCGTGTTAGTAACGGTTAAGTTGTCGGGTAATATGATTCCCGGTAAATAACGAGAATTTGTTCGTTCTTGTCGTAAGGCGCAAACGTGGTCAGCATTATGGCCCCAGAGAATAGTGTCGTGATTATTGCGCGCAGCTTGAATCGCTAAGGCGGTTCCCCATGAGCCAGCGCCTAAAATACAAATTCGTTGTTTATCCATTCAAGGTTTAGTTAACAGAATTGGGTGTAGATTGTTGTTGGACATGTTGAGCATATGCAGCATCAAAATTAACCGGGGCCAAAAGAAGTTGTGGAAACCCACCTTTTGAAACCAGATCTGAAATAGCTTCTCGGGCATAAGGAAAAAGGGCGTTAGGGGCATAACTGCCGAGTAAGGGGGCGCGTTCAGTATCTGAGAAACCTTTGAGTGTAAAAATTCCGGCTTGTACGACTTCAGCAAGGTAGGCGACTTGCTCATCAACTTTCACGGTTACCGTGACCGTAATAGCAACTTCAAAGACATCATCTTCAAGAGGATCAACGTGAGTGCCTAGGTTGAAATCAACCTTGGGCTGCCATTTTGAGGTAAAAATTTTAGGTGAGTTTGGGGTTTCAAAGGAAACATCTTTACAGAAAATTTTTTGTATTGAGAACTGTTTTTCTTCTTGTTCAGCCATTTTGTGACTACCGGAATGAGTAAGTTAAGGGACTAGGATTTGCTTTTGGTGGTGGGTAGGTGTTGTTCGTCCCATGCCTTAAGTCCACCCGCTAGGTTAATCACTTGATGAAATCCTAGCCTATAAAGTTTTTTGCAGGCTTGAGGAGATTGTGCGCCGGTTTGACAAAAAACCAGTAATGGTTTTTCTTTAAACGGTTCTAATTGACCGAGGCTGGTCTCAAGTTTAGCAAGAGGAATGCTCATGGCATTTTCTAAGTGCTCTTTTTTATGGTCAGCAGCTTGGCTTACGTCAACAATAGTGACTTCTGTTTCATTCATATGCATGACGGCTTCAACCGGTGTCATGGATTGGAACCGTTTAAAAACATTGTCTAATAATTCTTGCATAACAAGATAAAGTACAACAACGAAGGCAATAAACAACATCCAGTGGTTGCCGATAAATTCAATAACGCGTTCCATAAAAAAACCTAATATAAAATATTTTTAAAAAATCACAATGGTGTTGTGAAGCTATATAACGAGGATAATTTTGTATTTTAACAATAAAAAACAGTGGTTGCGATTATATCTGTTAATTAAAACCGTAATTAATGATCGATTGAGTTTTTTATCCTTTTTTCAAAAGGAATTAGATGAAAAAAGGAGGCCAAGCGTGATGGTAATTAGCGGGTTATAAGATTGATTGTAGTTATTTTTGTTAAGGGTGCGTTTTAAAAAAGGTATGGGGAAATGGCGTGTTCAAAATTGTGCTGCTCAGGTAAAATATCAAGATAATTATTCCAATTGATTTGTTCACGCTCTTTTTTGGAATGTTGAGTGTTTTTATCGAAGATCATTTTTTTGAAGAGGAATTATATTATGTCAAGTACCCCAAAGCCTGTTGCGTTAATCATTTTAGACGGATTTGGTCATCGTGAAGAACAAAGTCCGGATAATGCTATTGCACAGGCCAATATGCCGTGTTGGGATTACTTAAAGAAGACTTATTCTTCTACTTTACTCGAGTGTTCAGGGGAGAAAGTAGGGTTGCCTGCGGGACAAATGGGTAATTCTGAAGTAGGTCATGTGCATATTGGTTCGGGTCAATTTGTACCGCAAGATTTTCTTAAAGTGGATATCGAAATAGAAAATGGTAATTTTTTTGAAAATCAGGCGTTAAATGATTCCGTAGATCATGCCCTAGAAAATGATTCTGCATTACATGTCATGGGGTTATTGTCGCCGGGCGGGGTTCATAGTCATGAACGCCAGATTTACGCGATGATAGAATTAGCCCAGCGGAAAGGGTTGACGAAAGTTTTTGCGCATGCTTTTTTAGATGGCCGTGATGTGCCGCCTAAAAGTGCAGATGTTTCGCTTAAAGGGTTACAAGATAAGATTGATACCTTGGGTGTGGGGCATATTGCCAGTGTGATTGGTCGTTTTTATGTTATGGATCGGGATAACAATTGGGAGCGGGTTGAAAAAGCCTATCAATTATTAGTTCTAGGGCAGGCTGAATTTTCGGTTGAAACCGTTGAGCAAGCTATCAATGATGCCTATGCTCGTGGTGAAACCGATGAGTTTGTTCAAGCAACAAGCGTGCTTGATCAGACTGGAGGTGCGGTCAAATTTAATGATAATGATGCGGTTGTTTTTATGAATTTTAGAGCGGATAGAGCAAGAGAAATCGTACGGTCTTTTGCGCCTGATTTTTCAGAGTTTGACCGACAAGGAACACAGCCACGTCTATTTTTAACCACGTTGGTTGAATACCATAAAGATTTTGAGTTTCCTGTTGCTTATCGTTCACAGAAAATTGTTAATGGATTTGGTGAAGTATTGGCCAATAAAGGGTTGAAACAACTTCGGTTAGCAGAAACGGAAAAATATGCGCACGTGACTTTCTTTTTTAACGGCGGGGTAGAGCAGCCAAATGAAGGGGAAGACAGGATTTTGATCCCTTCGCCAAAAGTTAAAACCTATGATTTACAACCTGAAATGAGTGCAGAGGAAGTGACCGATCGGTTGGTTGAAGCGATTGAAGGCGATTACTATGATGCCATTGTTTGTAATTATGCTAATTGTGACATGGTCGGGCATACCGGTAATCTTGAGGCGTCTATTAAGGCGGTTGAAATGATTGATCGTTGTTTAGAGCGTGTTTATACCGCGCTTAAAGGTGTCGGCGGTGAAATGTTGATTACCGCTGATCATGGTAATATCGAAAAATTATTTGATGTAGGCACACAGCAATCGCATACTGCGCATACTAGCAATTTAGTCCCATTGGTATATGTCGGTGTAGATAGGGCGTTGTCACCAGAGGGTTCTTTAACGGATTTAGCGCCGACATTGTTAACGATGATGGGTATAGAAAAACCGGAAGAAATGACAGGGTCGTCATTGTTGTAGCGTGTTTTTTCGTTATGGAAGAAGGGCGCTAGGTTTTTTTCTATTAGTTCTGAGTCAAGGCAGTGCGGCTAATATGGCTGAAAAAAGTCAGCATTTGTTAGCCGTTCAATCCAGTATCAGAGTATTAGATCGTCGTGTTAATGAGATCAGTGTTGAAAAGCAAGATTTGGTTGATCGGTTAGCATCGGTTGAAAAAAGCATGGGCAACAGTGCGGCGCGATTAAAACAGTTAAAAAAGCAGGTGCGTCAGAGTGAGCAAGCACGGCTTCAACTGGGCATTGAAATTCAGTCGTTGTTACAGTTATTGGTTGTGCAGCGTGAACATCTACAAGAGCAGATCAATGCCGCTTATATTCTTGGTAAGCAGAGTCGTTTAAAGCTGATCCTTAATCAGGAAGATCCCGCTCGAACAAGCCGTATGATGATTTATTACGGCTATCTTAATCAGGCACGGGTAGAAAGGTTACAAGCGGTTAAGGTCAGCCTTGAAAAGCTAAAAGCATTGCAGATTCTGGAAAAAATCCATTTGAAAGAGTTCCAGTCACTTGTGGTAGAACAAACCCAAGAATGTGAGCTACTTGAAAAAAACCTCAGCCAGCGCCAACAGCTACTTATGTCATTGGTGTCTGACGAACAAGATCAACTGAAGGCATTAGTGCTATTGAAAATGGATGAAAAACGGTTGCAGCAATTGTTTTTAGAAATCCAAGAGTCTATGGATGACTTTCCTTACGAGTTGAATATCGCTCAAGAGTTTAGTGAGCAGCGGGGGCGTTTGGGATGGCCGGTGTCAGGGGCGGTTATCAAAACATTTGGTGCGCGTCGTTCGGCCAGTCGATGGGACGGTATTGTTATCAGTGCAGAAGAAGGCGTCGAGGTTAAAAGCGTTTCTCGAGGGCGCGTTGTTTTCTCTGACTGGTTAAGAGGCTATGGCCTAATGATTATTATCGATCATGGCAAAGATTTTATGACCCTTTATGCTTTTAATCAAAGTTTGTATAAAGACGTAGGTGACTGGGTTGATGTAGGCGATGTGATTGCCACTGTCGGTAAAAGTGGTGGTCGAAATACTGCAGGGCTTTATTTTGGTGTTCGAGATCAAGGGAGTCCTCTTGATCCTCAAAAATGGTTAAAATCACTCAGTATTCATTAGTTTAATGTTTTCCTAGTTCTTTTTAGAAAGAACGCGTGTTTTAAATCTATCCAATTCTAAAAATCAGTCAATTCTGGGTTGATTGAGCCTGTTGATATTTTCTATTGTGAGTTGATAAATTCAATCGTAATTTTTCTATTTTTTTATGATCTTGTGTTGTTTTATCAAGATTACTTCTTCTAAAAAAGAGTATGAAAATACAAACTGATTTGTAAAGTCATATTTCAGCAGTGACTTTTCGCAATTAGATGCCTTAACTGTTGACGATATAAGCTCACTGGTTATAACAAGTATTGGTAAAAGAGAGACGCAAATAACCTATAGTAATGAAGATAATGTTGTTGAGAGAGTTACTACCTTGGCAAGAGTTGGGTTGGACGATCTAAGCGTTTCTGATTTTGTTTTTTCTACGGATATAGATTCTTCAGCCGTGGTTTAATTTTCAGTTCGCTTTAGAAGCGCTGTTTTATGCTGTTTATGCGCTTTAAAAAATAAGATTCGTGTAGATAAACTATTTATTCCGGTATAAAAGTCGATAAAATAGAGCCAAGATAAAAAATATAATTTTCTTGGGATTAAAAAATATGTTTACGTTCAGATTTTTCTTCTTTCTAGCCCTTTGTGTTAGTTCTTTGTTGGGAAGTTCAATGGTCGTTTCTGCAGAGCAGGAGACTCAAGACCCCTCAGGTTTGCCTTATGAGAACTTACAAATATTTACTGAAATTTTTGCGCGTATTAAACAAGATTATGTAGAAACGGTATCAGATGAGCAGTTATTGGAAGATGCTGTCAGAGGGATGCTGGTTGGCTTGGATCCACATTCATCTTATTTGAATGAAGAGGAATACAAAGATTTAAAAGTGGGCACGTCGGGTGAATTTGGCGGGCTCGGTATAGAAGTCACTATGGAAGATGGTTTTGTCAAGGTGGTCTCACCTATTGATGATACGCCGGCCCAAAAGGCAGGTTTATTGTCAGGGGATATTATTGTACGTCTCGATGAAAAGCCGGTTAAAGGCATGACGCTTAATGATGCGGTTAAAATTATGCGTGGCAAACCGGGTAGCAGTCTGTTTCTGACCATTATTCGGGAAGGCGAAAGTGCGCCACTGAAGAAAACAATTGTGCGCGCAATCATCAGCGTTAAAAGTGTTAAATTCAGAATGCTGGAAGAAGGCTTTGGTTATGTTCGAATCAGTAACTTCCAAATGAAAACTGGTGCTAATTTAAAAGAAGCGGTTGAAGCATTAAAGAGCGAAAATAAAGAGGGTTTAAAAGGCTTGGTGTTAGATCTTCGTAATAACCCTGGCGGGGTTTTGAATGCGGCTGTTGAAGTGAGTGATAGCTTTCTGGAAAAAGGATTAATTGTTTATACCCAAGGCCGTATAGAACATTCAGCGCTTAAATTTAATGCAGTACCTGGAGAATTGTTAGACGGTGCGCCCATCGTGGTGTTGATTAATTCAGGGTCAGCATCGGCTTCTGAGATTGTCGCCGGAGCGCTTCAAGACCATAAGCGCGCAGTGATTATGGGTAATAAATCTTTTGGTAAGGGTTCGGTTCAGACCATTATGCCGACCAGTGATGGTGGGGCAGTAAAATTAACTACGGCGCGATACTACACGCCTTCGGGTCGGTCGATTCAGGCAGAAGGGATTGATCCTGATATTGTTTTAGGGCGAGTTAAGTTTGAGTCTCTCGAGGAGCCTGTCTTTGCACCGGTTAAAGAATCAGATTTGTCTGGGCATTTAACCCAAGGCGAGGAAAAAGATAAGCAGTCCAAAGACGACACCGATCAAGCAAAAAAAGTGATACCAACGGTAAAGGATTATCCCTTGAATCAGGCGTTAACATTACTTAAAGGAATGAATATTCTGAAATAGATTCTTAAAGTTAGGTGCTATAGGTATGTCGATATTGAGGCGGTTTGTTCATTGTTTTTTTTGCCTTGGCGTTATCATTTTTAATGCCGATGTTTTGGCGCAAGACAAACCGGCTATTGCTATTGTTATTGATGACATGGGGTATGATAATGCCTTAGGTCAGAGAGCTATTGACCTGCCCGGTGCGCTCACGTTCTCTTTTTTGCCTTACGCACCCTTTACTCCAGAATTAGCAGAAAATGCATTTTCTCACGGCAAAGAAGTTTTGGCGCATATTCCCATGCAATCTTTTGAGCCTAAAAAGCTAGGTAAAGATGGGCTGACGTGGGCGATGGATAAAAATGAGTTAACGCAGAAGTTAATCACCCAAATCGCTGAGGTTCCTCATGCTATAGGGGTGAATAATCATATGGGAAGTTTGTTAACGCAAGACAGAGAATCTATGCAATGGGTCGTAGCAGCTTTGCAAGGTTCAACGACAGAAGGGTTGTTTTTTCTTGATAGCCGAACGACAAAATATACCGTTGTAGAGACGGTGGCCCTTGAATCAGGTTTGGCGACCGCGAGAAGAGATATTTTTTTTGACCATACAGATGATGAGCATGCTATCAAAGAGCAGTTTGAATCATTGGTCAGTTTAGCAAAAGAGAAAGGTTTTGCAATTGGCATTGGGCATCCAAAAAGCAAAACGCTAAAAGTTTTATTTGAGGTTTTAAACCAGCTGGATGATTACGGTGTTGTTTTAGTGCCGATTTCTCAACGGTGGGTAAGAAAAGCTCCCAATACCTGAGTCGTTGCAATCGTCAGGTGATGGGAGTGTTATCTATAATATAGGTGGGTGTTTTAGATAAAATTATTATTGGTAGTAAACAGTGAACTCATCAAGTGCTGAGAGCACCCCTTCAGCCTGTGAGTCATCCTCGTTTGTGAGTACGAAAGCATTAAAGCCGACTCGACTCAGATAATAGACTTGGTCGCGGTGAAAATCGCCCGTGGCTCTGATTTCGCCTTTAAATTGATAGCGATCTCGTAGTAATTGCGCTCTTGAGAAATTTCTTCCATCGGTAAAAACAGCGAAATTTAAGGCAATTAAACTAAAATGCTCAAGGTCGCTGAGAAGCGCGTCGAGATCATCTTCGATGTTTATGGAAACACCTATTGCCCCTGCGTGGTTTAATAATGTTTCTTTGTCAGTTAGCCAGCGGTTGTAGGTGACAACAATATCCCCATCGGGAATGATTGTGTCATCTGCAATCTGAGTCCATGAGTCTGTGATAATTTCTCTGTTCTTAATTAGGTGCATATACTTTATCTTTAAAAGGGCTAATACCAATACGGTTTACAGTGGCCAAGAAATTTTCATCCTCAAGCCGTTTTTCAAGGTAAACCTCAAGAATAGTTTTAATGGTTGGAGTGATTTCATCTTTGCTGATAGCGGGTCCTAAACGGCGACCGAGTGTAGCGTTTTCATCAGAAGATCCCCCAAGAGTGATTTGATACCATTCGACACCTTTTTTGTCGACACCTAAGATACCTATGTTACCTACACTTTGGTGGGCACAACCATTCATACAACCGGAAAGATTTATTTTTAGGTCACCTAAATCATGGATGTAATCCATGTTATCAAATAAGTTATTGATATCTTGTGCAATATCGATTGAACCGGCATTTGCCAGTGCACAGTAATCAAGTCCGGGGCAACAGATCATATCTGTGATGCAGTTAATGTTGGGTGTGGCTAGATTTAACACATCAAGTTGTTGCCATAAGGAATATAAGTTAGCCTGTTCAATATCGGCTAAAACAAGATTTTGTCGATGTGTGCTACGGATAAACCCAAAACTGAATTGGTCAGCCAGATCAGCGAGTGCATCCAGTTGTTGATGGGTAGTGTCACCCGGCGGGGTATCGGGTGCTTTTAATGAAACGTAAGCGATGCGGTAGCCGGAATTTTTATGCGTAACAGTATTATGTTTATACCATAGTGCAAAAGCAGTATCGTTTGCCAAGTGTTGCTCGTGACTGAGATCAGATTTGGCCGTTGTTGAGTAAGCGGGTTCTGAAAAATGACTTTTAACGTCATCAATACGATCTTCGGTTAATTCCATGCCGTTTTTAATCGCTTGCCACTCGGTTTCAACCATTTTGGTAAAGGCTTCAACCCCTGTTTCTCTCACTAATATTTTGATACGGGCTTTATACTTGTTGTCTCGACGACCATTTAAGTTGTAGACGCGTACGATAGCCTCCAAAAAAGAGAGCAAATGTTTTTTCTCAAGATAAGGACGGATCACTTGACCGATAATTGGTGTGCGTCCTAAGCCGCCACCCACAAGAACTTTAAAGCCAATGGTGCCCGTTTCATCTTCAACCAGATGTAGGCCGATGTCGTGAAGTTGTGTGGCTGCGCGGTCTTGTGTTGATGCGCTTACGGCTATTTTAAATTTACGTGGGAGATAGGCAAACTCAGGATGTAGTGTCGTCCATTGTCTAATAATTTCGCAATAAGGTCTTGGATCTTCAATTTCATCGAGGCAGACACCCGCTAAAGGATCACTGGTTGTGTTTCTTAGGCAGTTTCCGCTGGTTTGGATCGCGTGCATTTGAACGCTTGCTAATTCCTCCAATAAATCGGGCACTCTTTCTAGTTCTGGCCAGTTGTATTGTATATTTTGGCGGGTCGTAAAGTGCGCGAACCCTTTATCGTAATCACGAGCAATGCTTGCTAGTTTTCGAAATTGGCTGGCAGAAAACAAACCATACGGACCAGCTACCCGTAACATGGGCGCGTGAGTTTGGATATAGAGTCCATTCATAAGTCGTAGCGCCCTGAATTCATCATCAGGAATCTCGCCTTTTAGAAATCGCTCAGTTTGGTCGCGGTATTGTATAACGCGATCGTCAACAATTTTTTGGTCAATATCGTTGTATTGGTACATGTTTTACAAGGCTAACGTTTATTAGGGAAAGAGTTTCAGTCGACAATGATATACCTCTATAGAGGAAATGAAAAGTTTAATAAAAAGTGTTAGAATTGTAAGTTTAATCAGAGTAGGTTGGAAAATTATTCTGAAATTTGATTTTAATTAAAGGGGGCTAGTGTGTCTTTTAGACGTTTAATGATGTTATTGCCGTTGTTTTTGGTGCCAGAGTTGGCGTTAGCGGAAGAGGCCAATAACTTGGGACTAACCGGTACAGAAACGGGGATTTTTACGGTTCTTATTTTTATGATTGCTTATGGTTTTGTGATGGCTGAAGAATTCACCCATTTACGGAAATCAAAACCCGTTATTTTTGCAGGAGCAGTGATTTGGGCGCACGCTGCTCATCTGGCTTCAGAAGCTGGCGTGCCGCTAGAACAAACGCACCAAGTTTTCGAACGTAACTTGGTTGAATTTGCTGAGTTAATGTTGTTTTTGATTGTGGCAATGACTTATGTGAATGTATTGGCTGAGCGTAATGTGTTTAATGCTTTGCGGTCTTGGTTAGTGAGAAAACATTTTAGTTATCGACAGTTATTCATCATAACCGGCATCATTACCTTTTTCTTATCAGCTGTTGCTGATAATTTGACTTCAGCGTTATTGGTGGGTGCCGTTGTATTAGCGGTGGGTCAGGGGAATAAACGTTTTGTCAGTATAGGATTTGTTAACCTAGTTGTAGCCGCTAATGCGGGGGGTGCTTTTAGTCCGTTTGGCGACATTACTACGCTCATGGTTTGGCAGGCAGGTTATGCTGAGTTTTTTGATTTCTTTAGATTATTTATTCCGTCGGTCGTTAATTACGCAATTCCAGCAGCATTTATGTATTTTGCAGTTCCAAACGAACAGCCGGAACAATCTGCAGATGAGGCGGTTATTGGTCTGAAAAAAGGGGCGATTACTGTTTGTGCTTTATTTGGCTTAACTATTGGGTTAGCGGTGAGTTTCAAGCAGTTTGTTCATTTACCCCCATTTATGGGGATGATGTTGGGGCTGTCTATTTTAATGTTGTATGGCTATTACCTAAAGGTAACATGTGCGCAATATGAAGGTGATTATCGGTTCGATATTTTTCGCAAAGTACGTGATGCTGAGTGGGATACGCTCTTTTTCTTCTTTGGGGTTGTCTTTGCTGTAGGTGGGCTAGGTTATATCGGTTATCTGGAATTACTTTCGGGAGCGATGTATGACACGTTAGGCGCGACTACCGCTAATATTTTGGTCGGCGTTTTGTCAGCAATTATTGATAACATACCGGTTATGTTTGCCGTATTAAGTATGAATCTTGATATGGATTTATATCAGTGGTTGCTAGTCACGTTAACTGCCGGTGTTGGTGGTTCATTACTTTCAATCGGTTCTGCAGCGGGTGTTGCCTTAATGGGGCAATCTAAGCAGATGTATACTTTTTTTAGTCATGTTAAATGGACACCGCACATTGCATTAGGTTATGCCGCTAGTATTTTAGTCCATTATCTGATTAATGGGTAGTTTGAGTTTGCTTCATTCTTGGTGAATGAGGCAATGATGTATGGCTGATATGCCTTTTCAAGGATGGCTGAATGCATTGCGGGTTTATCGTCAACCTCGGGTGATTGCAATGATCTTCCTGGGGTTCTCGGCGGGGCTACCTTTTTTGTTGGTTTTTTCTACGCTGTCGGCGTGGTTACGCGATGAGGGGGTTGCCCGCTCCATTATTGGTTATTTCGGCTGGGTCGGTATGACCTATTCGGTAAAAGTT
The DNA here is from genome assembly GCA_030753675.1 of Methylococcales bacterium. Taxonomy (GTDB): domain Bacteria; phylum Pseudomonadota; class Gammaproteobacteria; order Methylococcales; family Methylomonadaceae; genus OPU3-GD-OMZ. The sequence continues at coordinate 76,485 of JASMBU010000005.1, forward strand.
CTTTGGGCGCCAATCGTTGATAAGGTGTCGTTGTTAGGGTTAACACAGTGGTTAGGCCGTAGGCGTAGTTGGTTGCTTTCTGCGCAATTGGGAATTGCTTTAGGTCTGTATTATCTGGCCCAGTTAAATGTTGAAACTGAGATTGAGAGGGTGGCGATTTGCGCTGTCTTTATTGCTTTTTGTTCAGCAACGCAAGATATTGTGATCGATGCTTTTCGTATTGAAGCAGCAGCGGTGAAGTTTCAAGGCGCTATGGCTGCGGCCTATGTGTTTGGATATCGGTTGGCATTGTTGATGGCCGGTGCTGGGGCATTGTATATTGCAGATTTTTATAGTTGGCAAATAGCCTATCTTGTTATGGCCACTTTGATGGGGGTCGGTATAGTGACAACGCTATTATTAAAAGAGCCGGCAACTACAATATTAACAAAGGATGCTCATTCGCTAGAAGGCGGTTTGAGGCCGTCAAAAAAAGTACTGGCTTGGTTTGTGGGGGCAGTGATTAGTCCTTTTAGTGATTTCTTTAGGCGTTTTGGTCGTTTTGGTTTTACGGTTCTTGCTTTGGTTGCAGTTTATAAGCTGAGTGATATTACGATGGGGATGATGGCAAATCCTTTTTATCTTGATTTAGGGTTTACAAAACAGGAGATAGCGCAAGTCACGAAGGTTTTTGGTTTTTTTATGACGCTGCTGGGTGCTTTTGTCGGCGGCGTGATGGTGGTTCGTCATGGGGTCATGCGGCCGTTGGTTTTAGGGGCGGTGTTGATTGCAACGACTAACCTGTTGTTTTCGTTTTTAGCGGTCATTGAGCCTGATTTACAATGGTTGGCGATTGTTGTGAGTATGGATAATTTAAGCGGCGGGTTGGCAACAGCTATTTTTATTGCCTATTTATCCAGTTTAACCAGCAGTGCGCATACGGCAACGCAATATGCCTTGTTTAGCTCTTTGATGACGTTGCCAGCTAAATTTATCAGTGGCTTTTCAGGTGTGATTGTTGATAGCTACGGGTATTATCATTTTTTTCTATTTGCAGCTGGGTTGGGGCTTCCGGCTATTATTTTAGCCGTTATCGTTTTCCGGCGTTCTAAGGTTGTCTTATAATAGGCGTGTTTTTAAAGATCCAGTGCATAATCAATAATTAAGGGGGCGTGATCAGAGAACCGCTCGTCTTTGTATATAGTGGCTGATTGTGCTTTATCTTTCAGGTTTGGGCTAGATAGCTGGTAGTCGATACGCCAGCCAACATTCTTAGACCATGATTGGCCGCGGTTAGACCACCAAGTGTATTGTTCAGGGTCAGAATTGAGCCTGCGAAAAGTATCATTCCAAAGATTTTTTTCAATAAGTTGATCCATCCAGGCGCGTTCTTCGGGGAGGAATCCCGAATTCTTTTTATTACCGCGCCAATTTTTTAAGTCTATTTCTTTATGGGCGATATTCCAGTCACCACAAATGATATATTGGCGACCATTGTTTGAGAACTCATTTAATAAAGGTATAAGGCGTTCTAGGAATTCAAATTTTATTAATTGTCTTTCTTCGTTGGAGGAGCCAGAAGGAAGATATAAAGAAATAATACTAAGATTTCCAAACTGAGCCTCAAGGTAACGACCTTCAGTATCAGCGGTTGACCAGCCGAGGTTTTTAATGATTTTGAACGGTTTCTTTTTGCTATAAATAGCCACGCCACTGTAGCCTTTTTTGACAGCGTCGTGGTAATAGCAGTGGTAGGGCTTAGGCCAAAATATATCGGCGCTGAGTTGTTCTACTTGGGCTTTGGTTTCTTGAATACAGATGGCATCGGCATTTTGATGCGGTAACCATTCGAAGAAACCCTTTCGGGCAGCAGCACGGATGCCATTTGCATTGAGTGTTATTATGCGCATTAGTGAAAAGTATATTGCTAGATTTGAGTAAGGTAGGTATTATATGCAGTTAACTGTAAGTGTTGTAACTAATTTAATCGGTGCGTTGTTTAAATGAAACAAGAAATTCATCCAGAGTATAATCAAATTACGGTAACCTGCGGTTGCGGTAATAATTTTCAAACAGGGTCGGTATTAGGTAAGGACCTTCATGTAGAAGTTTGTTCAGCATGTCATCCTTTTTATACGGGTAAGCAAAGAATTGTAGATACAGCTGGCCGAGTCAATAAATTCCACGAGAAATACGGAAAATAGACACCCCTCTAGTTGGCGGTGGCTGTTTTTTAAAGGGTTGCTTAGTAAACACTTGGCAGCCCTTTTAGTTTTTGGTGCTTTGCGTGTTTAGAAAAGGCTTTCTATGGGTGTAATATTATCATTAACGGGTGTTTTTTGATGGCGTTCTTCAGCTGTTTGGGTGGGTGCCAGTTCTTGACGAAAATATTCCCAAACCCCCTTGTTCGTTGGTTTCTCAGGTAGTCCTGTTGTTGGGTTGATGTAGCTTTTAACGATGCCTTTAGGCGGAGTTAAGGATACTTCATGCGATTCTTGTAATGCAGTTTTCATATAGTCTATCCACATAGGAAGTGATGCTCGTCCGCCCGTTTCTTTTTTTCCCAACGGTTTAGAATTATCGTAACCAACCCAGGTGATCGTAGTTATTTCAGGGGAAAAGCCATTAAACCACGCGTCGCGTTGTTGATTGGTTGTGCCTGTTTTTCCTGCCAGATCTTTTCTGCCGAGTGCTTTTGCTCGTCTTGCCGTGCCTCGATTAACGACATCTTGCAATAGGCTATTCATTAAGAAGCAAACTTCAGGTGAGATAATTCTAGGGGCATAGTTGTTTTTATGTTGTTGGGTCGTAGAGCAGGTTGGGCATGCAATCTTTTTCTGGGTTTGAAAAATAATGTCACCTTGGTTATTTTCTATGCGTTCAATGGCATAGGGTTCTATCAAAAACCCTCCGTTCGCAAAAACAGAAAAGATTCGAGACATTTCTAACGGAGATGCAGTGCCACTTCCTAGAGCTAACGTTAAGTTTTTGGGGAGTTGAGTTTCTGAAAAACCAAAACGTTTGGCCGTTGAAATTATTTTATCCAGACCGATTTCCCGTAGTAATCGTATTGAAATTAGGTTTCTTGATTTTCTTAATGCTGTTCTTAATCGCGTGGGACCAAAGAACTTGCCGCTGTAGTTTTCAGGACGCCATTCAGCTTTGTTGGATGTGCCTTCATAAACGATAGGCGCGTCATTAATGATGCTGGCCGCGGTATAACCATTTTCTAAGGCAGTGGAGTAGAGTATGGGTTTGAAACCAGATCCAGGCTGGCGTTTGAGTTGAGTAGCTCGATTAAATTTACTGCGATGAAAATCAAAGCCGCCAACGAGTGAAATAATAGCGCCTGTTTGAGGGCTGATAGAGATGAGGGCGCCTTCAACTTCAGGTTCTTGACTTAGCCGCCATTGGCCATTTGTAGATTGTCTTACTCTAATCAGAGTATCGGGTTGGAAGTTTTGTGCAAAGCTATTGTCTTCGGCCGTACGCCGAGTAGGTAGTGCCCATTTAAAATTTTCCCGAGAGATAGTAATAGAATCTGCATTAGATAATTGAGCCGTGATGATTTGGTCTTCAGTTGCTGTTTTTACGGTAGCAAGGATGGTATCTCCTATATGCTCTGGGCTAACTGTTGGGTCGATGAGGTCGCCTCGGTAACCGTGACGTTCATCATAATTGTGTAAGGCTTTTTGCAGGGCGCGGGTGGCCGTTTGTTGGAGTTTAAAATTTAAAGTGGTGTAGACTTTTAGTCCTGACTCATAAGCTTTATCACCGAGTAACTCTATAACTTCTGATCTGACCATGTCAGAAAAATAGGCGGCAGCGACTGTGCTAAGTTGTTTTTGTTTGCTGGCTGTAATCGGTTGGGCAGAAGCTTCAGCAAATTCAACAGGGGTAATATACCCTAAAGATAGCATTCTATTTAAGACATAGTTACGTCGAATTAAGGCGCGGTCGGGATCATTAATAGGATTTAGGGTTGAGGGTGCTTTAGGTAAACCGGCAATCATTGCCAATTGAGCAAGAGACAACTTTGCAAGGGGTTTGCCATAGTAAACATCGGCGGCAGCAACAACACCATAAGCTTTACGACCTAAAAATATTTTGTTGATATAAAGTTCTAGAATTTCGTTTTTAGTTAATTCATTTTCAATTTTTAATGCCAAGATAATTTCTTTTATCTTTCGGGTGTATGTTTTTTCACGAGTAAGTAGAAAATTTCGGGCCACTTGCATAGTGATTGTGCTGCCACCTTGTTTCTTTTTACCAGAAGCGACGAGTTTAACGATGGCGCGTAATAGGCCACGTAAATCAACACCATTATGGCTATAAAAGCGTTGGTCTTCGGAAGCAATAAAGGCGTTAATGAGTTTCTGAGGAACTTTATTGTAGGAAACGGGGTTGCGTTTTTTTTCACCAAATTGGGCAATGAGAATATGGTTTTGACTGTAGATTTTGAGGGGTGTTTGGTAGTTAATGTTTTTTAAAGAGGCGGTGTTGGGTAGGTTGGTAATTATAGTTGTATAGATCAAGATACTTAATAACGTAAGTCCCGCGATAAGAGTGGTGACAAGTAGGACAGTTTTGCTCATTGAGTCATTGAGTGGGTTATTTTGTTAGTTTTTGAAGTATCGGGCAAGAAAGATATGAGTTAGTAATTTTGATCATTAAGTTTACCAAAATTTGTTACTAAAGTAAGTAATAAGCATCTGCGTAAGGCGTGTTGCCGAGTAAGTTTTTTTTAAAAAAATTGGGGTAAATGTAATCACAGGCTATATTTTAAGAAAAATTAAACAAGTCATCAGAGTTTAAAGGTAATGATTTTTCTGAAAAAAATAGCTGATCAATTAAAGCAATATTTTTTCTCTACGGGTGATTCATTAGTTACTGTTGCAATTAGTGGAGAAGTGTATGTCGTCAAAACAATTAGGACTATTAGCGGCCTGATTTAAGAGACAGATTAGTTCATTGGGTTGTGTTGTTTATCGTAATGTAATTGCTTACGCATAGACAACGTGTTTTGTTTAATTATTTTCCGTTGATTGAGTATTTCAGTATCACGGCCATAAAACACATCTGATGGTGTTAGATTGTTCAAGGATTCATGATAACGCTCATGATTGTAATAATGAACAAAACGCTGCAATAGCTACTCAAGTTCACAAGGAAAATAATAGTTATTCAACAATATTTTATTCTTCATTGAACGATGCCAACGTTCAATCTTGTCCTGAGCCTGGGGGTGATAGGGGCGACCACGGGTATGGGTCATCTCATTTTCTTCCAAATAGTCAGCTAGCTCACCGGAAATATAACAAGGACCATTATCACTCAATAAACGGGGTTTATGATTGACCTTGATCGTATCAAGACCAGTAAAGCGCAAGGCATCATCAAACGTATCGGATACATCCGTGGCACTCATGGTTTTGCATAACCGCCAGGACACAATAAAACGTGAGTAGTCATCTAACACCGTTGATAAATAATACCAACCCCAGCCTACAATCTTGAAGTAGGTGAAGTCCGTTTGCCACATTTCATTAACACGGACCGTGGGATTCTGAAATTTAGCGCTAGCAATCATCAAAATATACGCAGGACTAGTAATGAGATCCTGTGCTTTCAATAGCCGATAAACTGTCGATTCCGAAATAAAATAGGCCTTATCATCGGTATAAGTGAATGCCAGTTCTCGAGGCGAAAGTTCTGGTTGATCCAATGCCAAATCAATAATGGCCTCACAATGCGTTTCTGCAATCCTATTCCAAACCACTTGGGGTAATGGCTTCTTATCCCCCAGACCATCAAAACCTCTGTCTTCATAACGCTTCAGCCAGTTGTAAAAGGTTGATTTGTGAATAGCCAACCGCGCTAACGTTTGTCGAACAGATAAGTCTGAGTGCTGTACCAATTGAATGATTTCATATTTCTCAGTAGCTGAATATCTCATGTATCGGCCTCCCCATCCCCGAGTACGCTTTTTTTGAGTAGACGGTTTTCCAGAACCATTTCACCCAGGGTCTCTTTAAGCGCCGCTGTTTCAGACCGTAAAGATTTGACTTCATCTGACGTCGCTTCACGAACTACGTCCCCTGACAGGCGCTTTTTACCCGCCTCCATAAAGTCCTTTGACCAGCGGTAATAAACATTAGGATTAATACCTTCTCGTCGACACAACTCAGCAATGCTATCTTCTCCTCGCAGACCCTCCAGTACAATACGAATCTTTTCTTCGGCTGAGTATTGTTTACGAGTGTGCCGACGGATATCGCGCACGGTCTTTTCTACACTTGTTTTTTCTTTCATCATTGTTTCCTCTGTAAAGTTAACAATGAACTAAAAGTATCTCTTAGGCAATTTAACTAATTGGTCCACATGGCGTTGACGGGGTACAATTATCGGGTTCCTTTTTTAGCCAATATTCCTCTTTTTGGAAATCTATTTAAAAAGAATGTAGACAGTGAGGATAAAAAGGAGTTGTTGGTTTTTGTGACCCCTAATTTTGTTACCAGCCGGCGCGCTCAATAATAAGCAGCTATATAAAAAGTTAAAAAGGGGGCATAATGCCCCTTTTTTATTGGCAATGTAGTGGCTAACTCGTTTTAATGATCTTGAAAAGAAATATATACCTAATAGGACCTATGGGTGTGGGTAAGACAACCATTGGTCGGCAGTTGGCCAAAAGACTGGGCGCTCCTTTTTATGATAGTGATAAAGTCATCGAGGAGCACACAGGTGTTGATATCGCCACAATTTTTGAATTTGAAGGAGAGTCTGGGTTTAGGCGGCGAGAGAAAAAGATTATTGAAGAATTGGTGGGGTTAGAAAGGGTTATCTTAGCCACCGGTGGTGGCGTTGTGCTTGATGAACAAAATAGAGCGTTGCTGGTTAAAAATGGCTTTGTTGTTTATTTGAGCTGTGCAGTTAATAAGTTATTAGAGCGCACCCATAAAGATACTAAAAGGCCGTTGTTGCAAACGGAGAATCCAAGACAGAAGATTGAAGTGTTACTTCAGGAGCGTGACCCGTTGTACGCGACGTGTTCTGATTTGAAAGTAAATACCGGTAATATGTCTGGAAAGATGGTCGTAAATTTAATTTTAGCTGAGTTTGATTCAGCCATTGAAAGTGATTGAGTTAGAAAAGATGAAAGTAATAAATGTTGATTTGGGAGAGCGAAGTTACCCTATTTATATTGATTTCGATTTGTTAGCCAATCCGGAAATTATTTGCCAACACATTAAGTCAAAACAGGTATTGGTTTTGACGAATGAAACGATAGCGCCGTTGTATTTAGAGAGACTTTTAGTTTCTTTGTCTGCTTATCAAGTGCAAACACTTGTGTTGCCAGATGGTGAGCAATATAAGACGATGGATACGGTTACGACTATATTTGATACTTTTTTGGAAAACCAGTACGGGCGTAATGCAACTTTAATCGCTTTGGGAGGAGGGGTTGTTGGTGATATGGGAGGCTTTGCTGCCGCCTGTTTTCAGCGAGGAGTACCTTTCATACAAGTGCCAACAACATTATTGGCACAAGTGGATTCATCTGTAGGCGGAAAGACGGGCGTTAATCACCCACTAGGAAAAAACATGATTGGCGCGTTTTATCAGCCGGACTGTGTGGTTGTTGATACACAAGTACTTAACACGCTAGAAGATCGACAGTTATCTGCAGGGTTAGCAGAAGTCATTAAGTACGGTTTAATCCGAGACCCTGATTTTTTTAGTTGGTTAGAACAAAATATGTCAGCATTACTGGCGAGAGATTATGCGGCATTGAGTTATGCAATTGAGCGTTGTTGTCTAGCGAAAGCGAAAATTGTGGCTGAGGATGAAAAAGAGGCGGGTGTTAGAGCGATTTTGAATTTAGGCCATACCTTTGGGCATGCCATTGAATCAGGTTCTGGTTACGGTGTTTATTTGCACGGTGAGGCCGTGGCTATAGGGTGTTGTCAGGCAGCTGATTTATCCAGACGTTTAGGGTTCTTAAATGCTAGTGATGTTGAAAGGATCATCGCTATTTTTCAACGAGCAGGTCTGCCAACGACGCCGCCTAAAAATATGTCGACAAATGATTATTTAGCTTTTATGGGGCGAGATAAGAAAAATATTGATGGTAATATTCATTTGATTTTATTAGCGAAAATAGGCTGGGCGGAGTTGCCGGCAACTGTTGATATTGATGTCTTAGTTACTACATTAGAAAATTATGGCGCTGTTTAGAAAAATGATGAAATTTATTGGTAGTAGTTAACATATAAGATATAGAGGTCGCATGGCATTACAAAACGATAGTCTGATTCGAGCATTATTAAAACAACCTGTTAATAGAACGCCGGTCTGGATGATGCGGCAAGCTGGGCGGTATTTGCCTGAGTATCGTAAAGTACGGGCGCAAGCGGGTAGTTTTATGAACTTATGCACCAATCCAGAGCTGGCTTGTGAGGTAACTTTACAGCCACTGGAGCGTTTTGATTTTGATGCGGCTATTTTGTTTTCAGATATTTTAACTATCCCCGATGCGATGGGGTTAGGCTTGAGTTTTGTGGAAGGAGAAGGGCCAAGATTTGCACGGCCTATAGCCTCTGCTACTGATGTAAAACAGTTGCCTATTCCTGATCCTACGATTGAACTGCAATATGTGACTGATGCAGTTAGTTTGATCAGGCGAGAACTGGGTGGTCGCGTGCCGTTGATTGGTTTTTCCGGTAGTCCTTGGACGTTGGCAACTTATATGGTTGAAGGTGGAAGTAGTAAAACGTTTAAGAAGGTTAAGGCCTTGATGTATGAACAGCCTCAGTTGATGCACCAATTGTTAGAGAAAATAACGCGGTCAGTAGAACTTTATTTAAATGCTCAAATAGCAGCAGGAGCTCAGGTTATCATGTTGTTTGATACTTGGGGTGGCGTTTTGAGTACCGAAGCTTATCAGGCTTTTTCCTTGGATTATGCAAAACAAATAGTGGCTAATTTAGAGACTGAAAGTTCTGATCAGCGGGTACCGACGGTGTTGTTTTCTAAAGGCGGCGGGCAATGGTTGGAGCTTATGGCCGGTGCTGGTTTTGATGGATTGGGACTGGATTGGCAAACCGATATAGGTCAAGCCAGGGCGCGCGTTGGAAACCGTGTTGCCCTACAAGGGAATATGGATCCCATGGTGCTTTATGCTTCACCGGAAGTCATTACGGACGAGGTAAAAAGAGTTTTAGATAAATTTGGTCGGGAACCCGGGCATGTTTTTAATTTAGGCCACGGAGTTTTACCTGATATTAATCCTGAGCATGTTAAAGCGATGGTAGATGCGGTGCATAAATATAGTCGGGTACCTTAGGGCTTCTTAATTATGGATCATAAGCAAGTTGGATTGGTTTTAGGGTGTTTACTATCGGTCTTGCTGTGGTCATTGGGTCCTATAGGAGGATCAGATACCATAACGGCTATGGCTGCAGTAGCTGTTATTATGTCGGTCTTTTGGATTACCGAAGCAATCCCGTTAGCAGCAACCGCATTAATACCCTTGGCTGTTTACCCGTTAATGGGTATCTCTACCAGTAAAGCGGTTGCAGGACAATATATGAATTCAACAGTTTTTTTGTTGATTGGCGGGTTCATGATTGCTTTAGCCATGGAACGTTGGAATCTACATAAACGCATAGCATTAAGAGTGCTGTGTTTTTTTGGGGTTCGGCCGAAAATGTTATTGCTTGGGTTTATGACAGTAACAGCAAGCCTGTCAATGTGGATATCAAATACAGCGACAACCTTGGTCATGTTGCCCATTGCGCTAGCTATTTTAGGGCGCTATGAAAATTTCTTGACCGCGCAGCAAAATAACCGGCTCACAGTTGCCTTGTTGTTGTCTATTGCTTATTCAGCATCTATTGGTGGCATGATGACGTTGGTGGGTACGGCGCCGAATCTTGTCTTTTCCAGTGTTTATGAAAGGGCAACTGGTGTTTCGGTCGGTTTTTCCCAGTGGATGTTGGTTGCTGTTCCTGTGGGGTTAGCCATGTTGCTTTTGGTTGCTATTGTTATGATTGTTATTTTCTTAAGGGGTTGTCCGACACCAAAGAATCTGAAAGATGTTATTGTGCAAGAAAGAATTAAGTTGGGGGTTATGCGCTATGAAGAAAAGGCCGTGTTAGTGGTTTTTTTAATGACGGCATTTTTATGGGTGACTCGAAAAGGGATTAGTATCCAAGGCTATAGTGTTCAAGGTTGGAGTGACTGGCTTAGGTTGGGTGGCTGGATTGATGATGGGTCGGTGGCTATTGCGATGGCTCTAGTTCTCTTTTTTATTCCTGCTCGTACAGTGAATGGTGGGGCAACAACCATTCTAGATGAAAAGGTTTTTAGGCAATTACCCTGGCCGGTAGTGGTGCTTTTTGGTGGTGGATTTGCATTGGCTTTTGGCTTTTCTGAGAGTGGCTTGTCTGTATATTTAGCGGGTCAACTTCAAGGCTTGAAAGACATGGATGTATCTATGATTGTTTTAGCCGTAACGTCCATCATGACTTTGTTGACAGAATTAACCTCAAATACGGCAACCACGCAATTAGTCTTGCCTATCTTGCAGTCAGCATCTGTTGTCCTTGATATTAAGCCGGTATTTCTAATGGTTCCTGCAACGTTGGCGGCCTCTTGTGCTTTTATGTTTCCTGTTGCTACGCCGCCCAATACTATTGTTTTTGGTAGTGGTAAGGTTAAGGTTTTTGAAATGGTACGAGTGGGCTTTTTGGTAAATGTAATGGCTATTGCAGTGATTACATTTTTGAGTTTAAGTGGATTGCTTGAGAGCAGTTATGGGTAAGCCAGTTTGGGTTCAGAAAGAAATTGGTTTAAAGCCTAAGGTTCGTGGGTTCCATTTGGTGAGCTCAGAGGTGCTGAAACAATTGCCCGAGTTACAAGTGTTTGCGATTGGGGTGGCGCATTTCTTTTTACAGCATACCTCCGCTTCAATAACGGTGAGTGAGAATGCAGACCCTAGTGTGCGTGATGATTTGGAGTCATCATTCAATCAGTTGGCGCCAGAGAGTGCAGGCTATTATACGCATGTCTTTGAAGGGGCAGATGACATGCCCGCGCATGTAAAAACAGTTTTAATTGGAAATAATTTAACGCTCCCGATTGGGGGTGGGCGATTATTGTTAGGGTTGTGGCAAGGGTTGTATTTGTGTGAGCACAGAAACCATGCGAGTGGTCGAGTGTTGATAGTTACTTTAAATGGGGAAGGGTTTGAAAATGAGTATGCTAGAAAAAATTAGTATCGGTGTAGTGATGGTAATAGGGTGTGGTATTGCCAGTGCTGAGAATATTCAAACGGAATCTGCTCGGGGTGCTGAAGTGAGTGCGCGTACGATAACGGTTTACCGTAGCCCGACCTGTGGTTGTTGTGGGCAATGGATTGAACATTTAAAGGCACATGCGTTTGTTGTGAGTGATATTTTGACGAATGATATGGATCAGGTTAAGGAGCGTTTTGGGGTTTCGCCTGAATTAGCGTCCTGCCACACGGCTAGACTCAATGGGTATTTTATTGAGGGGCATGTGCCAGCAAAAGATATTATTCGATTATTAACTGAAAAACCAGACGTGAAAGGTTTGACGGTTCCAGGCATGCCACGCGGAACGCCGGGTATGGAAATGGGGGCGGTTAGAGATGATTTTAATGTCTACGCAGTCGGTCAGGAGGCTGTTGAGGTTTTTAACGCGTATCGAAAATAATAGCGTAAAGGTGGGTTATAAAAAAAGCCAATCACTCCATGGAGTGATTAGCTTTTAAATTTTATGAAGGGGTTGTTAGCTTTCCTCAATATCATCAAGACCGCTTATGTCGTAAAGCGACCAGTTATCAATATCAGTGGCATTGCCTTCATCAAACTTGATGCGGCAAACATATTTTTTAGCAATAGAAGCGCCATTGTCTATGGAGATATTCGCCTCACCATTAACCACGTAGTCGTGAGCACCAATATCCCAAATATTTAGGGCTTGCTGAGGCATTGAAAGCGTGTAGTCAGAACCGTACTCTTCTTGAATCAGTGTGTTGCAGTGGGCGTGAGCAGCGCGTGTTAAATCGCTATCATCAGTAAGAGCTTGTAGGTCACCGAGGTCATCAGAATCAACAAGCATGGCATCAGAAGAAACAAAATCATAGACCTGGGGCATGATGCCGTCACGGGTGAAAATAACCAACGCAGCAAATGAGGCAAGAATAAGAATAAATCTAACAACAGGATGTTTCATATGAGTGATTAACGTTGTGGGAAAAGGATTATTTTATAGCAATTGTCTAGTATATGTGAAATATGGAGTAAAAGTTACTGAAAAAAATTAAAATTTAGTTGATAGAGGCTAAATTTAGGGCCAGAAAATAATATAGTTAAGTGAATTAGAGGGAAGTGAATTTATAGTTGACAAGGAAGTAGCAAGTGATAAACTGATTAACGCTCACATGGAGTGCGCTAGATTCATGGTTATTGTAGTAACTGGAATCTGAATTAAAGGGAATAACAACATTCCTGAGTTTTTCTTGGGGTATTTTATTAAATTTTTAGGAGGTAAAAATGGCAGCTACAACTGATTCAGTAAAAGCTGATGCTTCAGAAGCACCATTGCTTAATAAACGTAACCTAGTGTTCGCGATTGCACTTTACTGTGTATTCTACGCATGGGTTCGTTGGTACGAAGGCGTATACGGCTGGAGTGCAGGCTTGGATTCTTTTGCACCAGAATTTGAAACATATTGGATGAACTTCTTGTACATTGAGTTTGTACTAGAAGTAACTATAGCATCTGTTTTATGGGGTTACATCTGGAGAACTCGTGATCGTAAAGTAATGTCAATTACTCCACGTGAAGAGTTAAGAAGACATTTCCACCATTGGGTATGGTTAGTTGCATATGCAACAGCTATCTACTTCGGTGCAAGTTACTTCACTGAGCAAGATGGAACATGGCATCAAACTATTGTTCGTGATACTGACTTCACACCAAGTCACGTAATCGAGTTCTACTTGAGCTACCCAGTTTATATCTTGACTGGTATGGGCGCTATGTTATATGCAAAAACTAGATTACCTACTTATGCAAATGGTTTCTCATTGCAGTATCTAGTCGCTGTTGTTGGTCCTTTCATGATTCTACCAAATGTTGGTTTGAATGAGTGGGGTCACACTTTCTGGTTCATGGAAGAGTTATTTGTTGCTCCTCTACACTACGGATTCGTATTCTTCGGATGGTCGGCTCTAGGTGTATTAGGTGTACTTAACATCGAAATAACTGCACTAGCAAAACTTCTGAAAAAAGACTTAGCTTAATTTAATAATTAAACTAAAGATTTATTTCAGTTGAAAAAACCATCTCCTAACAGGTTGTGCATCGTAAGGGTGCGCAGCCTGGTGATGAGACGGTTAATTATAAAAAAATTCTAATTTAATTGGAGGTAAGCTAATATGAGCGCATCTCAATCAGCAGTACGTTCACGTGCAGAAGCGGTACAAGCATCTCGCACATTGGACTACATGATATTGTTTGTATTATTTTTCATTATCCTTGGTGGTTAC
>JASMBU010000060.1 GCA_030753675.1 Methylococcales bacterium
TAGAAAGAGATACCAAACGGTCTACGCAACAAAATTAGGAGCTGTAGCTGCACCCACTGCTGGGCTGCATTTTAGCAAAAGTCTACTCAATGCAATCCAGAACAAAGGAATTCGTATTGGTACAATTACCCTTCACGTTGGCAGTGGCACGTTTATGCCATTACGTGAAGAACAACTCAAAACAAAGAAGTTGCATAAAGAACAAACCGTCGTAGGGGAAAATTTATGTCGGGAAATAGAACACACATTATCTATTGGTGGCAGGATTATTGCTGTTGGTACAACGGTGACTCGTGCTCTAGAGACAGCGGCTTTATCCGGCAGGATCAAACCTTTTGCTGGAGATACAGACATCTTCATCTATCCAGGATTTCAATTTAGAATTGTGGATGCAATGATTACTAATTTTCATTTACCTAAATCGTCTTTAATCATACTGGTTTCCGCATTCATCGGAAGAGAAGAAGTATTGCAAGCATATCAGCATGCCGTCAATCAGCACTATCAATTTTATAGCTATGGTGATGCAATGTTTCTAGAAAGATCCAATTCAAAGAGGTGTAAATGAATTTCGAGATTTTATATCAAGATTCAATGGCTCGATGTGGTCAGTTGTTTTTTTTGAGAGGTGCAATTCACACCCCTGTTTTCATGCCAGTTGGCACATATGGCACTGTCAAGGCAATGACTCCAGACGAATTATTGAGTTTAGGTGCAGAGATTATTTTAGGAAATACCTATCATTTAATGATCAGACC
>JASMBU010000061.1 GCA_030753675.1 Methylococcales bacterium
TACTATTTAGTTAAAGAAGGTTCAGTAATAAAATAATAATGGCGACCAAAGCTGGTACTGTTATTTCAAAGAAGGACTAATTAACGAGTTGATTTGCTGGCGGTTCCGTTAGTTTAATGCATAGCAATTATTAATGATTCCGATTATAAAGTTTGGTGCGTGGTTATGCCCGGGTTCTCTTTGCATTTGTTGTGAGTGTCGAGCAGAATAGTTTTTCAAGATGTTCTTTTAAAATAGATTGATATGCAGCTTAAGAAACAAGGGTGCTGATAGTTCTATTATATTCCTTTTGATAAAGAGTTCTGAAAGAGTAAATATCTTTTGTGACAAATTGTCGCGCGTCAATTTGTCACATTCACTTAAGCATTATTAGTTCGTAAAATGACCTCAGATTCTAATTTTTGTATTTTTACCCTAGACAGGAATTAGCGTTTCGTTTTTTGGTGGCCAGTTGTTCGAATGAATGTCCATACCTACCCCTCATAGAGAGCTGGCTACCAACTTTTCTTTTATTAAATCATCTACGGTTATTCTTCTAAAACTAACTGTAACTTTTCAGGAACCTGAAAGGTTTTATTGGTTCCTGTTAGCGGACATTTAAAGGCCAATTTGACAGCTTGTAATTGTAAGTTTTTGTCACCAGTTATCGCTTGACCATACAGCCGGTCTCCGATAATGGGAAAGCCAAATTGTGATAAATGTATAAGAATCTGG
>JASMBU010000062.1 GCA_030753675.1 Methylococcales bacterium
AGAGAAAGTTTTAGAAAAAAATTAAGAAGCGGTGAATTAAATAATAATGAAGTTGAAATTGCCGTTTCATCTAATCCATCCTTTAGTTTGCCAACAATGGATATACCAGGAATGCCTGGATCTCAAATGGGAATGATAAATCTTGGTGATGTTTTTGGAAAATCTTTTTCAGCTCCTAAAAAAAATAAAAAAATGACAGTGGAAGAATCGCATTCCTACCTGCTTCAAGAAGAAATCGATAAACTTCTTGATAATGATAGAATAATTAATAAAGCATTAGAAGATGTGGAGCAAAACGGAATAGTTTTTATTGATGAAATAGATAAAATTACTTCTCGCAGTGAAAAGGTTGGTGCAGATGTATCAAGAGAGGGCGTGCAAAGGGATTTGTTGCCATTAATTGAAGGCACTACAGTTAGCACTAAACATGGCGTTGTAAAAACAGATTACATTTTATTTATTACTTCAGGCTCTTTTCACACATCGAAACCATCTGATATGCTTCCGGAACTACAAGGACGATTGCCCATTAGGGTTGAGCTTGAAAGTTTATCTAAAGATGACTTTAAATTAATATTAACAGAAACTCAAAACAGCCTAATAAAACAATATATAGGCTTGCTTGGAACAGAAAAGGTGGAATTGATATTTGATAACGATGGTATTGATAAAATTGCAGAGCTTGCGACT
>JASMBU010000063.1 GCA_030753675.1 Methylococcales bacterium
CATGCGGGTGGCTATTATGTTGCGGGAGTTTGAAGGCAAGAATTATGAGGACATTGCTAAAGCACTGCATTGCCCTGTAGGAACGGTTCGATCCAGAATTTTTCGAGCGCGAGAAGCAATTGATGCGCGATTACAACTTTTATTAAAGGGGTAGGTTTTTATGAGTGAGCAAATAAATGCGCAGATTTCCGAATTCATTGATGGGGAATTAAGTGAGGAAGCGTCAGCGGCATTTTTAGATATTCTTTCTACTGATAGTAAACACGAAGATACGCTGCATCGGTATGTGGCTATCCGAGAAATGCTTCATCCTGAGCCTTTATTGCAAGCTGATGTTGATTTGGTCTCTCGTGTTAGAAATGAAATTCAAGACGATCCTGAAGTCAACTCGGATTATCTTTCAGAAGGGGATGTAACTGTGGTTTAGTTAAGAATAATTTGTCTACAAAATTATAAGAAGGGCATTTTTATCTTAGTTGGAGGCTGTTCAAAAATCTATTTCCCCGATTCTGGTAAGTTTTGTTTGTGCTGCGTATTATCGCCGGTATTTAATTAGTCAATTATTATCTTGAACAGCAAACCGCTCCGTTTTACCTTGTACCCTCATCTGAAAGATCACATAGATCAATCAAGAAGCCATGTGATAAATTGACCTATCAATGCGAGCTAACAAGAGGCGACCAAGATGG
>JASMBU010000064.1 GCA_030753675.1 Methylococcales bacterium
TTTTTGAAGCAACATATTTCATCGTGTTACGAATTTGATGAATGATACAAAGTTGGATCTCAGTCTTGGGGAAAATACTGGCAATAGCTTCTGGAAAACCGCTAAGACCATCAATAGAGGCAATCAAAATATCTTCAAGGCCACGATTTTGAAGCTCTGTCAGAACACTTAACCAGTAACTAGCACTTTCATTGTCTGATAAATAAATCCCCAGAATCTCTTTGTTTCCATCCACTGTTAGACCTAAGAGCGTATAAATAGCCTTGCTGATGTAGCGGCCTTCTTCACGGACTTTATAATGAACAGCATCCATCCAGACGATGGGATAAACACTGTTTAAGGGCCTTTGTTGCCAAGATTTCAGCTCAGGTATCAGTTGATCAGTAATGGCTGTGATAGCCCCTGTCGATACCTCAATACCATACATATCGTGGATGTGGTGTTTCATGTCACGATAGCTCATACCATGACTGAACAAGGATAATATTTTACGGTCTATTTCTGGTGTGAGTTGTGTTTGGTTCTTTTTAATAAGTTGAGGTTCAAAAGTACCCGAACGATCTCTCGGTGCATTCAGTTCAAAACTACCGCTGCCTGTTTTGATTGTTTTAGAGCCTTTATGTCACCACCGATGTAAAACTGACCCCCTAGCACCGTAGTAAAATTGACCCCATTG
>JASMBU010000065.1 GCA_030753675.1 Methylococcales bacterium
AAAGGGATTTCTTTATCAATGCAATACCTTAATTACTTTCGTTATTCAGTTTTCGATTCTTTATGCAATTAATTTTCCCGCCCATTAGCGGGGTTTTTTATTATTATTAAATCCTCAACTTTTATCAGCACCAATTATAAAAAAAGTACTACTATAGTACTACTTTTAATAATTTCCACGGTGTTTATCCTTAGAGAGAGACACGCTTGGAAAGCGTGTATGCGGTTTTTCCGTATCGAGGGTTCGAATCCCTCTCTCTCCGCAGGCCTTGATTTTCGGAGGGGTGGCAGAGCGGCTTAATGCGGCGGTCTTGAAAACCGTTGACCTGCGAAGGTCCGGGGGTTCAAATCCCTCCCCCTCCGCAATTTCCTATTTTGTAAATTGACCTGATGAACAAGCCGCCTATCCGTGTACGTTTCGCGCCCAGCCCAACTGGACAATTACATTTAGGTGGTGCCCGTACGGCACTATTTAACTGGTTATACGCCCAACATCATGGAGGTGAATTTTTTCTGCGCATTGAGGATACTGATCGGGATCGATCCAAGGAAGAATACACCGGTCAGATAATTGATTCCTTGGGCTGGCTAGGCCTGCAGTGGTCTGAACCATTATTATTCCAATCGGAACGGACTGGTGCCTACAAAAACGCTATCAAG
>JASMBU010000066.1 GCA_030753675.1 Methylococcales bacterium
TGGGAACAACAACAAAAACACTTACAACGCTTTAATAATTTATCGGCCTGGCATATTCATGCCGAAGGGGTTGATTTACTAATAAAACGGTCGATGCAATTACAGTGTACTATTCAAGACGGTATTCTTTATTTGTCGGATGAAACTTATCACATCCCTGTTACGTTGGAAAAGTTTTAGTTATTAATAACCTTTAAGTCACGACACTACGCGCGAGCCCATTTAATTTTTGAACAACACGATTTCTTTCAGGTCTAATTTTTAGATTGAAAGGGTTGCAATTATCGTTGTCCATATTTAAAAGAAGGGGTGATAGTGGCTATTCTACTGATCGTTATCATTGGTATTATATGTTGTAGCTATTGGCATAGAAGACTAAAAGATTCTGTCTTTATACTGATTGCATTATTAGCGCTTTATAGTTCCTCTTTTAAACTGACTCAATTGGATTTTGCCGGTGTTCTTCTGACCCTGGTTCTATCAGCCTTACTTATTATCCGACCGATCAGACGACAATTTTTAAGTCACTATTTTTACCGCTATCTTAAAAAGAAGCTTCCAGCCATTTCAAACACTGAACAAATGGCTTTAAACGCCAGTGATACTTGGTGGGATGCTGAGCTGTTTTCAGGTCAACCTAATTGGATATTGTT
>JASMBU010000067.1:0-267 GCA_030753675.1 Methylococcales bacterium
CCGTCTAAATGTACTGTACAGCTTCCGCATGTGCCTTCATCGCAACATTTTTTAGTTCCAGTTAAATAAAGGCGGTTGCGTAATGTATCAAGAATAGTTTCTGATGAATCCACTAAAACGGTCTGTGAAAATCCGTTTACATTTAATTCAACTTTTTCCATTTAAAAAAGTGATTTATTAAGATGTTCGTTTTAATAACATTGCTACTCCCTGTCCATGTCCAACACATAGTGATGCAATGCCGTATTGTGAATTATTCCCTCTCAT
>JASMBU010000067.1:277-629 GCA_030753675.1 Methylococcales bacterium
CATGCCAATACCTGGACAGCAAAAGCTTCATTTATTTCAAATAAATCAATTTCATCTAAAGTCAAACCAGTCTTGTTCAACAGTTTATTAATTGCATAAACAGGCCCCAATCCCATTGTTTCAGGATTTAAGCCAATATTCACTGTATTTTGGATTTCGACTAAAGGTTCCCTTCCAAACTGATTAACAGCAGATTGATTTCCAATCCAGGCCATACAGGCACCATCTGAAATTCCGGAGCTGTTGGCAGCCGTTATAGTACCATCTTCTTTAAAGACAGTCCGCAATTCTCCTAGTTTTTCCAATGTTGATAAGCGAGGTTCCTGATCATCGGTAACCGATTGACCGTCAG
>JASMBU010000068.1 GCA_030753675.1 Methylococcales bacterium
TGACCGACACCCACAGGTACGCTCTGCCCTTCCTTGCCACAGGTGCCAACACCGGTATCCAGGCCAAGATCATTGCCGACCATCGATACGCGCGTCAGTACATCGGGTCCATTCCCAATCAGGGTCGCACCCTTGACCGGTGTCGTGACTTTCCCGTTTTCAATGAGATACGCCTCACTGGCTGAAAATACAAACTTGCCGGACGTGATATCGACCTGTCCACCACCAAAATTGACCGCGTACAGCCCATTACTGACAGATTCGATGACTTCTCCGGGATCATGCTCACCGGCCAGCATATAGGTATTGGTCATACGCGGCATCGGCAGGTGGGCGTACGATTCCCGGCGGCCGTTGCCGGTCGTGCTCACTCCCATCAGACGCGCATTGAGTGTGTCCTGCATATAACCTTTGAGAATACCGTTTTCGATAAGCACGGTAGACGCCGTGGGGGTCCCCTCGTCATCTACCGACAATGATCCCCGACGATCTGGCAATGTCCCGTCGTCAACCACGGTACACTGTGTAGAGGCAACCTGTTCACCGACGCGTCCAGCAAACGCCGATGTTTGTTTTCGGTTGAAATCCCCCTCGAGACCGTGACCAATTGCTTCGTGCAATAG
>JASMBU010000069.1 GCA_030753675.1 Methylococcales bacterium
GAGCTAAATCATCACCAGAAGTTAATTTCCTTTCTTTTTCTTCGAATTGCCTATCAAAATCTTTTTTCAATATATCAAGTTGCTCTGATGCACGTTCGAGTTGTTTATTAACAGTGTCATTCTTAATGTTAATCTCAAACCATTTCTCACGAGAAATTTGATTAAGATGATCCCGGGTTATTTTATCTCCTGGGTTCAATAGAAATGATTTTCCTTGTACAACTTTATCTAATAACAACTTCTCAATACGCTGATAAACTCCATCAGACATTATCCTTAATTGATCATTTAAATCTTTCCTTACACTATTTAACTCTGATTCTTCAATTTCAAGTGCGCGAGTATCTTTTTCAACGCCATCCCGAGTAAAAACTTGAACATCAATGATGGTACCGTTCATGCCTGAAGGAACGCGCAGAGATGTATCTTTAACGTCCGATGCTTTCTCTCCAAAGATAGCACGTAACAATTTTTCTTCCGGAGTAAGCTGAGTCTCTCCTTTTGGAGTTACCTTACCAACCAGAATATCTCCAACGTTTACCTCGGCACCAATGAAAACAATTCCTGACTCATCAAGCTTATTAAGAGCATTTTCGCTAACATTTGGAATATCAGAAGAAAGT
>JASMBU010000006.1 GCA_030753675.1 Methylococcales bacterium
TTTTCTACTACCTTTTTTTATGTATTTATTACAGTCAGTTTGATTTTCTTATTCTTATTGAATGTTCCCTGAATATCTTTGATGACTTCTTTCAAATCAGAATCAGAACTTGTAAGTGAGTAAGTTGAACTCGTCTTATTACCTTTCTTTGTTGTCTCCTTTGTAATCATATTTCACTCGTAATCAGTTGTGGGTGATGTCGGAGGAAATACTCAAACATCATAGTTCTGATGAGTAAGGTTCTCTCACAATTGGTTTCAGTCACTACTTGATTCAATACATCTTCAAAATCAGAATCCAAAGTCACAGTAATCCTCTTTTCTTTAAATTTATCTGAATAATTCTTACGCATACATTTCTCCTATTCTAATCATCATACGACCACGATGAATCAGTCATAAACTGGTCTTCATTTTTCTCTTCAACCACTTTTATATCCTGTTCGTCTGGGTCACGAACAAGGGTTAATGAAATGACTTCACCAATCTCAAACTTTGATAGATACTTCACGACCTCTGTTTTCAATTCTTCAATTGAATTGGATATTAAAATTGGTGACTCGTTTAATGTATCCATCATTTCTTCGGAATCAGTATTCAAGTTAAGTTTCATTAACATTGCGACCTCTCCGAGTTTTGTAGTTCTGGTTGATTAGGAACTCTTCTTTTATCCTCTTCTCTGGATGTTGTTTTTTCTCGTTGAACTCTCTGAATGAGAGCAGGTTTTTTGATAACAACTTTTCATCATATTGTTTATATATTCGCATCTGTTTTTCCTCTGTTGTTCATTACTATTTATAAGTCATATTGGTAATACTTTTCCAAGGTGGGTGCGTTTGATATATTCAGGTTCTTATATCTCTTCAAATCCTTTATCAGGAATTCGGTATGTTCGGAGTATCTCCTATAATCCTTCCTGAAATACAGCATCACAAAGTTGAATGATCTGATTGACTGAAAACACTTGTCTCGGTGGAACTGACTTCTTGACTGGTTTAGTAATGAGGTCGGTGAGTAGTTCTTCCACTATGCGCATAACAATCTCTTGTTCTGCCTCATTAGATATTCTTTTGATGTGGTTTATGGTCATATTGTATGAGTTCTATTATCTGTTTCATCTATACATCCTCTTCTTGTTGTTACTTTCATTTAGATGTGTAGAACTAAACTCATCAAACCAATTTGTTCGGAGTTCCGTTCTACTAATATAATAAAATCACTCTAATGTCGTGACTCACACACACATCGTCTTACATCATCTAATCGTCAATACTAATATTGTCGGTCACAGAACAAAAAGTCATCTCCACTACCAGCACTTTTCTTCACACAATAACCAACCACACCTTCTAACTCATACACATCTTTGAACCAAGTTTCATTTGCGAGGTATTTGTCTTCAGTCAAACTCAATCCACTTCCGTGATTGGTTCCCATCCACACTTCCCTAATCAATATCATCCACTTATCAATCGGTAATATATCCGTATCTAACACAACTAGAGAATGGATATGGGGTTTGGTTTTCCTATCTGATTCACAAACACTAAAATGTTTTATCGGAGTACTGTCGTATCTCCCAAACACCCGTCTTTGAATAACCCTCAATGTATGAAGGAAACAATCTCTAACCTCTTCTTTAGATGAATAAGGATTTCCTAATAGAGTGACCAGTTTATTGGGGGAAAACCTCATAGCAGACATTTCAGCAAGTTGATCTGATGTTATTGAATCAATTGTAATCATCTCGGTTCTACTCTTTATTGTTATAAGAGTATTTATAAGAAAAATGATTAAATGGGTGTCATTTCGTAATATTAATCTATACTGGAAACATGAGAACTCAAACTAAAGCAAACCAAAAGAGAACATCTATTGCGGATGATTTCGCACTCAAGATTGTTAAAATCTTGGATGAGTTTGAAGAAACTTATGATCGTAAGTTCTCATCATTAGGGCAAAGAGTCCGTTATCTAAATGAAATTGAGATTACGCGTAGAAATGGTTCGGAATGGGATAAAACTGGTATTCGTAGAGTGATTGAAAGAGTAGAACGATTACGAAATGAAACAAATTAGTATCATTATGAGATTATCAATTGATGAAATGATACACGATGATACTATTCATATTCTCATGAGAGTGTGTGATGGTTATTTTCTGAAACACCCAACTAAAACTTACTTGGAGTAAATAATAATGTATATCGCAATTAACCGATTCAAAATAGTGATTGGTAAAGAAGATGATTTCGAAACCATCTGGAAGAACAGAGAAACGCATTTGGATGATGTTTCAGGTTTTAAACAGTTTCATTTAGCAAAAGGCAATACCGAAGAAACGCATACGCCTTATATCTCGCACAGCACTTGGGACTCAAAAGAAGACTTCATCAATTGGACAAAATCAGAATCATTCAGAGCAGTACATAAAGGAGCAGGTGGTCATAGTGATGTCTACATCGGTCACCCTGTCTTTGAAGGATTTGATGTCGTTATTTAATGACCTACTCTTGAGAAAACCCAACCAGACAGATATCTAATTAGGTTCTTCTGTTCGGTGTGAAATGCATCAAACCTACTGCTGAATTTCTCTCTTTTCCATCATCTCAACTTTCCCAAATTCTAAACTTATCAAACTCAATGAAATCTAGTTTTAATTCCTCAATCAATTCCTTCTTCTGTGTAATGGCACTGGTTTTACCGTAACGGTCATAGGTGATTGAAGTGGTTTTAGACTTATGCCCAATAATCTCGGCAACACGATATTCGTCTATCCCACCTAGTTGTTTGTAATAATTACTCAAAGTATGTCTGAATGAGTGAAAGTTCTTCTGCTCTGTTTCTAACTGACCCACATTCACATTCTTCTTATAAGTTCGGTTAAACCATTTTGAAAATGCCTGACTAAACCCATCTCGTGACTCTTTAAGTTCAGGGAACAATCTAGTTTCTTTACCTTGTAATTGTGCAACATACTCTAAGAACTTTAATTGTTTAATAAGTATTGAATGAATAGGTACCTGTCTTTGTGAATTAAGTGATTTCAATTTCTTACTATCTTCTCCATTGATATCAATCACCCAAACACCATCAATTTCCTTAATGTCAGATACATATAACTGACATAGTTCATTAATACGAGCACCCGTAAATAACCCAATCAATGGAATCCAATACTGACTTGCTTTTCGATGCTTATTTCTAAAGTAATAGTCATTATTGAACAACAACTTTAAATCACCCTCTGTAAAAACATCTCTAAGTTGTGAAACAATCTTGGTTTTTTTAATAACACCGTGAAGTGGTCTTTTTAATGATGAATCGCAGTATCCATTTTGTGACATCCAATCCAAGAATGTGCCAATCTTAACGAAGTGATTTTGAATAGTCGTATTACTCAATAACTCACTGTCTGGAATATCTGAACTCAGTAGTTCAATAATAGATTTGTTTCTGTATTGTTTGACCTTACTTCTATTCGCAGGAATTCTAAATAACGACTCTTTGTATTTAATGACATCCTGTTTCGTTAATTGACTGCCCTTTTTGTCACCAACTAACTCAATAAACAAAGCAATCTTAGGTCTATAATCTTTATGTTCTGTTGAGTTTCTTTGTTTCTCCCCCCAATTGATTCTTTTTTCTGCAATGAACTTCTCAGTCAGTTCAGAAAGAGAGAGTGAAAAAATATCATCTGTGGATTGATTAGTAGTTGGTTGTGTTTGACGCGCCAGCGAGTCGTTATAGACTCTCAGAGCATTTTCCTCACTAAGACTTAATGAATTAAGAAAATCGGCAATCTCAATAGGGTCTTTACTATCAAGTTTATCTAACCGTTGATAGATTAATTTACCTCGATGATATTGCTCATTGAGAGTTTCTGCTTCTTCTTCCCATTGAAAATCATTTTCTTCCATTTTCAACCACCATATCCTTGCTTTCTTTAATGCTAACAGACGATTGGTTGTTTTTAACGATTTCTTAAATAATTGTCTTTTTGGAGTCTGAGAGTATTTTTTTGGTATTTGAACTTGAAAATACCATATCCCATGTCGTGATTTGAGTAAATAAGATGGGTTTTGAACTGTCATTGTATCTCACCTGTGTATCTCACCAGTGAAAATCAATGACATTTTGATAAAAAATAACCCTTATATTTCAAAGGGTTATTTTTAAAATTGGTGGAGGCGGGGGGAATCGAACCCCCGTCCGCAAACACTCCGCCATAAGGTCTACATGCTTATCCCGTGCTTTTGTTTAACTAATAGCTACCCGACAGGCCAAGAAAACTATCAGCGATTTCGATTGAGTTTAACGCTTCCAGCTACGAACGAAGCCTTGGCGCGATCTTATGTGAGATGACCTCTGAGTGTTCCGAAGAACTCTGCCCGCATAAGCACACACAGTCAGAGGAATGGTGCTGGTTTTACGCAGCTAGAGCCATTGAGTAGTTTTCGTCATTTGCGAATACTTTAAGTTCAGTAGATTTTACGAGGTGTACTGTCCTCGGCATGCACTCAAGGTTTTGCTATCCACGTCGAAGCCATGTCGCCCCCTTTATTGCCTAAATAATTCTACAGTATGCAATGATTTGATTCTATTAAATTATTTAAATTCACATATAATAGCATCTTTTTTTACTGGCTATCATTCGCAAGAGCAACTTATGCAAAAAACTGTTATCTATGCGCTCGACTTTGATGGTGTCATCTGCGACAGTGCAATTGAAACTGGTATTACCGGCTGGAAAGCGGCCATACAAATCTGGCCTGACATGAAAGCCCCCCTTCCAAGCACAGAATTAATAAACCAATTCCGCTTAACTCGACCCGTCATTGAAACAGGCTTCGAAGCTATTTTAATCATCCGCCTTCTTTACCTAAAGCAAAGTATTGATTCTATTATTAACAACTTCAACACCATCAAACGGCAAGTCCTTGTGGAATCTGACCAAACCCCCGAAGCCCTTAAAAAATTATTTGGGAATACTCGTGATTACTGGATTAAAAATAATCTAGATGAGTGGATAGCCATGAACCCACTTTTCCCCGGAATACGTGAAAAATTAAAAAATATAAGTCACCAACCTTGGGCTATTGTCACCACAAAACAAGAACGCTTTGTTAGCCAAATACTGGTCGCTAATGAAATTAACTTACCCGGTCATTGCATTTATGGCTTAGATCGACAAATGAGTAAAGAAGCCGTTTTGAGTGAACTGCTCGAAAAAAACCCACAACAAAGCATTCATTTTGTCGAAGATCGACTAGCCACTTTGCTCAATGTCATTGCCAACGACCGACTTTCTACACTCACCTTGTCGTTTGCCTTATGGGGTTACAATACCGCCGAAGATAAATCTGCCGCCCAGTCACAACAGCGTATTAATTCCATTACCCTTGACCAATTCCTTTAAGACGCTCCTCATAGATAAATCAATATCCAGCTAAGCCATCTTATCCTTACCGTTATTTTCGATCAGAAATCAACATCCGTGATAAGGTGCTATTTTCAACTTCTTGCGGCTTTGCACCAGCACTTTCACACTGTTGAATTAACGCCTGTACCTCCGCGACAATATGATCTCGGGTTTCTTTATTTTCCGCCACGACTTTCAACACATCGGCACTGAGTGCCGTCAGTCCTTTTGTTAAACCCGTTGCCAATCCTTTAAGAGCGACTTTTTCCATTGAGGGCTTCAATTGCCTTTGTATGAAAAAAGGTAATAACCAGGTAATTAAAATCAATAAAATACTGTGAATAGCGAAATCAGTTCCTAAATAAGAACGCTCCGTTATCCCACTCTGATAATACCCTTCAAAAACTTGGTAACCTACCCAACCCATAGCGGATAACGGTAACACCGCACCCAGAAAAGCAAATAACTTCAAAAAGAATCGTTGCACACCATTACCGGGCCTAACAAGAGCACCTCTAACGGCTAATTCCACATGCGCTTCAACTTTACTTTTAGCGGTTACACGTAAGGATTGTAATTCTTGTCTCAGTGGCGCTAATGCGAGACGCTGGTCGTCTGCTATTAAAATCAACTGATCCAGTTCATCTTCATAGCGACTTTGTGCCCAATCATCCCAAAACTCTGTCTTAACAGACTTCTTAGGTTCTTGTTTTTCTGTCTTGCGGCGAAACAGTCCTTCCAACAAATGTGTCTCTTTCTCAGCATAATCTGCCGACATACATTGAAGAGGCCAAACCATCCCTTTTTGCAGTATCTCTTCATTTCGCTGCCAATTAAGTAACCAATTATCAACTAATTTCTGATGCGCATCGTCCATACCAAAACGAGCCAAACAAACCTCTAAACGCTGTTTCAAATCTGCTCTTTTTATCTGTAAACTTCGGTATTCAATTTTAGCTATGGTTTGACGATTAGCTAACTGATGAATAGTTACACCCAACCGATTAAACTCATCTTTCTCACTATTGCTGTTCTCGCCGGCGCAAATCGTATTTATGATAATGGGATCAACAAAACCCGCTTTATGTAACTGCTGCACAAAATCGACTTGCTGTTCGGGTTGGCCCCGATCAAATTGGTTCATTACAAATAACCAAGCATGTTTGCCCCCTTCGGCTAATAATAATTGCCAAGCCTTATTATCACGGTAGCGTTCGGGACTAACCACATAAACCAAAACATCAACATGTGCTAGCCACTCCAAAACCAGCGCTTTATTTTCCATTTCCGTACTATCCATATCGGGCATATCGACCCACATCACATCCTTGTGCGTATCATCTTGATGCGGTGCCGTTCTTATCTTTTCAATCGGAAGATGCTCTGGGAATTGTTGCAAAGCAACTGATTGATGGTAAAACAACGTTACTTCTCGAGAGGTCGGTCGCTCGACACCCGTACGCGCAATATCTTTTCCTGCCAAACGATTAATCAACGTACTCTTACCGACCCCAGTACCCCCTAAAAAAGCGACAATCAATGGGCGTTGGCCGGCATTCGAAAACAAGGCATCGGCATTATTAAGCTCTGCTTCAGATAACGCCTGAACCTCAACGGGACTTACCCAACCGGAATCAAGAGTCTGCTGACTCCATTTCTGTGCTTTTCTTACCAGTTCAGAATAATCGTAATCCATGCTTTTTCTCTTTTAACTGTTGCTCAGCTTGCTCAACCCGATCTAACGAAACATTAAAACGCTTATTCTGTTCCATTTGCTCAGGCAACTTAGCCATCGGGACTTTCAAGGCTTCTAAAAACAACTGTTGCTTAACCGTTGCTAACTGCTTTTGTTTTAATTCCATTTCCAGTCGGCCAATATAACTTCCTAATGCACTTTCGGCCAACAGTGATGTCACTGACAACATTAATGGGGTAATTATTAAATCCTGCAACCCAATGCCGCCAGTTTTTATAGCCAATGCTATCGCCGCTGAATCAGTCGTTAATCGAGTCGCTCGAAGACTATTTAAAACAGCTGGCTGATCCTGCAATTTACGGTATAACCGTTGCGCAATTTCATCCACCTCATCTTGAAAATCATCGTGATAAACCAAGACGGCCTGCCCAAAGGCATCCAAAATAGTTTGACGATTTGAGCGCATAATGGCATTCATTTCTTTCCACCATTGAGCCTTTTCTGGTTCATCATCAATTTGGTCAATAATCTTTTCAGAGACCTGAATTAAAAAATGCTCAGCTTTTTGGTTCAGTAAATTAATTTCTTGGCTAACATCCGCGACATCTCCACCACCTTTACCTAACCGGCCTATTCGGAAGATCTGACGAACGGGCCAAGTTAGCACCCTACGTATTTTACTGAGTATCTTCGCTAAACCCGGAATCTCCAATAATGTCAGTAATTCCAACAAGGCATTTTGGAAGGTCTCGTAGTGGTGTGGGTGCTCTAAATAATCACGCTCAAACTGCGTCAACGCCTCTTTAACCGCACTATCTAATAACTGACTCCAAACCTTTATGGCTGCCTCTTCTTCACGTATAGGTGCCAACCAACTGTCCCAATGCTGACTTAAATAAGCCTGCTCATAACTGGATTGCTCAGAAGCTTTACGTTGAATCGAAGCTTCTTTAAATGCCCGACTTGCCGCTTCAAATTCGGCTTGTGGCCAATCGGTTAAGTGGCCTGAGGATTGATAATTGAGCGGAATAATAGTGGGCACCGCATCTTTTCGCGTTTGTCGCCATTTGTCATTTAATGATGATAAGACCAACTGCTGACTGTCGCAAACCAATTTATTAACAAAAATAATAGTCGGTAAATTTAGCGGTTCTAACAACGCCATCATTTCCCAGACTGACTGGTCCGCATATTTCTCTTTGCTCAGCACCAATACAATGATGTCTGCTAAACCAATGGTTGTTAAGACACCTTCACGATAGCCCGCAGCATCTATTGAATCAAAATCAGGTAAATCCCAAAGTAAACACTCCGGTAAGGGTGTGGGAGGGTTCTTCCCAGAAGAGGTTAACGAATAAGCATAATAATCTTGCGTGCTCAGGCTTGTCATATCGACACGTCTGAAATCACCAAAGTGACGTTCTAACCACTGACAATCTTGAATTGAAACGCCGGCCATAAAACCCTGCGGGTGCACCGTATAACCTGCTAATGCACTGACGCCAGCGATCGGATTATTCAACAATAAGTTAACAATCGAACTTTTGCCGACTTGCGTCGGGCCAATAACAGCTATCTGCAAGGCCCGCTCGGAGTGCGTTGAACCCACAGCGCCTTTCTTTAAAAAAGATTCTGCTAAAATCAGTTGTTCGATCCGCTGTTGGTAAATAGTGACTTGCTTATCATCAGAAATCTGATAAGTTATAGTGCTTAAATAACGACTCTTTAATGATTGAATAAAATCCAGCATAGATTGTTTGCTAATACCTTTAGGAAAATGCTAATTTACTTCGTTAAGATGCCAAAGTTATCGGCCAGTTTAGCGTAAAATACAACAACATTGATAGAAACCGACTTAAATTAATCATAACTAACATATGCACGAGGTAATGCCATGAAAAAAATCTTTATCCTTTTAATCTGCCTAACCGCCATGCTAAGTATCGGATGTAGCGGAGAAAGACAAATTAATGGCCGTACCAGTAAGCTAGCCTTTAAGTCTGTCAGGGTCATGAAAGAATACCTACCCAAGCGCCAGAAGCTGGAATTCGAAATCGCTTTTTGGACGTTGAAAAACGGTTTTGAGAAAAACTCAGATTTCTTAGATGTTGTAGATGGCATGAAAAGCGCTGAACTCATTACGGCCGGGAAAGCAAAATTTACTGAACTACAAAAATCAGGGCGCCCTGAATATACTAAATTTGCCGACTGGGATGCCATGATTAAATCCTATGAAGACGAACGCTTTGAACAAGATATGAACCATAAAAGAGATATAGAAAAACAAAAAAGAGACAGTATGAACAATATCTTATACGACTTACGCTAAGAGCCATTACTAAAAAAAGGAGCCAAGGCTCCTTTTTTTATACCCGCCAAATACTACTTCGAATGCGGCAATGACTTTTGCTCAACTAAGGTAAAAACAAAATCATTCGCTTCTGTAATAGATTTCTCCATCGCTGCTATTAACTGAGCAATGTCAAAACCAATGACGGCTAATTCATGCTGTAAAGCCGCTATTGCTTGGGCATTAAGGTTATGCTTCATAAACAAAACTTGATCTCTAAACGCGAACAAAACCGGCCTTATGCGTAACTCTGCTTGCTTCATCGCTTTAATCAAGCGTTTATAATGCAACTTGGTGACTTTTAATTGCTGCCGACTGTGTGCCTTTAACGAACGGTTCGTATAAAGATCAAGCTCTTGCTCCCATTCCTTAAACAAGGCCTCACTCACCTCTTCAATCGCTTTAATTTTATCGTGAACCGCAACAGAACAAGCTTCACTTCTATCATAATGGCGTTTAAGGTCACGATAACAATCGCCTAAACCTGCTTCATCAACACGAACAATTTTCTTAAAATTCTCGAGAGCATCGGTAAACTGCTTCTTAGTCTCTTGTAAACTATCACTGGTTTCCTCTACCCTTAAAACCACAATATCTCTTTTGTGTTGACCCACAGATTCCCGAGCACGATAAACAACTTGGCGATATTGCTTTGCCAAAAACTCAACCACCAATAACACAGGTTTCTTGGTTAGTTGTTCTGCCAACGTTAAGGTGGCCACTGGTTTTTTGCTTAGGTAAGTCATGCTGTTTAATTCAATTGTTTACGAGTAAATCAGAAAGCAATAAAAAGTCATCTTTATGACTCAAGGTTAAATCAAAATCACTGTTTTTAATATACCGACTGAACGCCTTATCTGCAATCTCTCGTTCAACCAGCTCTGTAACTGTTATCTCTTTAGACACCCTTAGTGATTTAACCAATATTAACTGTTTTGCGGCCAAAGCTCGGGCAATGATAACTGACAAGCTATCTGAAGTAACATCCCAAGAATGCGCTACATTCTGTTGGTCAAGCCACGACATTGTGGGCGACCAAACCGGCACTCGCCCCTGTAATAATATGCCGTTTATATCTTCAAGCGAAGTTGCCACCTGCAAGGCACTATCTAATCCGGCATAACATACTGCCATATTCTGCATAGCCAAGATAGCCATTTCATGCGCCACAGAATCATTAAAATCCCAATAGGCTTGTAAACTTCTCACATGATCAGCAAAGCCCCCTCCACCAGGTACTATGACAATACGCTCATTCGACAAGTCAATAATTGCTCTTATCCAATCATAAAGCTCTTGGGATTTTGAGACACTTCCACCCAGTTTAATAACCCGCATAATAGTACTTAATTAACCACCTTCACGGCATCACAATCAATGCTTTAATTGTTCCAATAAATTAAAAATAGCCTGTGCTTTATCAAAACACTCCTGATATTCATTTTCAAGAACGGAATCATTCACAATGCCGCCACCGGCCCAAAATCGCAACGTATTTTCAGAATAAACCAAGGTTCGTATAGCAATATTAGTATCCATATTGCCATTATATCCAATATAACCAATCGAACCACAATAAGCGCCTCGACAATTTGGCTCTAATTCTTCGATAATCTCCATGGCTCTTATTTTAGGCGCGCCAGTAATGGATCCACCTGGAAAACAGCCTCGTAACAAATCCAATGCATGTAACCCGGTTTCCAATTGCCCTTCCACCGTACTCACTAAATGGTGAACCGTTGCAAAACTTTCGACTGCAAATAACTTTGGTACTCTAACTGAACCAGCTTGGCAGCTTTTACTAATATCATTACGAAGTAAATCAACAATCATTAAATTCTCAGCTCGGTCTTTCAAGCTGTTTGTCAAGGTCTCAATTTGGGCTTCATTCTCCAAGACACCAGACTTTCTAGCGATCGTTCCTTTAATCGGTTTAGTTTCCACCCGACCTTTATCTACACTCAAAAAACGTTCAGGCGAAGAACTCAAAATCTGTACGTCAGGCAAATTTAAATACGCACAATAGGGCGCTGAATTAATTCTACGCAACCTTAAATAAGCTTCCCACGCATTCCCCTCACATTGGCAACTAAATCGCTGCGCCAAATTAACTTGATAACAATCCCCTTCCTTCAAATAGGCTTTAATATGATCAAAAGCGACCTCATATTGCGCCTGTGTCATATTTGATTTAATTTCCCCCAATACTTTAAAAACAGGGATATCCTCAGGTTCATGCGGCGGACTAAATTGGCTGATCAGCGCGCTCCAGTTATCAGTGGTCTTCGTTGACATCCCCTGACTAACCAACCAACTTTGTTGCTTAGCATGGTCAACAATCACAGCCCAATCATAAATACCTACGGCCATATCAGGGGTATTTTCAGCATCTAACGCAATAGCGGGTAAAGACTCTAGTCGTCGTGATAAATCATACGAAAAATAGCCCATTGCACCGCCGCTAAAAGGAACAATATCACTGTTACATTTTCTGGCTAACAAGCATTGTTTAATCAATAAGAAAGGGTCTTCCTTACTAATTCGTTCACCTTGCTCATCCATAATGGTTGTTTCCAACCCTCGCGTGACCAATGTACAAACCGGGTCAGTCACAATAATATCAAATCGACCCAACCTTGAAGATTGGTCTCCACTGTCTAAGAATATAGACCATGGCTTATTCGCCAACGGCGAAAAAATATCCGCACTGTCTGGATAATAAGGTAACTGATGGATAAGGGTTTTAGATGAGGACATTAACAAATTTTCACAACAAGAAGGCATGTCTTATCATTGAAATTGTAACACGCTATTTTAGAACACATAACAAAACTGATCGATACTGCACTCAATTAACTTATTCATTATACTGTAGCCAAAGCTTCGCAACAGCAACAGCGGGCGCACAATCAGCTAAACTCATAGCCGACCCTTTCTGCTGCTCTGGAAATAAATCATTAAAATCCAGATAATCAAGCGCCATCTCTTCTGCTATTTCTTGAACCAAAAATCGACCAATACCTGCGCCAATCAAACAGCTATCCGCCACTGCAAGTTCAGCACCTCCCAGTTTTTCAATAGCACATTTAATATTTAACATCTGCCTGCTTTTAAATTGATGCGCTAATGCCCTCCAATCACTAACATGATGATCATTAACATCACAGCCTATCATCCGTGCTAAACGGCGGATGCTATGTGATACCGTTTTATCAGCGCCATCGGCAGCAGGAAATTGGTCGTGACTTTCATTCAATGATCCAACAATACGATAAACATCAGCCATCGTAGCAAAATGCTCCGCCATAACTCCTACTTCATGACCTTTAAAATTAATCACCTGAGTAATGGCCATTAATGGTGTTCGAACAATACCGGTATAAATCAATTCCCTAGAACACAAACGCTGAAAATCAGTGATCGCCCCACCTTGAATAAGGCCGTTACTAAACCACAAAATATCTGTCGTCGTACTCCCCATATCCACGAATAATCCGGCGCGTTTCTGCTCTGCACTATAGCGTGCACTCGCTCGCCAATTTGCCGATGCGATGTGGTCAATATGATGAGCTTTAATCTCTGAAGGACGTAAAAAGGATACACCCCCAGCATAGACCCATAAGGGTTGCTCTGGATGAATTTCTGACATCGTTTTTATTAGCTCATTGACGCCCTCTTCTCGGTTGTTAAACAAGTCGGCTAACTCTCCCGTCATGGTTATCACTTGAGGTCCTGATAAATCACCCCACTGCTCAACTATTTCAGCCACTGCACGCTGCAAATGAGACAACCCTTGCCACAATGGACAGGGCCGCTGGATCACTCGAATACCCTGATTATCCAAATCTATTAGCACCGCTTTGACATGTGCACCGCCAATATCCCACCCCACAACCTTATTAGTCACTTTTCCTCCTGTGGTATTTCAACTGTTACTGATTGATCATATTGCGCTATATAATTCATCTCTCCCGTTAGCATAGCTACAATACTCGCACCAAGGTTACCGCCTAATGCCGCACGGATTCCAGCGTATGACGTTGTCAATCGAGGATTAACTTCTAAAACCTTAAACCCCACTTCGCCTACGATTAAATCTATCCCTACATAGCCCCATAACCCTGGAACAACCTTGGCTAATTGCGAAACTAACTGAGTGAAATCTGCAGCTCGCTGAGTCACATTAACCGTTATTCGCTCTAATGAAAAAGCACCCCCAGCTTGTTTAATCCATTGTTCATTAATACAAAGCAAAATACCTTGGCCATCCATAAACAAACACGACAGGCTTAATAATTTCCCCTGCTCAAAAGGCTGAACAATAAACTTTTCAGCATTCTTTAAGGACTTAAAATCCGCCTTTAAATTAATCTTACACACCCCTTCACAACCAACACCATCACGTGGTTTTAAGACCCAAGGACCGGAAGGTAAAAGATATAACTCCGCACAGGTATAGCTTTTAACAACAGGAACCCCGTAATAGTCCAAATGTTTATACAAACGATACTTATCTGCCGTTAAGACTACTGCCTCAGAAGAAGACCCCAGCAACTTCAATCCAGAACGCTCCACCCAATTACTAATCGCCGCCAAAACACCTTCACTTTCAGGTGCAATCGGCCAAACAGCATCACCCCAAGACTCTTGTTCGGCTAGAAGCTGCCAAAAATCTTGCTTAGCTGCAACTGGAATAATTTCAATCACCTGATTTTCAAGCAAACTCTTATTAAGCGATAAGCGCTGATCATGGAGTAATCTTATTTCTATGGCAGGTATTTCCAACAAATCCAAAAGCAATGCCGCGCGCATCAGCTCACCTTCTTGAACTAATGAACCGGGTAAAGACTGCTGATTACATCCACCACCGGTAATAAATTCAAAGACAAGAATTCTCATAGCAACTCAGTCCCGTAACTAGTTATTCCTTGGGTCATAACGTACAGTATAGCCATGAGATTAATTCCTGTTATCGACCTCTTAAACGGCCATGTGGTTCATGCAAAAAATGGCATCCGAAAACACTATCAACCGGTTAATAGTGCCTTGTGTAAATCGAGCCAACCTAAACAGGTTATTAATGATTTTTTATCATTATATGCCTTCGACACTATCTACATTGCTGATTTAAATGCCATTATGAATTCGGGTCATAACAACCATCTCATTATTGACTTATTAACGCACTATTCAG
Source organism: Methylococcales bacterium (assembly GCA_030753675.1). Taxonomy (GTDB): domain Bacteria; phylum Pseudomonadota; class Gammaproteobacteria; order Methylococcales; family Methylomonadaceae; genus OPU3-GD-OMZ. The sequence continues at coordinate 14,661 of JASMBU010000006.1, forward strand.
AAATTAATTTTTGGATTGATCAAGGCGCATTGCCTTCTGAAACACTCACACATCAACAACTCACTCCCATTATTGGTAGCGAAAGCCTTAGCCCCACAACCCCGCTAACAGATGACCACTTCGCTCATTACCCACCCTTCATTTTATCGCTTGATTTCACTCACAATCTACCCTTAGGACCAGCCACCTTATTTCAAAAACCACTACTTTGGCCGGATACTGTGATCATCATGACCCTCGACCGTATCGGAGGAAATCAAGGTCCTGATTTTGATAAGCTCGCCATACTCAAAAAACTAAGCCCAGACATTGATCTCGTTGCAGCGGGTGGTATTCGTTCACACAAAGATCTGGAGCAACTTCAACAATCTAATATCCAGACGGCATTAATTGCCAGCGCTCTTCATAATAAACAAATTGATCACGATATCATTGCCCAATTAGCCCAAAAATAAACCTTTCGTTAAATTTCAGGCAAAAAAATACCCCGGACTTGCCGAGGTATCTTTCCGAAATAAATCAGATTTTATTCTGGTCTATTTTAGTTAGCTGCGAAAGGATGAGTCGCTTCACCTTTAGCGGCTACAACTTCAGCTGCTGTTGGTGATCCAGCTACAGCACGTGCCAACGCTTCTTTAGTTGCAGCGTAGTTGTATTCTTGGATTTTCGCATCATCTTCAGCAGCCCAATGAATAAACACACCGACTGCAATGAACAAATCATCTGCTTCTTCTACAGGGATAGTACCGTCTTCAACAGAATCAGCAACCGCCATTGCAACACCACGTTGTGCTGGGCCAAACATTTGAACAGCTTGTTTAGAACCTTTAATAGTCACTTTGTTGAACATTACAGTTGAAGGTTTAACCATCAAATTTGGAGCAACAACTGCTAAAAGACTTGAAAAACCGTCTTTATTGTTAGTGATACAGTTCGCAAAAGATGTTTCTGCTGCACTACCACGTGGACCAATAATCAAATCAATATGGGCAACTTCATTTCCATCACCGATTAATGATTCACCCACACACATTTTATTAATTTTAGCCATTTTTGTACTTTCCTCTTTAGTTTTTAATTTTGGTTCACTTGTCGCGGTAACGACTGTCTCAGAAGAGACTTCCAACTCTTCAATTTCTTCATCTTTATCAAAAAAAGATAACACTTGCGTAAGTATAGACACTTTCTATGCTTCCTTCTATAAATTATACATCAATGTTTCTAGCAAACATAAGTCACGGCTTAAGACCGAAAAACTGTGCGCGACAAACAGGTTCAGAAACCACCTAAGTATTTGATGCATAAATAATGCCAAAAAAAATAACCCATTGATTTTAAAGGTTATTATTTAAGGCACTGATTCAAACGCCTAACTCAGATTCCCTTCTTGTCATCATATTAGTGCAATAACTCACAATAAGAGTGCGCAGGTTATACAACGTATACTCACTCATAACTAGTGCCGCATTAATATAAGGCAAGATGGTCCTGAATAAAAACAGCCAACAAAGTTGCAACTGTCAAATCCGCCGTAGTTCCCGGGTTAATCCCTAATTCTTTAAATTCAGAATCGATCTCATACAAAGCATCCTCTAAAAGAAACAAACGATCAGACTCTAACAGTCTAATTGACAGTTCTTTCATCTTGTTTTTCACCATTTCAGAATATTTACCACCATATTTTCGTTCAATATGACTATCCGGAAAGTGCGATAGAAACCCTACATAAACAGATAACGAAGCCATCCTTGGGTCAAGGTATTGACTTATCGCAGAATTGTACATTAAAATTGAAAAATTAAAAACATCTTTATAACCCGTAGCATACTGCACCGCAATTCTATCTTTATCCTTCGCTAAATCCATCGCTTCCACAAGCGATACGGAGGCTTCCTCATGCACATCCTGCTGACCTGAACACCCTAAACCCCCTGGGTTTGCAAGGGCTATTGCTTTAAAAACCCAATTGGCATCGGCTATTGTTGTTTCACTTAAAACTCGTTCCACTGCTTTTTGTAAAGAATTAACAGCTGGCAAGTATTTAACTGCCTCAAATAAGGGTGCTGCTAACAATAAAATACCTAAATTGGTATTACAGCCAACGACCTCACGCGTACGCCATACCGCATAATAAATTTTTTCACCCAAGGAATAATTCAAATTGGTAATCGATTCCGCACTGACTTGAGCGCTTAACCGAAAATCATCGACAACCATATCATGACCATCGGCATACACGCTGACATTTCCCGGTTTAAACGTTTGCAATTCAAGCTCACAAGCCTTGATATACAACGCCATTAACTGGTCTTGTGTCATCACTCCAGAACCACCGATTTAGGCCTATTAGTACCTTGATATAAATGTCGTTTTAATAAGTCTGCCACCAATAACTGAGCGACATCAATGTGGCAAATACTTTGCAAACCCTTCCACGCTGGAATACTATTGACTTCAATAACCGAACAATGACCATCCTGGTCGACGATAATATCAACACCGGCATAATCCATTGCTAATGCATCAGTCGCCTGCAAGGCCAACTGCTCCATACTTTCATCTAATTTTTCTGCTCTACATTTAGCGCCTCTGGCTACATTATTTAACCAAAACAACCCTTCTCGGCGCATCGCAGCAACAACCTTCTGATTGATAACAAATACTCGCCAATCATAATACCCAGACCCCTGACAATTAATAAACCGTTGCAAATAATAGATTCCCCGACTGGGTGCCATCCAAACCAAATCTGATTCTTTTTCAATCAGTCGAATACCTTCCCCCTGAGAACCAAACACAGGCTTTACGATCACGCGAAAACCTTGTTGTAATTCTTCAGTAACACGGTTAATAGCTTGATCTCGATCCCTAAGCACCCATGTTTTGGGTGTGGCTAATTGACTTTTCTGTAGCAAAAAGCTGGTCATTGCTTTATCGACACTGCGCTCAACGGCCCTACCATTGTTGTACACAGGAACCCCTAATAAAGTTAAACCATGCAAAACATCCAGATAAAAAACCACTTCTTCAAGTGAGCCACCCGGTACACCACGCACAAAAGCAGCAACCGGTAATTGCGTTTCAAAACCCGGAATCCTAATCGGCAACCCTTGATTACTCAAGTTCAACTGACAATCCGTTAAAGAGACAAAAATACTGTCTAACCCGCGCTGTGCAAATGCCTCTTGCAACTGCCTACCATGCCACCCAGGATCATCGGTAAAAATAACGATGTCAGGCACGAACCTTTATACTCCAAACGATTGATTCAATAATGCTTCATCTAATTGACCCGCATGAAAACTATGTCCTGATTCTACCGCTGTAACGGTAACCCGAGCAGGGCTAAACAACATACCGTCAATCTTAAAGAAATCGTAATCATACGCTTTAAATATCTCAGCAAATGGCTTGCCATAATCTTTAGAGGTAGAACTCGGTAGTTGATTAGCTAAGTTCTTGGCTGCTTCATCACTCCCATTTACAAACAAGTGCACTTGGCCTGCAAATAATATGGCGTCATTCGTACGCCCCATCGCTTTAACAAAATCAGGATGCGGCGGACATAATGGCGCACTGCCGCTGCCGTCAACAATATCTTCCAAAGGAAAATGAAGTTCATGGGCTTTGTGCATAGCCACCTCTAATACTCTGGCAACCACCTGAACACAACCCGCTAAACTACTCGTAGGAGTTAAAATAATAGTCAGTTGAGACGCCGCTAAATGACAAGCATCTGCTATTTTTTCTATTAACGGTAATGGCGGCACTTTGTCCCCTTCAATGACCAAAACGGTTGAGTCTAAATCATCACGGTAATCAAGTTCTTTAAATAGATCTTCTTTAACACACAAAGCCCGCGCAGGACCCGAACCCAAGGCATAAAACTTCTCATGCGCTAAACTCCAACCTGCATATTGACTGCCTAAACAGGCTAAAACAGGGTTTCCAGTATGAACATTTACGGTTAATGGCCACTGACTAACCTGCCCGCTTTGCGTCAGCGATACAGACCCCATACCCCCTAAACATATTTCAGAAATTATTCGCCCAGCTTCCAACCCACCCGGAACATTTATGCCGGCATCAATGATGGTACAACCATTCTCTAATTGCTCAACATTAAGCCTTAATGCATCTGCATTTTCTATAAGTTTTGTGACTAGAGGCTTCGCTAATTTATTAACACTGGCATGAAATTGCATGATGAAACTTTTTCCTTGTAAATAAGTAATTGGTAGACAACTCGAGCACGATAATTCAACAAATCTGTGAGTCTCTCCGTATTTTGCTCAGCGGCAATAATACTGCAAATAGGGCCATTAATGGGAATTATTACGCCTACACCCGGCTTATCTAACACCCAGTCAGGCCACTCAACTTGTTCAGGTATAACTAATTCATAGTAAGCATACAACACCTGATATCCACGATAATAATCGATAGATTGTGCCGGAATATCCATTAAGTGCCTCAGACACCCCTGAACATGACGCTCAAAGAGTTTGTTACGGCAATAACCATCATAAAGCATCAAGCTGGCTGAAGGCCTTGGATTAATTTCAAGGACCCATAACTGACCCTTATTCATGATGAAATCTAAGCTATTCAACCCAACCAAGGAAAAGACACCCACTAACTGATTGAGCCAATCTAATACTTGCTGCCCATACGTAACACCCACGATGGGACAATGCCTAACACCTGAAAAAACAAAGGGATATTGCGTGTGGCCAGACTCCACCCACTGACCATTAAAACCAATAATTTGCACACTTTCCCCGTCACTTACAAAAAGCACTGAACCCACGGTACCTTTTTGATAACGCTGCCAATAAACCGTATCCTTGACTAATTCTCGTGAATCATACCAATGAATACCTACCCCCCCTTCACCCGCAGTGGGCTTAATAAGCCATTCATTGGTACCAACGGGTGGCGCTGTAAAGTGAGTTTCTAAAAAAGGGATCTGTAACCGCTGAAGCGTTGCAAAGAAAAAAACTTTATCCTGTACCTGCTGAAAAGTAACGGCCGTATTGCCTAAAACAGTAAAGTGCTCAGAAAGCCAAAATAACGTTTCTAAATGAAACTCAAAACCACTGCCATAAACTAACTGATCAACATCAAAATCCTGTTTTATAGTGGTAATAATCGGCTCCAACGATGCTTTGGAGAAATCTGGAACCACCCAATTTTTCTGGGCGAGATGAGCTATTTCTTGATCACCAAAGCTGTCAATGACTAAAGGAACCCAATTAGATTGACGGGCAGAATTTGCCAACATTCGACCTGAATGGGCAACAATAACAACCTGTTTACTCAACGATGATTTTTGCACCTTGGTTTCTGGCTTGGGTAACGACATACTCTAAATTAACCAAATGACCGAACTGTTGCTTCGCTGCACGCACTAATGCACTGGCTTGCTGGTCCCCTTGAACCGCACAAAAACCAGTCGGTCCCCATGATGTCTGACCAATAGCAACAGCGCCTTGTTCTGAGCACCACGCCATAACCTCACCGACTTCATGGCTTGTGAAAGCGCCACCCTGGGCGGGTGAAAAATGCGCACCTACTGACCGTTGTAATTGTGTAATTACGGAACCAAACTCATCAATATTTTGTTCTGCTAAGGCGGGTAACCCCTGCATCAGTAACAAATAACATAATCTAGCCGCCTCTTCTTTAGGAAAAGGGGGTAACTTTTTAAACGCCTGAATTTCGCCATCACCATGCAAACCCTGACCTCGACGATCTAACAATAAAATAAAACGCCATCCCTCAGGGACCGGCATTTGTACAAGTACCGGCGGTGTAATCGTATGTTGACCTCGGCCACCATCAACCACAAGCCCCCCTTTTTCAAAAACACCAATCCCAATACCCGAACGCCCACCGCGGTCAGTTAAATGTGCAATATCACGAATAGAAAGGTCTAATTGATAAAAAACATTAAGCGCCATCCCTACCGCTAAGGCCAATTGGGTTCCTGATCCCAACCCAATATGCGCTGGAATTGCTGACTGAACATCCACATGCACTTGATCAGACACGCCTAACTTTTGACATAATTGTTGAACACACTGTAACGTTCGACTAGGCGCTTCCCTACTGACATAACTTCGGTGTGAGGCCGTCAAAGAGAGCTTAGTTTCATAATTATTAAGTGCTAAACCAATACTGCCAAAATGACGATCCAATGAACCACTAAGATCGATGAAACCCATATGTAATCGAGCCGGTGCAATAACAGTAACTTTAGTTGGTGTGGTATTCAAGAAATAACCAGAAGAATAAGTAATGAAAGATTCTACAATTATACCTAATCAGTCATTTTGACGTGAATTATTACACCGCAATCAAAACAATAACCGCTCCAATTCCACCAAGTCATTGAGCTGACAGACTTTTTCTGAATCCATTAATGTTTGCTTTGAATAACTATCAGGAACCCAAATAGGAATAGCACCCGCAACCTGGGCTGCTTCTACACCCACAACTGAGTCTTCAACTGCCAAACACTTTGCTATCGGATAGCCCATCAACTTTGCCGCCAACAAGAAAATATCGGGCGCGGGTTTGCCTTGCTTTACTTGATCTCGGGTCACTTTATTTGGAAACAAATACCCTATCCCCGCAATCTCCAGATTACGCTCAGCATTTTCACTTAAACTATTGGTCGCTAAGCAATACGGTATTTGTCGCTCCGTTAATGCCGTTAACAAATCAAAAGCCCCCGCTTTAACCGCAATACCTTCTAAACCTACATAATCATGCCACTGTTCAGCACTAATCTTACGAAAAATCCGGACATTAAAGTTAGCGCCACACTGCTCCCCAAAGAACTGCTCAATAGATTCATATTGCAAACCACATAACCCCTGATAAAGATCTATGGGAAATGAGTAACCCATCAATTCCAAAGCCGATTGCCAAGCAATGCGATAAGTTTTCTCCGTATCTAAGATCAAACCATCCAGATCCAGTATGACAGCTGAAAAATCAGCACCTTTAATCATTATTGATAACTTTCAAATATTCATCCTCTGCTTCACGACTAGAGCCAACTACAATACGTTTTTGGTCATTATCATCTTGCTCTAGAAAACCAGAAACCATCACACGCTCTCCTTTTTCAGTCTGCCCTGTGTAAGTAGGTGTATAACAACAGATCTCCTTTATCTCTGGATGATCAATCGCAAAAACGGCAGGATGATCAAAAGCTTTTTCACTACACACTATTGTCGTAATCAATTTAATGGCTCCTTGTTTTTTATACGTTACCGTGTGCCCCTCCGCTTGTTCAGAAACATAACTAATATCGAATTTTCGCCCTGCAAACAAACCTTTATTAAATTTCCTACGCTCATGCCAACAAAACTCCGCAAAAGTTAACGCACATGCTCGTCGCTTAAAAGACTCTCGCCACGCTGCACTCGTTAACAATGAAAGGCCCGCTTCATGATAGGAACGGATAACTCTCCGTGCCGCCTGGAAAGTCTCGCGATCATAGATCACTATATCCATATCAGAAGCACTGTTGTGACACCCTAAAAGAATTGACCCAGTGACTCCCAACTGGGAAACCGGCAAACCTTGGGCTTCAAGAACGCCCACTAACCCAATTAAATCCTTAATAACGGATGAGTCAGGTTTAGCTACATCGATTATTTCCCTGAGTCGGCGACGTGGTTGATAGTGATGATAAACATCATCAAGCGACACCGCATGTAAAAAAGCATCTTTACAGGGTGAAAAGTACCGATACTGTGGAAACTGTTCGATCAAAAGTCTATTTGCCTGTTCAGTATTAACCTTAACCCATTGATTATCTTTCTTCACATACCGTAAAAAGCATAAAATACGGCCTTTCTCCAGACCCGTTTCAACCACTGCAAACACCAACCCTTCACGGGTTTGAACAAAATCTTTTGCTAAAAAAACACTCATCTTAATCTCAAAAATAGTTCCTCGTTACCTCAAATACAGATCGACTCATAATAGGTTCCACGCCCTTAAGGCCCACTTTTCTTCGATTCCACTTCATTCAAGCCTTCAAAACCGCACTAGTATGGCTCCAAACACACAGTTACCGCACCAATAAAGCACGGTTTAGCATCCATTCCAAGATCACATTGATAAAACAAACTCAATCCCTTATGCTCTACGTTGGATTTTTTGTGCGTATTATCGCTATTGTAACTGTCGTGATAAATCCATCAAGATAACAAACGAATAAACTCATTAATCATTACTACCTAATATTGAGGAAGAACAAATGAAGATCGGTATACCTAAAGAGGTTCACAGTGGCGAGGCACGTGTAGCGACGACCCCCGTAATTGTTGAACAACTCATAAAACTCGGCTTTAGTGTTTCTGTAGAAGCCGGCGCAGGAAAAGCAGCTAACTTCTCTGACAAAGCGTACAAAGATGCTGGCGCCTCTATTAATAAGAGTGCTGAAAAGCTCTGGGCTGATTCTGATATTATTTTTAAAGTCAGAGCACCTGAAATGCACCCTAAATTAAAAGTCGACGAAGTCGACCTTTTATCTAAAGGACAAAATTTAATCAGCTTTATCTGGCCAGCACAAAATGAAGCCCTTATGAAGCGTCTGGCTGCCAAAAAGGTAACCGTACTGGGCATGGAATGCGTTCCACGGATTTCACGCGCCCAAAAGTGTGACGCCCTCAGTTCAATGGCTAACATTGCAGGTTACCGTGCAGTTGTTGAAGCCGCTCAACATTTCGGACGCTTTTTCACCGGTCAAATTACTGCTGCAGGTAAAGTTCCTCCTGCCAAGGTACTGGTTATAGGTGCCGGTGTTGCCGGTCTTGCCGCTATTGGTGCAGCAAAAAGTATGGGCGCCATTGTTCGCTCCTTCGATACTCGACCTGAAGTTAAAGAACAAGTCGAAAGTATGGATGCTGAATTCTTAATGCTGGACTTTGAAGAAGATGGCGCTGGTTCCGGTGGCTATGCTAAAACCATGAGTAAAGAATTCATTGCTGCTGAAATGGAACTCTTTGCCGAACAAGCAAAAGATGTTGACATCATTATTACTACAGCATTAATTCCGGGTCGACCTGCACCTGAATTAATCACCAAAGAAATGGTTGCATCCATGAAACCCGGCAGCGTTATTGTTGACTTGGCTGCTGAGCAAGGCGGAAACTGTAAATTATCTGAAGCCGGAAAAGTTGTCATAAAAAATAACGTATCCATTATCGGCTATACTGATTTACCAAGCCGTATGGCTGCTCAATCTAGCCAACTATACGGCACTAACCTACGGCACTTACTGACAGAACTCTCACCTGAAAAAAATGGTGAAATAGACGTCAATATGGATGATGAGATGATCCGTGGCGCCACTGTTATTAAAGAAGGAAAAATAACTTGGCCACCCCCTCCACCCACATTGTCTGCAGCACCCAAAGCGAGTGCTAAAGTTGAAGACAGTTCCGCTGCAGAACCCATTAAAGAAAAAAAACCACTACTTCCTGCCTCAGTAACACAGTTCATCCCACTGATTCTAGGCGGTGCAGCTCTTTATACGGTTGGCGCATCAGCACCTGAATCCTTCATGACACACTTTACTGTTTTTGTTTTAGCGTGTTTTATTGGTTATCAAGTAATCTGGAACGTTTCTGCATCCTTACATACTCCACTCATGAGCGTAACCAATGCGATTAGTGGCATTATTGTTATTGGCGCATTGGTCCAAATTTCATCCCCGGGTTTTATGATCACAATACTATCGGGACTCGCCATTTTAATCGCTTCAATCAACATCGCAGGTGGGTTCTTAGTCACCCGACGTATGTTGGAAATGTTCAAGAAATAAGAGGAGTTAGAACATGTCTCAAGGTTTAGTTACAATGTCTTACATTGCCGCTTCTGTCTTGTTTATCTTAAGTCTTAGCGGCTTAAGTAATCAAGAAACAGCTCGCCGCGGTAATTATTACGGCATGATCGGAATGGCCATCGCTATTTTTGCGACCATTATGAGTGATTCGGTTTCTTCTTATGTTGTGCTTATTATTGCGCTACTCATAGGCGGAGCCATAGGCGCTAAAGCGGCCTTCAAGGTTCAAATGACCGAGATGCCTGAATTAGTGGCCATTATGCACAGCCTCGTTGGTATGGCAGCCGTTTTAGTCGGTTATGCTAACTTTATTGACCCTACATCAGCACTAACCGGGGTAGAAAAAACCATTCACGAAGTTGAAATTTATATCGGCATCCTTATTGGTGCGGTTACCTTTTCAGGGTCGGTCATTGCTTTTGGTAAATTGAGTGGAAAAATCAGCGGTAACCCTTTATTGATTCCAGGACGTCACTGGCTGAATCTCGGCTTACTCGTGGCCTCAATATGGCTCTGCACACAATTTGTTGCAGGGGCTGAAACCGGCGGTGGTACTTTCTCTTTATTAATCATGACTGTCATTGCGCTTGCTTTTGGCGTGCACATGGTTATGGCCATTGGCGGTGCTGATATGCCTGTTGTGGTTTCCATGCTAAATAGTTACTCGGGGTGGGCTGCTGCTGCAACCGGCTTCATGCTAAACAATGATCTTTTAATTGTTACCGGTGCCTTAGTTGGTAGTAGCGGTGCGATTCTAAGTTATATTATGTGTCGTGCTATGAACCGTAGCTTCATTAGTGTTATTGCCGGTGGCTTTGGTACAACTAGTGGTGGTCCTGCTGCAACGGTAGAAGGTGAAGTTGTTGAAATTAGCGTTTCAGAAACAACAGCATTACTGAAAGATTCCAAAAACATCATGATCATTCCAGGTTATGGTATGGCTGTTGCTCAAGCACAGCACACCGTTAATGAAATCACCAAGCTACTGAATGGAAAAGGCAAAAATGTCCGATTTGGCATTCATCCTGTTGCCGGTCGTATGCCCGGTCATATGAATGTATTGTTAGCAGAAGCTAAAGTCCCTTACGATGTGGTTTTTGAAATGGATGAAATCAATGATGACTTTCCAGACACTGATGTCACGATCGTCATTGGTGCTAATGATATTGTTAATCCGTCCGCATTAGATGACCCCAACAGCCCGATCGCTGGAATGCCTGTGTTGGAATGTTGGAAGGGTGAAAACACCATCGTTCTTAAACGAAGCATGGCCTCAGGTTATGCCGGTGTTGATAATCCATTGTTTGTTCATGAAAAAACGCAAATGTTATTCGGCGATGCTAATACCAGCTTGCAAGCGGTACTCAAAGAACTGCAGGATTAGTCTTCAAACAAAAAAAGGGCAACTAAAGAAATTTAGTTGCCCTTTTTTATTCTCTAAATTTTTTTATTTTTCTACAGATAGACCAGACTGTACCCATTCATTAATACCGGTACGGTAATAAAAAACATATCCATTCTGCCAACCCCAATCTAGCGCTTTCTGAGAAGCCCAACCGGCTAATTCACTATTGACACCTGAACAATATAAAACGACTCGGCTTTTCTTATCCACAATTGCAGCTAAGGACTGTTCTGTTAGATCGTTATAATCTAAATGTTTAGCCCCCGGCACATGGCCTTCGTTGTATTCCTCTAAGGAACGCAAATCAACAAAAGTGAAGCTGTCTTGACTTGCTAAACTATAAGCCAACCAAGAATTGGTTGTTGTTGCACCTATAACCTTACCCGGGGCACCACCCGCCCAGACTTGGGCAAAGCCAACCAACAAAACAACCATGCTTATTAACTGGATCTTACGCATTTTTAATTCTCCTATAACTCAATTTTAAAAAATAAATTAGATTCAAACTCTAAACTTTATGATAAATATCAGCACCATCATCTAAAAACTCTTTGGATTTCTCATCCATACCAGCCTCCAAAGCTTCGCCTACCTCTAAACCATTCTCTGCCGCATAATCTCTAACATCTTGACTAATCTTCATAGAACAAAAGTGAGGCCCGCACATCGAACAGAAATGTGCAACTTTTGCTGAATCTTTAGGCAGTGTTTGATCATGAAATTCCCGCGCTTTCTCAGGATCAAGACCTAGATTAAATTGATCTTCCCAACGGAACTCAAAACGCGCCTTAGATAAAGCATTATCCCGTGCCTGCGCACCAGGATGTCCTTTCGCTAAATCTGCTGCATGTGCCGCAATTTTATAGGTCACAATACCTTCTCTAACGTCTTCCTTATTCGGCAAGCCTAAATGTTCTTTTTGAGTAACGTAACACAACATAGCACAACCATACCAACCAATATTAGCCGCTCCAATCGCTGAAGTAATATGATCGTAACCCGGTGCAATATCGGTTGTTAATGGCCCTAACGTATAAAATGGCGCCTCGTCACACGCTTCTAACTGCTTTTCCATATTAATCTTAACCATATGCAACGGCACATGCCCTGGCCCTTCAATCATAGTTTGGACATCGTGTTTCCAAGCAATTTTAGTTAATTCTCCCAAGGTTTCGAGCTCACCAAACTGAGCAGCATCATTGGCATCCGCGATAGAACCGGGGCGCAACCCATCACCTAATGAAAAGGAAACATCATAAGCTTTCATAATTTCACAAATGTCTTCAAAATGCGTATAAAGAAAACTTTCCGTATGGTGTGCTAAACACCACTTAGCCATTATGGAGCCACCGCGTGAAACAATACCTGTCACACGCCGTGCCGTTAATGGCACATGTTGCAAGCGAACACCCGCATGAATAGTAAAATAGTCAACCCCTTGTTCAGCTTGCTCAATTAACGTATCTTTAAAAATTTCCCACGTTAGTTCTTCAGCTTTACCGTCTACTTTTTCAAGCGCCTGATAAATAGGCACGGTACCAATAGGTACAGGGGAATTACGTATAATCCACTCCCGCGTTTCATGAATATTCTTACCCGTTGAAAGGTCCATAATCGTATCCGCTCCCCAACGAATACCCCACAACATCTTCTCAACCTCCTCTTCAATGGACGAGGTCACCGCTGAATTTCCTAAATTACCATTAATTTTGACCAAAAAATTACGGCCAATAATCATCGGTTCTAATTCTGGGTGATTAATGTTACACGGAATAATCGCCCGGCCTCTGGCGACTTCATCTCTAACAAACTCTGGCGTGATAATGCTTGGAATCGCTGCACCAAAAGATTCTCCTGGGTGCTGGTTACGATAAAACTCATGATTTTCTGCAATTTTCTGATTTTCTCTAATCGCAATGTATTCCATTTCTGGCGTAATAACCCCTTGTTTTGCATAATGCATTTGAGAGACATTGGCACCCGCTTTTGCTTTTCTGGGGTTATGCGTATATTGGAACCGTAAAGAATCAAGTGCGGGGTTTGATAACCGTTCCTGCCCATAACGAGAACTTAATTGTTGTAATTGTTCCGTATCATTCCGGTCGTCAATCCAATTGCCACGAACTGATGACAGACCTTTCAATAAATTTATTTCAACGGCGGGATCAGTGTAAACGCCCGACGTATCATAAACATAAATAGGGGGATTCTTCTCTACGCCCATCGAAACGGGGGTATCTGACAATGTTATTTTCCGCATCGGTACGCGAATATCTTCGCGACTGCCTTCCACGTAAATCTTTTCAGAGGCGGGGTATGGATCAATTCTGACACTAGAAATAGTGGCCGATGGAATGTCTTCACGAATAGCGCTCATGCTAATCTCCAATAATTTTAAACAAGGCGCAAGAGTATGGGCTTTCCTACGCCGGTATTAACCGGAATCAGGTTCAAAGGGTAATCTCAGCCTTAAATCAGGCACCCCTAGCCTTGGATGTTCTGGGCAGATGTGAACTAGTCATATTTTTTAGCTAGCTCTCATTAAATCCCATAAGTTTGCTTATTACTAGTAATTATATCAAAACTGACTCTAGACAGATAGTTCGAAAACCAGATAAAGCCTTTCCAAGTGATAATTAAAATTTTGTGCTCCAAGGTTAATTCGCCCACCAACCACATAAAACTATTATCACAACAGCAAAAAATGGTATTCTTCATTCACAATACATAATCGCATACTTACATCCAGCTAATGTCTTTAATCAGCGATCCTAAAGCCTCAGAAAAACCGGTTCTTGAATTCAAAAGTGGCTCTTTTACCATGCCTAGCTTACATTTAGCGAGTAATAACCTCTCAGCTATAAAAACAGCTCTCGAAATAAAAATAAAACAAGCCCCTGATTTTTTCAATCAATCAGCGATTATCATTGACCTGCGGACGTTAACGAAAGAAAACATCAACATCGACCCTAAGGAACTGGTCAACTTAATTCGCGCACTGAATTTTCAACCTATTGGACTCAGAGGCGGCAACGAAAGCCAAAATAATCAGGCTCGATTATTAAATCTGGCCATCCTAAACACCCCCCCTCAAACAGCAACCGCAACGAAAAACCCCGCAACGCTAACAGCGCCAGAAACTCATGTGCCTGATTCAAGCGCTAGCGAAATAATCACCACTCAGGTCCGTTCAGGGCAACGTATTTACAGTAAATCTGACCTAATCATTTTATCCAGCGTTAGCGCAGGTGCTGAAATAATTTCTGAAGGCAACATCCATGTCTACGGCCCTCTAAAAGGCCGCGCCTTGGCGGGTGTTTTAGGGGATAAAGATTCCCGAATTTTTTGTTTAAACCTTGAGGCCGAACTTATTTCCATTGCTGGAATTTATCAGGTTAGCGAAAACCTTGACACCGCAAGTTATAATAAACCCATACAAATTTATCTGAATAATGAAAAATTAATCATTCAAGATTTATAAATACAGACCCATTAGGAGAACATTAAATTGGCTAGAATTATTGTCGTAACATCTGGAAAAGGTGGTGTTGGTAAAACCACAACAAGCGCTGCTCTCGCTATGGGACTAGCTCAAAAAGGGCATAAAACCGTTGTCATTGATTTTGATGTTGGCTTACGCAACCTTGACTTGATTATGGGTTGCGAACGTAGAGTTGTTTATGACTTTATTAATGTCATTAACGGTGAATCAACGATTAACCAAGCCTTAATCAAAGATAAGCGATGCAACCAGTTATATATTTTACCCGCCTCTCAAACACGTGACAAAGAAGCACTCACTCAAGAAGGCGTCGGAAAAGTATTAGACGAATTATCAAAAACCTTTAAATATATTATCTGTGACTCACCCGCTGGCATTGAAAGAGGTGCTACGCTTGCAATGTACTATGCCGATGATGCTTTTGTTGTCACTAACCCAGAAGTTTCATCTGTCCGCGATTCTGATCGTATGCTTGGAATCCTATCAAGTAAATCAAAACGCGCTGAAGAAGGCCTCGAACCGATTAAAGAGTATCTCTTACTGACACGCTATTCACCGAGCCGCGTGGAATTAGGTGAAATGTTAAGCGTTGATGACGTTCAGGACATTTTGTCGCTCCATCTTATCGGTGTGATTCCTGAGTCCAAAGCAGTACTCAATGCTTCCAATGCAGGCATTCCCATCGTTCTCAATGAAAAAAGCAAAGCAGGTCAAGCATATTCAGACATTGTTGATCGCTATTTAGGACATGACATTCCTCACCGTTTCATTGCGCCGACTAAAAAAGGCATATTTGGTAGAATTTTTGGAGGGAAGTAATGAGTTTATTAGATTATTTTAGAACTAAAAAAACAAGTTCAGCATCCATTGCCAAAGAACGCCTACAAATTTTAGTCGCCCATGAGCATGCCGCTGAGAACCAACCGTCTTACCTTCCTGAACTACAAAAAGAACTTTTAGCTGTAGTTTCTAAATATGTTGAAGTAGATCTCAATGCGATTACTATTAATTTTGAACAAGATGAACATCAAGATATTTTTGAACTCAAAATAGATATTCCTAGCAAGGACGACTAATCCCCCTGCATGAAGACTAACAGGCTTAATCCGTAATCGTTTTAAGCCTGTTTTCTACACTAAATAAACGGTAGCTAACCCTAGAAAAATAAAAAAACCCAGAACATCTGTTACCGTTGTCAAAATGACCCCACCCGCTAACGCAGGATCAATATTTAATCGCTGTAACACCATCGGTATTGACGCTCCTGCTAATGCTGCAAAAACCAGATTAATCATTAAAGCTACGGCAATTAAAATACCGATACTAACATTATCGAACCAAAGCCAAACAATACAACCCACAAAAAAGGCCCAAACCACACCATTAATCAACCCAATCGCTAGCTCTTTGATTATAAGGCTATTAACATTAGCACTACCAATCTGCCTAAGTGCTAACCCACGGATAAACAAAGTCAAGGTTTGACTCCCTGCAATACCGCCCATACTCGCAACAATTGGCATTAAAATAGCCAATACAACTATTTTATCGACTGTCATCTCAAAAATACCGATAACCCAAGAAGCCAATAAAGCCGTACACAAATTAACGCCTAACCAAAGCGCTCTTCTTTTAGCGCTTAACAAAACGGGCGCAAACATATCTTGCTCTTCATCAAGACCCACCATGCTCATAAACGAATGGTCACTCTCATCACGGATAACATCAATAACATCATCAATCGTTATTCGACCCAATAATTTCCCTGCTTCTGATAAAACCGGTGCTGAAACGAGATTATGTTCTTCAAATAATAAAGCAATGTCCTCAACCGGCATTTGAACCTGAATAACATCTACATTACCCTTAATCATAAGGTCTTCGACACGCTCTCCACCATCGTATGTTAATAAGACGGTTAATGGCAAAACCCCCTTAAAATTATCATCGCGATCGACAACGATAATCTTATCCGTCGACTTAGGAATCTCCCCTTTTAAACGTAAATAACGAATCACAACATTTAAATTCACATCTGAACGAATCGATAAAGTGTCAAGACTCATTAAACCGCCCGCACAATCATCGTCGTAACTTAAAACACGCTCTAAACGCGCCCTATCTTGTTGCCCCATAGATTCTAAAACTGTGTTTAATATCACTTCCGGCACATCTTTTAGGAAATCAACCAAATCATCAGACTCTAGCGTATCGGCAGCATTGATCAGCGCATTATCATCTGTTGCTTCAATGAGACCCGTTCTCACCTCATCATTTAATTCAATCAACACTTCACCAACAAATTCACTAGGCACTAACTTCCAAATAATCTCACGATCCTCAGGCCTTAATGACTCTAACAAATGCGCTATTTCGGCAGGGTGTAACGCACTCACTAAGCGTTGAACTGATGTTAATGTTCCGCTTTCAAGAAGATCGGTTACAAACTGTAATTGTTGCTCTTTATTTGGCTGCATAAATTTACGGGTACAGTTAACTATTTTAGTGCACGATGATTCAAGCAGAAAACGGCATTCAATTTGAATACCCGAGACTACTTCAAGTTCTAGAACAATGCCAGATTCAATACTAGATGTTACAACAATTCACGATGCCGATGAATAACATTAATTGCTGATGATTTAAAATGTTGTGCCAATTTATCGATCAAAAAAACTGATCGATGCTGGCCCCCAGTACATCCAATTGCTACCGTTAAGTATAAGCGATTATCATCTATAAACTTCGGAAGCCACCGATCAAGAAAACCCGTAATGTCTTGATACAGTAATTGCACATTTTCTTCATGATTAAAAAAATCAACAACTGCGGCATCTTTGCCTGTGAACCCTCTTAATTCGGGTACCCAATAGGGATTAGGTAAACATCTGGCATCAAAAATAAAATCCGCATCAAGTGGCGTACCGTTCTTATACCCAAAAGACTGAAGTATTAGCGACAACTGAGTGTTGTCATGCATTCCGACATATGTCTTTATCTGGCTTCGTAATTGGTGGTAGTTTGTTTGACTCGTATCAATTACTAAATCGGCATATTTAGCAATTGGTTTTAAAACATCTCTTTCTATATCGATAGCCTCTGCTAAAGGCAAATTAAAATCAGATAAGGGGTGACGTCTACGGGTTTCACTATAACGTTTTAACAGCGCAGACTCATCAGCCTGAATGTAAATAACCTCAACAGCCACCCCTTTTGTTTTAACTAATTTCAAGACCCCATGAAAATGTCTCAGCGCTTCACTTTGATTTCTTGCATCAATACCAATAGCCGTTTTTTCATAAATATTTCGTTCGACCAACATGACATGATCAATAAATTGTTCAAATAACAATATGGGTAAATTATCAATACAATTAAATCCACAATCCTCCAAGGCACCTAAGGCAACATTTTTCCCTGCGCCAGAATGACCGCTGATAATAACGAGCCTCACAATAAAAGCCCTTTCATTTTGACAGCTGGAAAGTAACTGGCATCGGGACAAACTCGCAATAATCCTTGATTTTTCAAAGCGCTGAAAGAGCCATTATCTAAAGACGATGGTCGATGACCTTCTCTTTATGCTTTAAAAGTTGGCGATCTAACTTATCAACCAGAGCATCAATTGCTGGATACATATCTTCTTGCTGGTCTTCTGCAAAGATCTTAGCACCACTCACCTGAACCGTTGCCTCTGCTTTATGCACTAGTTTTTCTACTGACAAAATCACATGGATATCGGTAACCTTATCTGTATGTCGCTCTATTTTATTAAATTTAGCATCCACATAATTTTTTAATGATTCAGTTACAGTTACATGGTGACCCGCTACATCTATTTTCATAAAAACACTCCTTTCTTGAGTAAGATAAAAATCACTTATTACGAAAACCTTTTCCTATGATTTGAAGATGGTATTGCCATCCCCTCCCTGTATTTAGCAATTGTACGTCTTGCTACATTAATACCTTTATCATTTAAGATAACAGCAATATTACTATCACTTAATGGTTTTTTAGCGTTCTCATTCTCCACTAACTCCTTAATCAAAGACCTAATTACAATTGCAGAACACTCACCTCCTCCAACAGTTGAAACATGACTTGAAAAAAAATACTTAAATTCAAAAATACCACTCCGAGTATGCATAAATTTTTGCGTTGTCACCCTAGATATAGTAGATTCATGTAGGTCCAATTCTTCCGCAATATCCTTTAAGATCATAGGCTTCATTGCTAAAGGACCATTCTCTAAGAAACCAATTTGTTTTTCTACGATGGCTTTAGCAACACGTAAAATGGTATCGTTGCGACTGTGTAAACTTTTTATAAACCACCGAGCTTCCTGTAATTGAGTCCTCATTGACACATTGTCGGTAGTTTCATCAGCTCTTTTAACCATGCCTGAATACAACGTGTTAACCCGTATTTTAGGCGCAACATCGGGATTTAGTTCTACCTGCCATTTACCTTTCCCTAAACGCGCTACATAAACATCAGGAACAACATAATCACTCAATGTGGTATTTAAAATCGCACCCGGCTTAGGATCTAGCGATCGAACAATAGCAATAACATGATTCAGTTGTTCAGTTGTAATCGCAAGTTTACGCATTAATTTCTGACGATCATTATTAGCAAGCAATTCGAGATAATTGGTGACTAATCTTAAGGTAATCGCCTTAATCTCCTCAGGCAACTCCTTATGTTGTAATTGCAATCTTAAACAGTCAGATAAATCAATTGCCCCAACACCGAGAGGATCAAAATTCTGAACTCGGTGCAAAACCGCCTCGACTTCAGACAAAAACAACTCTTCTAACTGAGTGGAAAGACTCTGCCAAATCATGTCTAAAGTATCAACAAGATAACCATCCATACTAATATTATCTATTAATGCACTGGCAATATTTTGCTCTCGCTCTGAGAACGAAACAAAACCTAATTGCCACATAAGATGATCCTGTAACGACTCAGACTCACTATGCTGAGCCTCGTAGTCAGGTCTATCACTACTGGCATTAACTGGCATGGAAGGGGTATTGTCATAGATATCTGACCAAGTCGTATCTATGGGTAGTTCATCAGGGAGTACAACTTCAGAACCATGACTGGTAATTAAGTCTGCTTCATCAGCCTGAGTAGCAGCGTTAGTCGTTTCTAACGGTCCTAAAAAAGAATCGTCTTCACCGTCGTCCTCAACCTCCAGCATATAATTAGAATCTAAAGCTTGCTGAATCTCCTGCTGCATGTCCAACGTAGATAATTGCAACAACTTAATTGCTTGCTGCAACTGAGGTGTCATTGTTAACTTTTGTCCAAGACGCAGTTGTAATGATTGCTTCATAAAACCCTTAGATTTATAACCACACCTTCATTTTAGCTTAATTTTATTATTTTTTTACCGTTAATAATTATTCTCTGCAACAATCGACCCACTCTACCGCCATTGTATTTACCTCTACAATGTAAAATCCTCACCCAAATAGACTTGACGAACTTTTTCATTCTCTACAATTTCATCACTACTCCCTTCAGCGATAATCTTGCCTTCATTCACAATATAAGCACGGTCACAAACACCCAGTGTTTCTCGTACATTATGCTCTGTAATTAAAACACCTATACCACGTTGAGAGAGATGTTCAATAATCCCTTTTATATCCTTGACTGACAACGGGTCCACACCAGCAAAAGGCTCATCCAATAAAATAAATTGCGGATCCATTGCTAAGGCTCTCGCAATTTCTACGCGTCGGCGCTCCCCCCCTGATAACCCCATTGCTATATTATTAGCCAAATGCTCAATAGTAAATTCATTGAGCAATTCCTCAATCATGACCTCAATTTGGCCATCTGTTAACTCGGGTCGTAGTTGCAATACAGCTCTTAAGTTATCTGCCACACTTAATTTACGAAACACTGATGCCTCTTGAGGCAAATAACCAATCCCCATTTGTGCCCTGATATTCATAGGGTGATGAGTAATCTCTGTTTCATCCAAGAATACTTGCCCAATCTTCGGTTTTATGAGCCCAACCACCATATAAAAGCTGGTTGTTTTACCTGCACCGTTAGGCCCTAGCAACCCAACAATTTCACCAGTATCAACATGAATAGACATACCATCAACGACATTGCGTTTATAGTAGGTCTTCACAAGGTTATTTGCTGCTAATCTGGCCATAGTTAAACTATTTATTTTGAGGGTTGTAAGATCACGCGAACACGTTTTTTACTTTTAGGCTCACTCACTGCTCTGGCTATTTTAGTTTCCAAATCATATTCAATTTTTTCACCAACATAGGTCCCATCATCCTTCCAAACCACTGCATTTTTAGTTAGGACGAACAATTCACCAGGATAATAATCAGTCCGTAAAGACTTGCTTCTGAACTCTTCTTGGTCATCAATGAGAAATAGTTTTCTCACTCGCGATGGCCGCCCATAAGCAGTCATCTTCTTAACTCGATTGTCATCATGAAAAAAAATATCTATCTGATCACCTTTAACACGCAATTTCTCTGCCGGCTGCCAAGCCACTGCTTTTTCTGTCAGCGTTAATAATGATTGCTGCGGCAAATAATGGGCCTTTAACGATTCACTCCTATAATCAACGCTGTCACTGTTAGGTAACAACTTTCTAATGGTTACCAGTTTGCCTTGGGCGATCATCTCTTCAAGTTGACCGTTGTTATTAAATAATTCAATCTTATCGCCCTTAATACGTAATTGATCACGGGGCTTCCAAGCCACCGCCTGTTTTGTCAGCACCCACAGTGATTTTTCTGGAAAATAGTCCGCCTGCAACGACTCACTTCTAAAATCAATGTACTGACCATCCTGACTCATTTGCTTGATGTACGTTGGATGACCTACGGCGACTAATTTTTCAACACCCCCCTCCGCATTACTGTAAACCAATAATTCATCTGATTTTACTTCAAGTCCTTCACGAACTGTCGTGACCGCACCGATATAACGCGTAATCGACTTTTCTTCTGAATAAATAACGCGATTAGAATCGATATAAACGGGTGTTATTTTTTTTAATTGATCCGCTTTAGTCACCGGGACAAAGAGCCCGTTTACAACAATCAAACCAATAATGGTTAAAAACGACTTCCTGAAAACCTTATTGCATTTCATAACGCCCTGTTACCGTATTCAACAACTCTAACGTGATCGGCTTGGAATAAATCATTTGCAGCCCTATTCCTTCAGTGCGATCAGGCGGCGTAATAATTTCAGCCCATTGGTCTGTTTCTGCATAACTACGGTCTAACTTCACTTTCAGGTCGCTCGTATTCACCCTAATTGGACGAACATCTTTCATTTGTGGACGCGTAATATGTACCACACCATTCAAAGACAAATCATTACCGTCAGTTAATAAGACCCCCCTATCTGATTGAATAATCCATGACGACCCATCTGGGTTAAAAAAAGTTATTTCGCACTGTGCTAACTCTGTCGTTCCATCATCCTTAAAATGCGTCAAGCTCTTAGCCGTCAATATATTGACCGGATTCCCCATAGTATCCATTTCAACTTTCTTATACCCTTCACTAAAATAATCCGCTGCATGTTCTTCTAATTGAACATCAACAACTGCCCTCTCCTTTTGTTGGTCTAACAACCACCAACTCCCCAGGGTCAATAAGAAAAGCGCTGTATACAGACCTACGTTTCTAATCACTCGGCATAGTAGTGACTTAAAACAGCATCCATTTGCCCACATGCCGTCAATATTAAATCACTGATCTCACGAACAGCGCCCTGCCCTCCATTAAGTTCTGAGCACCAATCCGCATATTCCTTCACGGCGGCGTGACCGTCGTTAACTGTAATCGATAACCCCACTCGAGTCATAATCGGTAAATCTGGTAAGTCATCACCCATATGCGCAACCTGACTGGCTGAAACGCCCATACTAGTCAGAAGACTCTCAAAGGCAGGGATTTTATTTTCTTGGCCCTGAAAAACATATTTCACACCCAGGCTCTCCATTCTAAGTACCACTGCATTAGATTTACGTCCTGAAATAACCGCAACGTCAATCCCTATTTGTTGTAATAACTTAATCCCATGACCATCTCGCGCATGAAAACATTTATATTCAGTACCATGATCATTAAAAAACAATCGTCCATCGGTCAAAACACCATCAACATCAAGAATTAATAATTTTAACGCCCGCGCCTTCTGATTAAACTCATCAATACTTTTCATACTCATTTACATAATTCCCGACTGTATTAAATCATGCATATTTAAAGCTCCCACAACATAATTCTTCTCATCGGTCACCACTAAAGCATTAATCTTCTTTGCTTCCATAATTCGCATCGCTTCAACAGCCAAAATAGTCTCAGTAATCATCGTACAATTTGGACTCATCACCGTGGCAATACACGTTTGCTGAATATTGTCATTTTTGCCCAGCATACGCCTCAAATCACCATCCGTAAAAATACCCGCAACTTGTCTGTTGTCATCAACGACAACCGTCA
The DNA here is from genome assembly GCA_030753675.1 of Methylococcales bacterium. GTDB lineage: Bacteria > Pseudomonadota > Gammaproteobacteria > Methylococcales > Methylomonadaceae > OPU3-GD-OMZ. The sequence continues at coordinate 37,949 of JASMBU010000006.1, forward strand.
TACCTAATTTTTTCTCGGTGATTTCCAATAAGGCTTCACTAATCAGTGCGGTTTTAGCGACCACAGGAATCGCCTCACCTTTATGCATTATGTCACCCACTCTCAGTAACAATCTTTTCCCCAAACTCCCGCCTGGATGCGAAAAAGCAAAATCCTCAGCGGTAAAGCCACTGGCATTAAACAAAGCAACGGCCAAAGCATCGCCCATGACTAAGGCAATAGTAGTGCTAGATGTAGGCGCCAAACCCAAAGGACAAGCCTCTCTTTCAACATGAACATTTAAAATAACCGAGGAACATTCCGCCAACATAGACTTCCGACAACCTGTCATTGCAATTAAAGGAACACCAAGGCGCTTTATTAAAGGTAACAACATTAAAATTTCTGGTGTTTCCCCTGAATTAGACAATGCCAAAACCACATCATGCTCGGTAACCATCCCTAGATCACCGTGACTGGCTTCTCCAGGATGAACAAAAAAAGCCGGCGTCCCTGTACTGGCTAATGTTGCTGCAATTTTACCACCAATATGTCCCGACTTCCCCATGCCCAGCACAACAATACGGCCTTCACACTGACTCATTAACTGACAAGCCTGAATAAAATCATCATCGATTCTATCGCACAATAACTGCACCGCTTGAATCTCACTGTTAATAACCGCTAAAGCCGATTCTTTTAAAGCCTGTTTATCCATAACATCCATTATAATTTCAACATACCTAATACCCAATACACTATTGTAAAATAAACCATTGATAGCCCACATAAAAAGATATCAACGCAAACCCTTCTAACCGACTAATACAACCCGTTTTCTTAAAAAACTTATACCCAAAAACAAATAAAATACCGGTCAAGAAAAGCATCACGGGGAAATCTCGATACAACACACTCTGATCCAAAACATTGGGTGCGAATAACCCCGGCAATGAATAAACCGCTAGTAAATTATAAATATTAGAACCAATAACATTACCAATGGCTAGATCCCCCTCTGTTTTGATAACACTCATAATCGAAGACGCCAATTCAGGAAGACTGGTTCCCACAGCAACAATACTCAAGCCAATAACTAAATCACTTACACCATAATATTGTGCAATATTAACTGCGGCCCAAACTAAAAGCTTAGAACTAAACAATAACCCCAAAAGGCCCAGAGAAAAAGCAACCCAAGCCTTTTTTGTGGTCATTTCACTATCAAACTCATCAGAAAAGTCATCTGCTTGCGCATTACCTCGGGACGATCTAATTAACCACCCTAAAAAAACAACCAAGCCCACCAACATAAAAACCGCGTCTATTTGCCCTAATCCATCAAAAGCAAGTAAATAACAAAGAACACTAATGCCCATCAGTATCGGAATCTCACGCCTCATAATACCGGAAGGCATTGCGATTGGAGCAATTATTGCCGTCACCCCGAGCACCATTCCAATATTAGCAATATTAGATCCTAACGCATTCCCAACGGCTAAGCCTGAATTCCCTTGCAAAGAAGAAATCCCGGACACTAAAATCTCAGGAGCCGACGTCCCCAACCCGACAATAGTCAATCCTATCACTAAAGATGAAACGCCCATTTGCTTGGCGATCGAAACTGCACCAGAAACAAAATAATCCGCAGAAAAAACCAATGCAACCAAACTAAGAATAAGTATTACTATAAAAACAACCATAACTTCCGATCAGGTAAATTTATTTATTATGCCACGACCACCTATTGGCTGTATAAACTTATCCACCCTAATAATTTGACTTTATAATGACGGCTCATGGAGAATAGTAACTTTTTATCTTCAATCACTGTTAATGGAAGAAAATAACACCCAAAATTCGAGCTTGGTGACTATTCGTAATCTGTCATTCGCTCGCGAGCAACGGGTTATCTTTGACAATGCCTCGCTTGATATCCAACACGGTAAAATTACCGCCATCATGGGTCCAAGCGGCAGCGGAAAAACAACCTTACTAAAACTTATAGGCGGCCAACTTAGCCAATCCCAAGGCTCTATTGTGGTTGATGGGCAGCATATTAACCAATTAAATCGCTCGGAACTTTATGCATTACGAAAGAAAATGGGGATGTTATTCCAGAGCGGCGCCTTACTGACAGATCTTAACGTTTTCGATAATGTCGCCTACCCAATCCGGGAGCATACGGCTTTACCCGAATCCATAATTAGAACACTGGTTTTAATGAAACTACAAGCCGTCGGCCTTCGAGGTGCGAGACAGTTATATCCCAATGAGTTATCCGGCGGCATGGCCAGACGCGTCGCCCTTGCTAGAGCAATTGCATTAGACCCTATGATGATAATGTATGATGAACCCTTTACTGGACAAGACCCTATATCGATGGGTGTTTTGGTGAAATTAATCAAAACACTCAATGACTCGGTCGGCTTAACGAGCATTATCGTTTCTCATGATGTAGAAGAAACCGCTGCTATTGCTGACTATATCTATATTATGTCATCTGGTAAAATAATCGGACAAGGCACACCTCAGGAACTTCAACAGTCAAAATCTGAATGGGTGCAACAATTTATGAATGGGAAGCCTGACGGCCCCGTTAAGTTCCATTATTCATCAGATAACTATTTCGACGACTTATAGCCATCTAAGGCAAAACTTAATAATGATTACGTTTTTATCAACTATTGGCCATTCAGTCATTGTCACCTTAACAAAAACCGGCAGAGGAGCTTTGTTCTTAAAACAGACGCTCACCTGCACACTCAGTGTCCTGTGCCAGCCTCGATTAATTAGCAAGCAACTATTTTCTGTGGGTGTGCTCACCATTCTTATTATTACCATTTCAGGCTTATTTGTAGGTATGGTGTTAGGATTACAAGGCTACTACATCCTTTCTGATTTTGGTGCCGAAGAAACCTTAGGGGTTATGATAGCCGCCTCACTGGTACGTGAATTAGGTCCCGTGGTATCTGCCCTGCTGTTTGCCGGACGCGCAGGGTCTTCGCTCACTGCCGAAATTGGTTTAATGAAAGCTACCGAACAACTATCGGGCATGGAAATGATGGCCGTGGACCCGATTCAACGTATAGTCTGCCCTCGTTTCCTAGCGGGCTGTTTTTCAATGCCACTACTTGCCGCCATTTTTAGCATGGTAGGTATTTTAGGCGGTCAATTAGTAGGTGTTACTCTTCTGGGTGTTGATGAAGGGGCCTTCTGGTCTCAAATGCAATCAAGTATTGATTTTTATGATGATATTCTCAACGGCGTCATAAAAAGTTTGGTCTTTGGCTTCGTCGTTACGTGGATTTCACTCTTTGAGGGTTATGATGCTATACCCACATCTGAAGGAGTCAGCCGAGCTACAACACGAACGGTTGTATACTCTTCTTTTGCCATTCTAGGCATGGACTTTATTTTAACTGCACTCATGTTCGGAGATATTTAAAAATGCAGAACCCTAAATCACTGGAAACTTTAGTAGGGCTGTTCGTCGTTATCGGCATTGGCGCTCTTTTCTTTCTAGGCCTCAATGTCAGCAACCTTGCTTCTTACTCTGATACCGATGGTTACACCATTACAGCACGATTCGAAAATTCTGGCGGCCTCAAAGTACGCTCACCTGTTTCTGTTGCCGGTGTTCGAATAGGTCGCGTAACTGCTATAGATTTTGACAACACAAGTTATGAATCTGTCGTGCAAATGAAAATTGGTGCCCAATACAACACGCTACCGGATGACAGTTCAGCAAGTATTTTTACTGCAGGCCTACTCGGCGAACAATACATTGGCCTACAGACCGGCGCATCAGAAGACTATTTAACGCAAAATAGTGAATTAGAATTAACCCAATCCGCTATTGTTTTAGAAGAAATTATTGGCCAATTTTTATTCAGCGAAAAAGAAAATTAATCATGTCGGCTATTTTATTAACAGAAAACAGCAGCAACGATTATACTATCAGCGGTGACTTAACCTTTGCGACCATTGATGAAACCATTGTCAATAAACTCCCCTTTAATCAGGAACGTATTAGCGTGGACTTCGCCCCCGTCACGATTGCCGACAGCGCAGGACTTGCGCTACTCGTAGAATGGCAAAAAAAAGCAACTCGTAAAAACATCACATTACAGTTTAAAAACTTACCGCAACAAATAAAAGCATTAGCCAGACTTGTTGAAGTAAACGATTTAATTAAAAATACGCTCTGAAATTATTTAGTAGCGCACCATTAATTCCAACTTATAATTGATTTTATGGATAAACTCATTATTACTGGCGGCCAGACTCTAAATGGAGAATTACGCATCTCGGGTGCTAAAAATGCTGCATTACCTATTCTAGCGGCCTCCTTATTATCTGAGACTCCTGTCAAAATAGGCAACATTCCTCATCTGCATGATATTACCACGACCATTTCCTTGCTCGGCCATATGGGTATCTCCATCACAATCGATGAGCATATGAATATCGAGATTGATACCCAAAACATCTCTAAATTTGAAGCTCCCTATGAATTGGTCAAAACCATGCGAGCCTCTATTTTAGTTTTAGGTCCTATTTTATCACGCTTTGGTGAAGCACATGTCTCTTTACCCGGTGGCTGTGCTATTGGTACCCGACCCGTTAACATTCATTTAGATTGCCTCACTAAAATGGGCGCCAAAATTACCGTCAAAAACGGCTATATCCATGCCACTGCTAAACGTCTGCAAGGCACACACCTTTTTATGGATCAAGTCACTGTAACCGGTACTGAAAACATCATGATGGCTGCCGTTTTAGCCAAAGGCACAACTATCATCGAAAATGCTGCAAAAGAACCTGAAGTTGAAGATCTTGCACACTTCCTTAATTGTCTGGGTGCTAAAATTACAGGAATAGGCTCTTCAACCCTTACCATTGAAGGCGTTAGCGCACTAAAGCCTAAGGACTTATTTTATCAGGTCTTCCCCGATCGCATTGAAACGGGTACTTACCTTGTGGCCGCTACCATCACAGGTGGACATGTTAAACTTAAAGACACGCACCCTGAATCACTTAAGATTGTTATTAACAAACTCCGTGAAACCGGTGCCGAGATAACTTGCGGCAACGATTGGATTGAGCTCAATATGCACGGCAAGCGCCCTAAAGCGGTCTCGATTGAAACCGCGCCTTACCCCGCATTCCCAACAGATATGCAAGCACAATTTACGGCCTTAAATACCATTGCTAGCGGCACCAGTTTTATAACTGAAACAGTTTTCGAAAACCGATTCATGCATATCCAAGAAATGCAACGCATGGGTGCTAAGATGACATTGAAAAACAACACCGTCACCTGTGAAGGAATCCCTAAGCTAACCGCTGCACCTGTTATGGCCACTGACCTGCGTGCTTCTGCTAGTCTAGTTTTAGCAGGGCTTGTTGCCAAAGGTAATACCATCGTCGACAGAATCTATCATATCGACCGCGGTTATGAATGTATCGAAGAAAAACTAACCCAATTAGGCGCAACAATACGCCGTGTCCCTCATTAACTCAACAAACCAGAACTGCCGTTATGCTAACTATTGCAATCTCCAAAGGACGTATTTACGAAGAGGCCTTGCCCTTGCTTGCCGCCGCCGACATTATCCCTATCGACGACCCTAAAAAATGCCGCAAACTCATTCTAGATACCAATCACCCTGATGTTAAACTGGTTATTATCCGCGCAACCGATGTACCGACCTTTGTCGAATACGGTGCTGCCGACATGGGAATTGCCGGTAAAGACGTGTTAATTGAACACGGTGCTCAAAGTCTTTACGAACCTCTAGATCTTGGTATTTCAACCTGTCGTTTAATGACGGCTGCACATAAAGATGCTCCTCCGTTAGGCCGTCGCATCCGCGTTGCAACAAAATATGTCAAAACCGCTCAGCACTATTTTTCCAGCCAAGGCATTCAGGCAGAAATCATTAAACTCTATGGCTCTATGGAACTTGCACCACTCGTCGGTTTAGCTGATTGTATTGTTGATCTCGTCGATACCGGCAATACCTTAAAGGCTAACGGATTAGAACCCAAAGATTTAATTATGACCATCAGCTCTCGCCTCATAGTAAATAAGGCCTCAATGAAAATGAAACACCAACAAATTCAAACCGTCATTGAGCAAATTGCATCTGCCTTACCCTCAACGACACCCTAACGTGATGACAGTTACTCCTCAAATAAAACGTTTAGATAGCACCGATGCTGAATTCTCCGTACAGCTAAAAGCATTATTGGCTTGGGACCAAACTGAAGACCAATCGATCCACCAGAAAGTTCTGCATATTATTTCCTCGGTCCGAGACCATGGCAATAGTGCGCTACTCGATTATACTCAACAATTTGACCACCATGATGTCGGCCATGCGGACAACCTTGAAATCCCAAAAGACGCCCTAAAAGCCGCCTGGAATACGCTTCCGATAGACTGCTCTGAAGCATTATCTGTTGCTGCTCAGCGTATACGCGAATATGCTGAACACCAAAAACTACAATCCTGGCAATATCAAGAAACTGACGGCACTCTATTAGGCCAACAAATTACTGCACTTAATCGAGTTGGCATTTATGTCCCTGGCGGTAAAGCAGCCTACCCTTCTTCTGTGCTAATGAATGCTATCCCAGCAAAAGTGGCGGGCGTCAATGAAATTTTAATGGTCACGCCCACACCATCAGGGCACCAAAACCCCATGGTCTTAGCTGCAGCCTATCTCGCCGGTGTTGATCGAATTTTTACTATTGGTGGTGCTCAGGCAGTTGCCGCATTAGCCTACGGCACTGAAACTATTCCTGCTGTAGATAAAATTGTCGGCCCGGGAAATATTTATGTCGCCACAGCCAAAAAGCTTGTCTTCGGTCAAGTCGGCATAGACATGATTGCAGGCCCATCAGAAATACTCATTATCTGCGATGGGCAAAGCAACCCAGACTGGATTGCCATGGACTTGTTTTCTCAAGCAGAACACGACGAAAACGCCCAAGCTATTTTGATTTCTCCCGACGAGAATTTTCTCACCCAAGTCAGCCAAAGCATCAAGAACCTTCTACCCACCCTTGAAAGAGCTGATATCATCCGGAAGTCTCTTGCCTCTAGAGGCGCGTTCATCCATGCGCCTGATTTGACTAAAGCCATTGAAATCGCCAATATTATTGCACCTGAACATCTTGAACTATCCGTTGAAAAACCAGAACTACTTGCACCGCTCGTTCACAATGCGGGTGCTATTTTTATGGGTCGTTATACAGCTGAAGCACTGGGGGACTATTGTGCTGGACCCAATCATGTCTTGCCCACCTCCGGAACAGCCAAGTTTTCCTCCCCACTGGGCGTTTATGATTTCCAAAAACGCACTAGCTTAATCAATTGTTCTGCATCAGGTGCAAACTCACTGGGTCGCATCGCTTCCGTGCTCGCTCGAGGTGAAAGCCTAACGGCACATGCACAATCAGCCGAATACCGAATCGTCAAAAAGTCATCTTGAAATTTAACCTGTAAAAAACAAATCCGCTCCCACTTGTTATAAACCATGAAAACCATCGAAAAATTAAGCACCGCTATTTTCCGCAAGAACATTCTTGAAATGACTGCCTATCAGGTCGCCGAAGCAGATGGGTTTATCAAACTTGACGCGATGGAAAACCCTTATGGTTGGCCCATTGAATTGACTGAGGCGTGGCTAAAGACCCTTAGAAACTGTGAAATAAATCGTTATCCTGACCCTGATGCCCGTCATTTAAGTAACAAACTCCGAGAGATGAATGAAATCCCAGCGAGGCTCGGAATACTACTCGGAAATGGCTCCGATGAAATCATCCAACTATTATTAATGGCACTCCCACCAACTGCACCGGTAATGGCTCCCGATCCCAGCTTTGTCATGTACAAACAAATTAGTGACGGCTTAGACCTTAACTTTCACGCCATTCCATTACAAGAAAATAATTTTGAGCTCGATTTACCCTGCTTTCTCAAGGCTATTAAAGAAATAAAACCTAAGATTATTTTCCTCGCCTACCCTAATAACCCAACAGGTAATTTGTTTAATACTTCGGATATCCAGGAAATTATTAATCAGGCTACTGGATTAGTCGTCATTGATGAGGCGTATGCGCCTTTTACTGATGCCACCTTTATGTCTGAAATATCAGGTTTTGATAATTTACTGGTTATGCGAACTGTTTCCAAATTAGGCCTAGCTGGCCTTAGGCTCGGTTATTTAGTGGGTCAAGACGAAATCATTAACCAATTGAATAAAATTCGCCTACCTTATAATATCAATGTACTGACTCAAGTTAGCACCCTTTTTGCGCTATCAAACTACGCTATTTTTGAGCAACAAACGCAATTAATTTGTCAAGAAAGAACCACATTAATGCAAGCACTCAACAACATACCTCAACTCGAGGTTTTCTCTAGCGACGCCAATTTTATTTTATTCCGCGTTTTAAATCAAAGCGCACACGCACTATTCACCTTTTTAAAAGATCAACAGGTTCTAATAAAAAGCCTTGCACATCATGACGCGCCGTTAACAAATTGTTTACGTGTGACTGTTGGAAAAAAAGAAGAAAATAGTGTTTTTTTAACCGCTTTATCGCAATACTTCAGCCGCCTTAATCAAGGAAGCTAATTTGTCTAAAAAAAATACTCGATTAATGCTATATTGATTAAGTTTGAACACATTCCCCAAAATAACTGTGTATTTTTCTGTAGGAGAAAGATGTAATGAATAATTCAGGCGTAGACAAAACAAGACGCCAATTTCTTACCAATGCCTTAACCGTTGTTGGCGCTGTTGGTACCGGATTCGTAACGGTTCCATTTTTGTCCCAAATGCAACCTAGCGTTAAAGCTAAAGCATCTGGTGCGCCAGTACAAGTCAACCTTAGTAGACTGGAGCCGGGGCAATTAATACGTGTCGAATGGCGAGGTAAACCCGTCTGGATACTAAATAGAACGGAAGCTGCACTGAGTACATTGGCTCCTTTGGAAAGTGAGTTAAGCGACCCTAATTCAGCCGAATCACTTCAACCAGCTGCTGCTCAAAATTCAACTCGGTCGTTAAAACCAGAAATATTTGTGGCTATTGGTCTATGCACCCACTTGGGGTGCTCACCCACGTATCGCCCAGAAATTGCACCAACCGATTTAGGAAAAGACTGGCAAGGCGGCTTCTTTTGTCCGTGTCATGGTTCTAAATTTGATATCGCCGGCCGAGTTTATAGCAGTATGCCTGCCCCTACAAATCTAGAAATACCCCCTTATCGATATATTGATGATAATACCATCGTCATTGGCGACAATGCTTAAGGAGCTTAACGAATGAATTCTCCACGTTTTAATAATTTTGTAAATTGGATTCTCGCACGGTTCCCATTAACCAAAGTATGGAATGAACATCTTGCCGAATACTATGCCCCCAAAAACTTCAATTTCTGGTATTTCTTTGGTTCCTTAGCTTTATTGGTTTTAGTCAATCAATTCGCAACAGGGATCATGCTCACCATCAACTATAAGCCTGATTCCGCACTCGCTTTTGATTCTGTAGAATACATTATGCGTGATGTTGACTGGGGTTGGCTGATTCGCTATATGCACTCTACCGGCGCGTCTGCTTTTTTTATTGTCGTCTATTTACATATGTTCCGCGGCCTCCTGTACGGCTCCTTTAAAAAGCCGAGAGAATTAGTCTGGATTTTCGGCATGTTAATTTACGTCTGTCTAATGGCCGAAGCCTTTATGGGATATCTACTGCCTTGGGGACAAATGTCCTACTGGGGCGCACAGGTGATCATTTCACTCTTTAGTGCTATTCCTATTGTTGGCGAAGACCTTTCTTTATGGATCCGTGGCGACTATGTTGTTGCTGATGCTACCTTAAACCGTTTCTTTGCTTTCCACGTTGCAGCGATTCCATTAGTGCTTGTTTTGTTGGTTTTTCTACATATTGTGGCACTCCATCAGGTGGGCTCTAATAACCCTGACGGCATTGAAATTAAAGAAAATAAAGGCCCCGATGGAATCCCCGTTGACGGCATTCCTTTTCACCCGTACTACACTGTCAAAGATATTGTTGGAATCTGTGTCTTTATCTTCTTTTTCTCAGTGGTACTCTTTTATATGCCAGAACTTGAAGGCTATTTTCTTGAACATGCTAATTTTATACCGGCAGACCCACTGCAAACACCAGAGCATATTGCACCGCTGTGGTACTTTACACCGTTCTACGCTATTTTACGGGCAGTACCCGATAAATTTGCCGGTGTCCTTGCAATGGGCGGCGCTATTTTTGTTTTATTCTTACTCCCTTGGCTTGATACCGTCAAAGTTAAGTCAATACGTTATCGCGGTGGGATATACAAAAAAGCATTATTCCTGTTTGTTATTAGTTTTTTTGGACTGGGTTACCTTGGAATGCAAGCTCCCACACCGAGCGCTACGATTGCGGCTCGATTATTAACTGTTGTCTATTTTTCTTTTTTCCTATTAATGCCAATTTATACACGCTGGGAAAAATTTAAAACCGTTCCCAAAAGGCTCACGTCGAACAGCTCGATAGGGGATCGATTACCGTTAATTAAACAAGCGATTTCCGACATCACACAAGATACGGTTGTCACCACTAAAAGTGGTAAAACCCTCCATCTAAAAACACCCAACCCTAGTGGCCTCCGTAGCGCAAGCGTTGACTTGGCCAAAAAAATGAAAGATAGCCTTGATTAATATGAAAACACTATTAACTGTTATATTTTCCTTGTTCGCTTTCACCTGCTCTGCAAGTGGAAAAACTGAACTCATGCACGCTGATATTGACATAAGCGACAATGTATCGCTTAAACGTGGCGCCGAGCATTACGTCACCTATTGTTTGGGTTGTCATTCTGCAAAACATATTCGTTACCTACGAATAGCAGAAGATTTTGAACTAAACGAAGATGTCGTTTTAAAAGACATCGCCCCAGTAGGTGCGAGCATTTACGACCCGATGCTTTCAGCAATGGACAAGCATGACTCAAAACACTGGTTCGGCAACGTCCCTCCCGACCTGTCTCTTATCGCGCGCTCCCGCGGTTCTGATTGGCTCTACACGTACTTAAAGAGTTTTTACCGTGATAGCACCAAAACGCACGGCACTAACAATGCTCTTTTTAAAGACGTGGGCATGCCAAATGTTTTATGGAAGCTACAGGGCGAACAAGTCCCCCACTATTCTGACGCGGAAAATCAAGTCATCGACTCACTGAGCTTAGCCCGTCCTGGTGAGTTGAGTCCAAGTGAATTTGATACCGTCGTAACAGACTTGGTTAACTTTTTAGATTATGTTGGCGAACCTGCAAAATTAAAACGCCAACAAATGGGTAAATATGTTCTTTTCTTTATTCTAATTCTTGGCTTTATCGGTTATTTACTTAAAAAAGAATATTGGAAAGATATACACTAACCTATTCAATCATTACTCATCACAACACTAGATACCTCTGAATGTTACTGGGAAACATACCTCAGTAACATTCAGTTGGTCTCATAATTTAACAGGGCTCAGACTATTGCAAATCCCCCTGTCAGCGTTAAATCGTCAATCACAACTATACCCGTCAAAATAAAGATCTAAATTAAACGGATGACAAATTACCATACTTCTGGGATGACACTAATTTCACCGTATGACTGCATCTGGAGTCAAAGTACCCGCATAGTCATTTTAGAGAAACAAATCCCCATAGAACTCAAGTTCTACGACGCTAATAACCCGCCAGATTACTTACTGGAACTTAATCCCAATGCATTAAGCCCAACGCTCATTGACAAAGAATTGATTATTTATCATGTAACCATCATTATGGAATACTTGGAGGAGCGTTTTCCTCAACCGGCGCTTAATAAAATGGATCCTATTTCCAGAGCCAATAACCGCATGATCATCAAGCGGGTCTCCGATGACTGGTGCCAGTTATTGGAAAATATCCTCTACCACTGTGAAAAACCAGAGCACTCAAAAAAAATTCTAACCGAGAGTCTCCTTTCTGCAACCCCATTGTTTCGAGCAAAAACATACTTCATGAGTGATACATTTTCATTTATCGACTGTCTTCTAGCCCCCTTGCTTTGGCGTCTGCCTAAACTCGGTATTCCCGTATTAGAGCATTCCGCTGATATTAAAAATTATGCCCAGCGGCTATTTTCTAGGCCCTCATTTAAAGAGAGTTTAAGCCCGAAAGAATTAAAATTAGGCGACTTTACGTTATGAAAGACCTCAAGCCCTACTTAATTAAAGCGATTAACGAGTGGGTGAATGATAATGCCCTAACACCTTATTTAATGGTTGATGCGGAAGTACCGAATACCATCGTCCCCACCGACTTCATTGCAGAAGGAAAAATAATTCTCAACTTACGCCCTAGCGCTATTAACAACTTAACTATAGGTAACGAGAACCTGAGTTTTGACGCGAGTTTTAGCGGCCAATCCATGACTGTTTTTGTACCCATCAATGCTATCATCGGGATTTATGCCAAAGAAAATGGCAAAGGAATGTTTTTTGACCCGACAGAAGATAATGACAACAAACTGCCAAAGCCCCCTAAAAAAACAAGCCCATTACGTATCGTCAAATAAAAAAATGCAGCCCAAAATCCCTGCGTAAAGCCTATTTATTTCCCATCAGGCTGATAAATTTTAGAAACCTTTAAAGAGCCGCTAGTCCCTTTATTCCCAACAATAATCTTTGCCGCCCCTCTTTTTTCAACCTGATCAATCCGAATAACTTCATGCATGGGTATGAATGATTGACTCACGCCTTCAAATTCATTTCGAAGCTTTTCTTCTGAAGGGTCGACAACAATGGCACTTTTTTCACCAAAAACAAAATCTTCAACAATCACAAAACCGTACAAATCTCCTTGATACACATGCTTAACATAGATCTCGTAGACTTGATCTTGGTTAAAAAAAGTAACTTTATAAAGGTATTTATCAGACATGAAAAATTTTGATCCCTAAAGAAAAAAGTAAGCGTGTTTAACGCTACCCCGCCAAGTCAATCAAACCATAATTAGGCTTGAGAAATATATTTTATAATGTCCACAACTTGTTGTGGCGTTTCAGTGACTGCTAAGGCGGCACCGTCGATTTCCTTCAGCGCATGCGTTAACTCAGGGCCATGCAATGTAATTAACGACTTTCCTAAACCAATCGCAAATCCTGCATCAAAAGCCGCATTCCATTGCCGGTATTTATCACCAAAACGAACCACAACAAAATCTGCCCGTTGAATCAAGGTCGTAGTGCGAAGAGCGTTAATTTTTGCCGCTTTGTGATCTTTCCAAAAGGGCTTTTTTTCCGCACCTAAGATTTCGACGCCAACATTATCACTGTCCTCATGATCCGTCACGGGGCTGTATATTTTAGTATCCAAATGGTTACTTTCCAGTCCCATTTGAATTTGCTCTCGCCAATTTGAATGAATCTCACCCGAAAGATAAATACTGTATGTCATAAAATAGCCTAGCGTTATAATTCTTGCATTATACGTGAATAGATTAACCTGATCCCAGCTATGTTTTTCAAAGACCGTCATTTATAACGCAAAAACAATACACTTTGGGTATTAATAACACCGTGATCTCATTTAATCCATTGCGATAAGACCTTTAATAATTGATCTACAATTATGGGCTTTTCGACAATATCATTCATACCTACAGAAAAGGCCTTTTTCTCTATCCGCTAACATCACATTAGCCTAAATCATTCAACCGTAGAACCAGACTCTTTTGCAATTCTATATTTTCTGTAATCAGCAAAACCGTCAACACCCCTGTGTTTAAACGTCTTAACTGTTTCGGTGGCTTTATCAATTCAGCTTTTTCGAAGCAAGCGATAAAATAAAAAGTACTCCCCTCTCCAAAAACAATTTCCAGCCAGAGACTCCCGCCCATCATTTCTACTAGTCGTAACGATATAGCTAGCCCTAATCCCGTTCCTAACCATTGATGAAAATTGATTTCTCCCTACGTTGTTTGTGCGACAAAGTTCGGTGCTTCATCATTAATTATAAATGTCATCATGTTGTCCTAAGATAATTAACTCTTTAAAAAACTAGCTAACTCTGATAACTGTTCTCTTAAGAAGGCCATAGAACTGCCGAAGAATACCAGATAATAAAATTTCAGCATTATATGAACAATAATCATTAATCCCATTTAAATTAGCTGATACTGTTTTGTTTTGGATTCATAAATGCTTTATGATTATAGATTGTGCTTGAATATGTTAGATGGGCCTAAAAAGCCTTATTAAGCTTCTTTTTCAACGACTATATTCTCTTTAATAGTCCATTAATAACACTCTGATTTTTAAAAAATCGTCATCCACCTTACCATTATGAATAACCCATCTAAAAATAACGCCCCCACTGTCTTTTTATTTGCTTTTACGCTATTTGTCAGTGCCTCACTCATGTTTGTATTACAACCCATGTTTGGCAAAATACTGCTTCCTTTGCTGGGTGGATCACCCGCTGTATGGAATACATGCATGGTGTTTTATCAAAGTTTGTTATTTTTAGGTTATCTTTATGCGCACTTTCTATCGACACGGCTGAGTGCTTCCAAACAAATCCTAGTGCACGCCGGTGTGCTTATTATCAGTATCATGGCCCTACCACTGGGTTTACCGGACAATGTCAATCCACCCACAGAAAGTGATCCTACTTTTTGGCTAATCTCAACCCTTTTTCTTGCCATTGGGTTACCCTTCTTTGTTGTTTCAACGACCTCAACACTGATCCAAAAATGGTTCTCAAACATTGGCCTAAGTTCAAGTAAAGACCCTTATTTTCTCTATGCTGCCAGTAATATTGGTAGCCTAATAGCCTTATTAGGCTACCCCTTCTTCATTGAACCCGGCATTGGTCTTGAGAACCAAAAAATATACTGGGGCAGTGGTTATATTCTCTTATGTGTACTCATTCTAAGTTGTGCAGTACTTTTCTGGAAAGTCTCTAAAAAAGATCAAGACTCGACAGCAAATACGGTAGCCCCAGAAGAGGATGTGCCCCAATTAACGCTCCAGAAAAAATTATATTGGTTAATACTGGCGTTAGTCCCTTCAAGTTTATTACTCGGTCTGACTAATTTCATTAGTACCGATATTGCCTCAGTTCCCTTGCTCTGGGTCATTCCACTCACGCTGTATTTACTTTCTTTTGTGATCGTATTTTCCAAATGGGGCGCTAAGGTCCATGGCCTGATGGTTATCATTCAGCCCTTTGTCTTACTCCCTTTTATCGCCTACTCATTAATTAATCCCGCAATTTTGCCGTATTGGGTTAATTTGGCTCTGCATTTAGCAGCTTTTTTCTTAGCCATTATGGTCTGCCATGGTGAACTGGCTAAAAATAGACCTCACACCCGTTTTTTAACTGATTTTTATCTCATTATGTCCTTTGCAGGCATGCTAGGTGGTATGTTCAACACCTTTGTCGCACCATTTATTTTTGATTCGGTCTACGAATACCCTATTATGATCATTGCAGCACTGATGCTCAGACCGCGGTTACGCCGATCAGAACGCCCTTGGCTACAACAATTGGGCATGGATGCACTTTTTCCTCTAATCATCTTTATTGCTGGTCTTAGTATTTACTTTACGACCGATGACTTAGGTCAATATATCGATTCAATCGGCGCTGCACTCATTTTATTAGCGGGATTAAACTACAGTTTCCGAGACCGTCCGACCACACTTGCCTTATCTACCGCTGTACTCATCTTTTTTACCATGGGTCTCCACGGGGTATTATCAAGCACACTATTTCAAGAAAGAACTTTCTTTGGTGTCATGTCGGTCAGAGACAGTACCCTACTCAATGAAAAGGGCCAACCTGAAAAGTATCGTGAGTTCTATCATGGCACCACTAAACACGGCGCACAACGATTACCACGCCACCTGCAACAAACACCGTTAACTTATTTCAGTCGGCAAGGCCCTATTGGTCAACTCTTTGCGGAATATAACGACCAAAATAACGCCTGGAATATTGCCGTCGTTGGCCTCGGTGCCGGCACGCTGTCTTGTTACGCTAAAAAAGAGCAAGACTGGATATTTTATGAGTTAGACCCTGGTATTGTTGACGTTGCTGAGAACCCAGAATACTTTACTTATCTGAAAAATTGCGGGCATAAAATCACCATGAAAGTTGGTGATGCACGCTTATCAATTGATAAAGAACCAGACCAGCGCCTAGACTTACTCATTATTGATGCCTTTAGCTCCGATGCCATTCCTACGCATTTATTAACCCAAGAAGCCTTTAAGCTGTATTTCTCCAAGATCAAACCCAATGGCATTTTAGCCTTTCACATTACCAACCGACATTTAGCCCTAAAGAAAGTCTTATCTGACCATTCACAAACCATGAAGATACCGGCTCTCATACAAGAGTTCAAGCCTCAAAACCCACCGCCATTAGTCGTCGCTACTGATTGGGTTGTCATGGCTAAAAACAAACAAGTCCTAGAACCCTTACGCCAGAGCAATCTTGGTCACTGGCAGAAAATGCCATTATATTTTGGCCTTAAAAGCTGGACTGATGACTTCACTAATATTATTGACCTCTGGAAAAACTAAGGAAACAAAAAACCGGTTAAAGGCCTTAAGTCTTTAACCGGTTTTTTTTAGGGACTGAAAAATTATTTCTAGATCATACGGGTGACCACGATCATTCCGAAAACAATAAAATTTCACCCTTATTCATTTCCAGAGAATCACCACTCCAACTTTGATATTTACCATTCAGATAAGCATCATCAATCGTAAATCCTAACTTCTTTAAATAAATTAGATATCGTTTTAAAAAGGTTGGCTTATAGGTGGTGTTATAGGTAAATGTAGGTAACAATTGTGCCGCTTGGGTTGAAAAAATAGTTCCACGAACCATACTGGCACCGGGTCGCTGGCCTAACTGCCCTAAGACCATAATCGTTCCGGCTTTCATATTGACACCGGTAAAATCACCGCTATTGCCACCAATAACAATTAATCCCCGCCTCATACCATTACCCACCTCATTCTTGGCATTGCCATGAATAATAATTTCACCGCCTTGAATACCTGTATCACTCCCTCGCACACCACTTCCAACTAAATGACCTGCATTGCCTTTAATAACGATACGACCGCCACTCATTTCCCGGCCGACCCAATCTTCAGCATTACCGGTAACCAGAATCTCACCGCCCGTCATTAAAGCACCTAAATGCGCGCCAACAGAGCCGTTAATTATAATTTTTCCCTGTGTCATTTCACTGCCAATCAATTTTACTTTTGATAAATCACCCTCAACTTTGATCGTATCTAACCCATCATCCGTTAGGGTAAAAAAATCAGTCAAGATACAAGCTTGATTACCGTGCATCACCGTCATAGCACCAATCGCATCAAGACTATTTCCGATAAACTTATCAGGACAAATCACTTCAGTTTCTAAAGGGACACTCGGTAAGGTGTGTAATAATAACTTCATAACTAACCCCGTAGTAATTCATGTAATTGCAAATGATATTGACCTAAATTACCGCCATAATTCCCTGCGGTAATCTGCCTGATCCCCTCTCTGGCTGCAGCCATAATTCCTACTCGCATAGCCTCTTTAACGACGGATTCATCCAATCCGTCAATAACAATCTCCAACACACAAGTCACCTCTTCAGGCAACTCTGTATGCAGTGCCCGTCCTCGTAACGATGGACAATAAGCATCATTCGTAGAGGCCGGCAAAGCCTTATACTTTGATCCCGGCTTGCTACCACTACGCACCACGCCATCGGGAAAAGGTAAGATAACACCCTGCATCTGCATGGCTTCAACAGCGGCTTCTACCGCCACCAATGTTATTTTTAGGTCCTCACCTAAAACAAGAAAGTTACCGCCGCCCACCGCTTTTTGAATACCAAAAGACTCATCAACAAAAAACTCACCTTCCATCACAGGAATCCGCCACAAGCGCTGATCCCCCAAGAGCTTACTGGACTGATAACCATCCCCAAAATAACGTAATTTACCGCCCACATTAACGGTTTCCTCAA
Organism: Methylococcales bacterium; assembly: GCA_030753675.1. GTDB lineage: Bacteria > Pseudomonadota > Gammaproteobacteria > Methylococcales > Methylomonadaceae > OPU3-GD-OMZ. The sequence continues at coordinate 56,036 of JASMBU010000006.1, forward strand.
CGTCTAACCCATTAAAACAGGCTGTTGTCGGACATGTCATCACACATTGACCGACACGTTCAACCAAACGATTAGCCAGTCCTTTGGCACTCCCTGCAAACAACAAAATACTGACTCCAGGACGGCCGTCGAGTGTTTCATCTTCAGTTAATAACCCCTCAATACCCGCCTCACATTTACAGCCAATAACCGATGTTGCAAAGCCGGTCATAGAACGCGCCGCTGCCATCGCCCATTTAGGTGTTTCTCCGGTCACAATAACTCGACTCCCCCACATCCCAAAGGCTTCTGCGAAGGTATCAATAATTTCCGTTGATTTAATTAGCATATCTATTAATAAATTTAAGGTTATTAAAACTTAAGTCATCTTTAACTTAAAGATTTTGTCGGCACCACTTCTCCGTCATGAACATAACTGTCATCAACCGGATAGTTTTCAAATTGAATCGTGTAATAATCTTCAAAGAAAGGTTTTATTTTTTGAGTAATTGCACGGTCGTATTCCGGTTCAACATGCAAAATACGCCCTTGATAATCGGAACAAAACTCATAATCTTTAATAAAGAATCGACCACTCTTGATGACATAACGTGCCGCATTAAACATGGCTTCTTTATCTTCTTGGTCATCATAAAGAGTAATATCAGCATCCCCCCCAACACCTAAATGGCCTTTATTATCCAACCCTAATAATTTAGCCGGTGCGGCGCGTGAAATAATTGCAATCTCATACATTGACATTTCACGTTCTAAATCTAATAAACTGGTACTGTTAATTGCTTTTTGATTAGCCAAAGCGGCCTGTTCTTTCCTGAATTGTTTATCCATCAATAAGCGTATCAATTTTGGATAATTCATAAACGACCCCCCATTCGGGTGATCGGTGGATAAAACCATTCGCCAAGGATCTTTTGCCATTAAAAAAAGTTCTAAGCCAATCGCCCACTGTAAAGCATGAGTATAAATGTGTTCCTGGTAAGAAAAGGGTAAAATCCCACACCCGCTTTCACACTCAGTATCAGCATTAATCCATTTTTTATTAGTCATATTCCGAAGTTGCCAGGTTAACGGTGCATCCCCGGTCATGATCGTTGCATCACCAAACATCACCTGACCGACATCAGCACTGACATTGGGGTTGTTATTAATAAAATCTGAAATTTCTTTCGCCTTAGAAGTCGGATTCTTACCGACCTCACCGCCATAACTGTGAAACTGAATATGGGTAATATGAACACGACGCCCTTCCGCTGTTTTCATCGTTTCAATAGTCGTTGTATAATTTCCGCTATGCCCTAAATTATTACAGTGAATATGCGCAGGATGCGGTAACCCTAAATCATTCGTCGTATCAATCAGGGCCTTAATGATCTTTCTAGGTGTTAAATCAAAACCGCGAATTTGCTCATCTAAATTATGAACATTAGAATTTCTATTGCCTTTCCAAGGTTCATCCCCACCAGGATTAACCAATTTAACCCCATAGCCTTTCGCCGCATTTAACCACCAAGCAACAGCCTCTTTAAATTCTGCCATGCGGCCTTTTTCAAGTAATTGATTGAGGCAAACATTATTTGCCAACAAGATATAAAAACCTTTATCAATCACCGGTGTGTCATGTAATTCCTCAATGGTGTGCCGGGCACCTAACGGAGGAACAGCCGCTTCCATTGCTGTGGTATAGCCCAAAGTTGCATAACGGTAACCGGTCGTAAATGTGGATGGGACACTGCCTCCAGTACCAGAGCGCAATTCATTCACCCGTGGTGAAACATCATGACGCTTACTTTCAGGTTGAAACTTCCGCGCCATGTTCACTTTATGACCCGCAATATGGCAATGAATATCTACCCCGCCCGGTAATACCACCATTCCATGGGCATCAATGCAAGGGCTGTCATCGGGCACCGAATCAACAATCTTGCCATCTTTAACACAAATATCCTTAATTTCACCATCAATCCCATTAAGCGGATCGTAGACTTTTCCATTTTTTATTCGAATTGCGGATGACATTTTTTCCACCTTATAGACAAATTTTTATGGCTATGCTGCTGCCGGTTTATGGTTTGGGGTTATTCCTCTTAACTCACAAATGCGTTCTTTTATCGCACGCAAAACTACTTCATCACTCGGGAATGGCGAATCAAAAGCAGGCCGGAGTGATAAAGGAACATTGTCCATACGATAAACTGTACCCGGCACATTAATTCCATAAGTCGCCGTGGTAAAGGCAACCTTGGCATGCTGGCTAGTCACCGTTGGCTTAGGATCTAAGGTAATAACCGGAATTAATTTGATATGCTCAATGGCTTTTGCAGAAAAGTTTGAACCCGGGTCACTGGCAATAACACACAATGCATCGGCCTCTCCACGGCCTAAAACATCAGCGGTGGTAAATTCACCGGGGTTAAAGCGCGGATACCCCCGATTAAAATTAACCCCAAAATTATACCCTGTCTGCCAAGCAACGACATTATCAGCTCCCGTGACGTTGCCATGCCCACGCGTAGGCATAGATACAAAATGGGTAAAGTCATTTAAATCAGTTACTAATTGTAATAACGCCCCGACATTAAAATGTCGCCCCCGTGTCATCGTGAGACCCATCCCAAAGAACAAGACACCAAACTGACAGTCCTTCATTTGCTGGACTAAGGCTTCTAATCGATCCAAACTGATACCGGTTCGCTCTTCAACCGTCCGGTCAAGTGCCCGACCTTTTACCAGAGCGCGCATTGCCCACAATAATTCAAAATCACTACCCGGTTTTATTTGCAGGAAAATGTCTGCAATCAACGAACTTTGTGTTGGCCGAATATCCACCATTGCAATGGTTCGGTCCTCTTTACCGTTTGGCATCCAGGGGCTTTTAGGATTAACCGCATAACGCTCAAAATGCCGAGGATGAGCCTCCGCTGGATTCCCGCCCCAATACATGACAAAATCAGCTCTATTCTTGATTTCACCCAAACTTGCCGTACTTTCACCGACCCCTTGAAAAGCCATTCCCGTAGGGCCATGACAGACCGAGGTTGTGGTATCGATGTTGCCGTTAAGATAATCAGCAATGGCAACCGCTTGTTTTTGCGCCTCACAGGTTGTATCGCTTAACCCATAAATAGTCGGAAATTTTGCATTCGCAAGAACCTCTGCAGCCGCATAAACGGCCTCTTCAAGACTGGCTTCTTTACCATCAATCAATGCGACCGGAAAATCCTCGACTTTGTGCTCTAAAAACCATGATTTCCCAAGCACGCAGGCATTCTTCGCTTGGGTAATATGTTTACCACCCGAATCAACAGTCAATTCAATATCGTCACAAACACAGCCGCAAAACGTACAAATTGCATTTTCTATAACTTTAGAAGAACCACTCATCACCCTCACCTAGTCCTATTTTATCCAATACCCCTGACAAAACCCAAGCAATCCAGGTTTTATTGATTTATTCTTAACTCAATTAATCTTAATTTACCTACCAACCATCCATCTGCCGAAAAATTCAAACCTGATACTACCTTATCAAGAAAGAGAAATGAAGTAAGAAGTTCTATCTCTTTATAATATTTAATTTGAATTATCTTATCGGTTTACCTTATGCTAAGACCCGAAAAGTTTTCTTTAATGACAATTAATAAATAATATCTGGAGTGAAATTATGGCTGAAACCATGATCCTGATTCCCGTTCGTACCAGCCGGCAAGGTACATCGTTGAATGCAGGAAAATTAAAAGATAACTACCGTGATGAAACATCAACGATAGAAATTCATGGCGAAGACATGACAAGACTGGGGTTAACCAAAGGTGACCGCGTCAGAATGATCTCCATTCATGGGGCTTGTGCCGAAGTCACCTGTAAAGCACAGAAAGGAGCAGATGCCGTTCCAGGACTGATCTTCATGGCTTATGGACCCACATCAAGCTTATTTATGGAGGCAGATACCGCAGGAACTGGTATGCCTTTATCAAAGCAACTGGAAATCACGCTAGAAGGGCCCTTAGCACCTGATGGCTCTGTTATTCCCGCTCAACCCAACCTAACTGGCATAACCAGTAATTTAGCTGCTAGCCCACTGTCCGTTGACCAAGTCGGCTTTCTTAACGCCTTATCAGGCAGTCAATTCAGTCCTGCTCAAGCCTTATGGCTCAGCGGTTACTTTGCCGCTTTAAGTGGTTCCGGATTAGCGCCTGGCGACTTTACCGGCTCAACCCAAACCAACAATACCGCACAACTGCCTTTACTCACTATCCTGTTCGGTTCTGAAACCGGTAACGGTGAACATTTAGCAGAAGACCTACTGGAACAAGCCAAAGCCAAAGGGTTTAATGTCCAAATACAAGACATGATGGACTATGACGTTGCTAATTTACCCGATGAACAATACCTATTAGTCATTGTCAGCACCCAAGGCGAAGGCGATCCACCATTAACAGCGGGTAAATTACACAACTATTTCAAAAATGATGAAGCGCCTGAACTAACACAATTAAAGTTTGCCGTTTTTGCTTTAGGCGATAGCAGTTATGAATTTTACTGCCAAACAGGGAAAGACTTCGATGACTTTTTGGCCAAAACCGGCGCCACACGACTATTGGATCGCGTTGATGCCGATATTGATTTTGAAGAACCTGCTGAAGCTTGGATAGATGATGTTTTAGCACTTTATCAAACTGTAGCAGAAAAAGCCGGCGGCGCTGTTTCTAACCGTGATACCGAAAAAACTACCTCTAAAAAATCAACCTATTCCAAAACAAACCCCTTTATGGCACCAATGCTTAACGTTGTTAACCTTAATGGCGAAGGTTCAATTAAGGAAACCTGTCATATTGGAATAGACCTGACAGGTTCAGAGCTAAGCTATGAGCCTGGTGATGCTTTAGGCGTTTATCCACTCAATGACAGCCGTTATGTCGAGCAACTATTAAACACACTTAATATGACTGGTGACGAAATCGTAACCCTTGGAAAAGAGGAATTACCGCTCAAACAAGCTTTTCAAGAAAGGCTTGATATCACGGCGCTTAGCCGCGTCAACATGGAGAAATTTGCTGACTTAACCGCCAGCGATGCACTCAAAAAATTATTAGCTAAAGACAACAGTGAACAATTCAAAGACTATATCTGGGGCCGACAAATACTGGATCTGGTTGAAGACTACACTAGCGAAAACTATAGCGCCCAAAACTTTATCACTATTTTAAGACGCATTCCTGCCAGGCTTTATTCTATAGCCTCCAGCATCAAGGCCCACCCTGAAGAAGTTCAGTTACTAGTTGGTTCTGTACGCTACAACAGCTTCGAACGCGACCGTGAAGGGGTCTGCTCAACGTTTTTAAATGGCCGGGTGACGCCCCCTGAAACATTAGCTGTTTATGTCCATGCCAACAAAAACTTCAGTTTACCTAAGGACTCTAATACGCCCGTGATTATGGTCGGCCCCGGAACCGGGCTAGCACCTTTCCGTTCATTCCTTGAAGAACGAAAAGCCACCGGTGCAAGTGGTCCCAACTGGCTGTTTTTTGGTGACCAACACCAAGCCTGTGATTATCTCTATGGCGATGAGCTTGACCAAATGAAAAGTGATGGTCTGTTAACCAATTTAGACCTTGCTTTCTCAAGAGACCAAGAAGAAAAAATTTACGTCCAGACGCGAATCCTTGCTCGCTCAAAAGAAATCTACGAGTGGCTGGAAAAAGGAGCCTACTTTTATATTTGTGGTGATGCGGAACGAATGGCCAAAGACGTACACAAAGCACTCATAGAATCTGTCAAAATTGAGGCGGGTATTGATGAACAGGCCGCTGAAAGCTATATCGATAAGTTGCTTGAAAGCCGGCGCTATCAACGTGATGTATATTAAAAATCACGTTGATAGTCAACTTCATCCTGTTGATAGGATTATGTTGGCAACAAGAATCAGGTAAAATAAGATGTTAATTGTTAAATTTACCAAATCCTTTAACTAAATATTTTACTGTTATTATGTTTTTGAAAAAATTCTATTCTAGATCCAACCCAGCCATCCAGATTACGGCAGAGCAAGCGAGCCGATTCGCTAAAGAAATCGCCGGTGACTTCAATCCCCTACACGACCCTGATTCAAGACGCTTCTGCGTTCCGGGCGACTTATTGTTTGCACTGGTTTTAGAAAAATACGGCTTAAGTACGGATATGAACTTTACCTTTTCTAACATGGTCGGTCATGGTGTTAACCTTATCTTTCCCGATCAAAACAGTAACTCGATTGACATCCATGATGACAAATCAAATACCTATTTAACTGTGGGTCATGACGGCCAAAACACCTCGGACAAATCACAGGTAGAAAACTTCATCAAGAATTATGTCGCGTTTTCAGGCCTTAATTTCCCCCATGTTCTGGTTCCCCTCATGGCTGAACAAAAGACCATGATCAATACTAATCGCCCTTTAGTCATCTACGAGAGCATGTCATTCAAATTAAACCACCTTGATTTCACTGATCACCAGATCGTACCTGCCGATAATACCTTAGAAGTCAATGGTCGCCGCGGAGAGGCCCATCTACACTTTGATATTTTATCCGATGACGGTCAAATTGGACACGGTTTTAAAAAAATCCTGATCAGTGGTATTAAAGACTATGACCATGATGTCATTCATGCCTTTACTGAGAACTATCTCGCCCATAAACACACGTATCAGCAACAAATACTTGAATCAGTATCTTCCTAAACTAAAAACTAATAACGATGACAATTACACTTGGTGAACTAGCTGGCTTAATAAATGCCGAACTGATTAACGGAAACATAGAACAACCCATTCATGGCGTTGCGACACTCGAATCAGCTCAACCAGGCGACACCTCATTTCTAACTAATTTCAAACACCTACCCAGTGCTCGTCAATCTAAAGCTTCTGCTATCATTATTGGACGCACTATCACTGACCTTGAAATACCTCAATTAGTCTCTAACAATCCCTATTTAAGTTGGGCCAAAACTGTCGCATTATTTCAATCTGACCGTTCTTCACATTTACCCCCAACGATACACCCAAGCGCTAGTATCGACCCGAGTTGTCAAATTGCCGACAACACCCATATCGGTGCAAACGTTGTTATCGGTGCTAATACCACCGTCGGTTCAGATTGTAAAATACACAGCGGCGTTATTATTGAAGAGAACTGTCAACTCGGTAATAATGTAGAAATGCACCCCAACGTGGTGATTCATTTTGGCTCTCAAATTGGTCACCGGTGTACTATTTGGTCTAATGCTGTTATTGGTAGCTATGGCTTCGGAAATGCCAAAGATGGGGCCCGATTTGTTCGAATCCACCAATTAGGTAATGCCATTTTAGAAGATGATGTAGACATCGGTTCAGGTGCTACGGTTGATCGAGGCGCTGTTGATAATACCGTTATTAAACGGGGTGCAAAAATTGATAACCTAGTCATGATCGCTCACAACGTTATCATTGGTGAAGATACTGCAATTGCCGCCCAAACGGGCATCTCTGGCAGCACCAAAATTGGCAACCAAGTTCTGATTGCCGGTCAAGTCGGATTTGTCGGACATATCGAAATTGGCGATCAATCCTTTGTCGGCGCACAAGCCGGTGTCTCTAAATCTTTTCCACCAGGCAGTAAAATAACGGGTTACCCGGCACGTAACTTAATGGATGTTAGACGTAGTGATACGGCTATCACACACTTGCCTGAACTGATAAAAAAAGTAAAACTACTCGAACAAGAACTCAATAAATTAACCCACAAAACCTAAGAACTTTTTTAAAAATCCCATAATCTCTCTAGCCTCTTTGCAGAAACGGGGTAGGCTGTTTTTAGATGTTGTGCAAACAAGGATACTCTAAACTCCTCTAAGCACCACCTGAAATTCTCTACTCCCGGTAGCACCGGTCCTTGCTTAGCTCTTTTGATAACACTGGTCCAATAACGCTGTTGAAACCGGCTAATCTCTTGCAGTCTTTGTTGATCTTTCTGACTGTTTTCTGCCCTCTTCTCAAGGCGATAAGCCACTGCATTCAAATAACGCGGATACGCCAAAAGATTTTGAAAAGGCGTATCACGGAGAAACCCTTTAAAAACCAAACCATTCAAATGAGATTTTATTTCTTCGGCGACCTCAGACGGTAACAGTTGTTTTTCTAATTGTCTTGAAATCTGTAAATAACTTTTTAATATCTCTTGAACCAATACTGTAGCTTGAATAGAAAATGCAGATAAAGTCGATTTTTTCTTTATGGCTTGTTCAAATTCCGCTGAACAATTAATCGCCGACTCCCCAACAAAAACCTCCCTAAAACAAAGAAATAGAAAATCCTCTTTAAGTGATTGTACGGCTACATTTCCAGCAAAATAGGGATGTTCTCGTAATTGTTGATAGGCAAGTTCTACATCTGCCCCCAACGATAAATTCTTTAATAAATATTTACGCTCTTTTTTTAACGTTAATTGAAACAGGCGAACCAAACCGATTTGGTGACATTGTTGTGCTTTAAATTCAGTTTCTAGCAACCTCAAGCCAACAGTTTCCCCCTCATCAATAAGCGCAGGATAACCTAAATAATCTTGACCCTCTTTCTGAAAACGATAGTGCTTTGGAATGGCATCAAAACCCCATTGTATATAGCCTGTCAAATTCAATTCATCTTGTGCTATTTGCTCAAAACTTATCACTGAATCTGTTTTAAGAGACTGTTGCAGTTCGTGTAAATCACGCCCCGTAGCAATGAGTTGCCCGTCATCTCCAAAAACCTTGAAATTCATCACCAAATGCTCTGCAATGACTTCAGGGGCCCATAAATTCAGAGGGACTGACTCTCCTGTTAGCCGCCGCAGGCGATCACTCAACCACTGCCTCATATTACCCTGATAGTCGGGCTCAATTTCTAAGCACCGATCAATGGTTTGTGGAACCGGTACAAATTTTTTACGCCACTGCTTAGGAAGCGCTTTCATCAAAGCACATAACTTTTCATACCGTAAACCAGGGACTAACCACTCAAAGGGCTCACTCACTAATTGGTTAAGCTGTTGAATCGGTAATTGTGCGGTCACGCCATCATCGGGGTCTCCGGGTTCAAACTTATACTGCAACTTAATTCGACTTTGACCCACAACTATTTCATCCGGAAATTCCTGATCATCAACAGTCAAGTTTTGTTCCCGGGCAATATCTTCTTTGATCAAAAACAATAATTTGGGTTGTGCCTTTTCAGCCGTTTTACGCCATTTTTCAAAGGTCACACCATTGACTACCGATGCCGCTATCTTTTGATCATAAAAATCAAAAAGCCATTCTTCGCCTTCTATCAAATCGACTCGACGACCTTTATGCTGAATATAATCTAACTCTTCCAGTAACCGTTGGTTCTCCTTAAAAAAAAGCGCTGATGTTTGATACTCTTGATAAACCAAACCAAACCGAATAAACATGACCCGAGCCGATTCTGGGTCTATATGCTCATAAGGAATTTTACGTTTTGTTTGGAGCGTTAAACCATACAATGCCGTACGCTCAAAAATTGCACAACGCCCGGATTTTTTCTCCCAATGAGGCTCATAATGTGTGCGCTTTATTAAATGTTGTGCGTTCGCTTCAATCCATTCTGGTTCAATTTTGGCAACATTACGCGCATAAACTTTACTGGTCTCAACATGCTCAGCTGCCACTATCCACTTAGGCCGTAATTTGTACTGCCCTGACCCTGGAAAAATAAAAAACTTATGATTTCGCGCCCCAAGGTATTCATACTGTTCATGCTTAAAGCCAATATTGGATAAAAGCCCTGTTAATAACGCCTGATGAATGTCCTGATAACTTGCTGGCGTCTGGTTTTTCTTAAATTTCAACTCATTTTTAATCACCAAATTAACCTGCTGGTGAACGTCTTGCCATTCTCGCATCCGCACATAGGACAGAAAATTTTCACGACAATATTTCCTCAGCCGATTATTTGAAAGTTCGACTTTTTTAGCTTCAAACTTTTCCCATAACTTAAAGAAACTAAGAAAATCAGAATTCTCCGCTTTATATGCTTCATGTTTTGATTCTGCCAAATGCATTTTATCAATCGGCTTCTCACACGGGTCTTGTACGCTAAGCCCTGACACTATAATGCTGATTTCTGTTAAACAACGGTAGTGGTTAGCGGCGATTAAGGTTCTAGCTAATTTAGGATCCAAAGGCACCTGTGCTATTTGCTTGCCTAAAGCCGTCATCTGCTCTTTTAGATCTAAAGCATTAATCTCATGAAGCACCTTAACCCCATCACGAATCATCTTATTATCGGGACGTTCTAAAAAGGGAAAATCTTTAATATCACCTAGATTTAACGTAGTCATCTGCAAAATAACGGATGCTAAATTGGTTCTCAAAATCTCAGGCTCAGTAAATTCAGGTTTATTTAAATAATCGTCTTCAGAATACAATCGAATACAGATGCCGGGCGCAATGCGACCACAACGTCCTGCCCGTTGATTAGCACTTGCTCTAGAAATAGCTTCTATCGGTAACCGCTGAATTTTACTGCGCTGACTATAACGACTAATTCGGGCAAAACCCACGTCAATGACACTGCGAATACCGGGAACGGTTAAGGATGTTTCAGCGACATTAGTTGCTAAGACAATACGCGGTCTCGTTGCCGGTTTAAAAATACGCTCCTGCTCACTAATACTTAATTTGGAATATAATGGCAAAATATCAAAAAACTGACCTTGCGACTTTTGCAAGGACTCTGCAGTTTCTCTAATATCTCGTTCACCGGTTAAAAAGATCAAGATATCGCCCCGCATATCTCGATACAATTCTTGAACTGCTACCACAATAGCCGACTGTGTATCTACTACGGCCCCGCTCTCATCGGTGCTATCTTCAATCGGTTGATAGCGTTGCTCTACGGGATAAGTTCGACCTGAAACTTCAATAATCGGTGCATTATTAAAATGCTTTGAAAACCGTTGAGGATCAATGGTCGCGGAAGTAATGATTAACTTTAAATCCGGACGTCGAGGTAATAACCATTTTAAATAACCCAATAAAAAATCAATATTTAAACTGCGCTCATGTGCTTCATCAATAATCAAGGTGTCATACGTTGATAAAAACCGGTCAGACTGTATTTCTGCCAATAAAATACCATCAGTCATTACTTTGACCAACGATCGCTCCTGCGTTTTATCATGAAACCTAACTTTATAGCCGACGGATTGACCCATCGTTTCACCCAATTCTTCAACAATCCGATTAGCCACCGTACGCGCAGCAATACGTCTCGGCTGGGTGTGCCCGATGAAACCGGCACAACCCCGTCCGACGGACAAACATATTTTGGGTAACTGAGTCGTTTTACCCGAACCGGTTTCGCCGCAAACAATAACAACTTGATGCGCGCGAATGAGTTCTGCAATTTCATTTTTTCTTTCTGAAACCGGTAAATCTGGAAACGTTAAGGTCGGTACTGACGCTTGACGAGACGCTTTTTTTTGCAATGAGCGCGTTACCTTGTCGGCTAATTGTGAAAACTTCTCATCACACATTTTTCCTTGCCGTTGATCGTTGACTAACCGCTCCAATTCACGCTTCAACTGAAACCTATCCCGACTTAGACATACAGCAATTTTCCTCTTAAGTTTTTTAATTTGCGCCTGCGAACTTACTGCACTCGTTGTCACCATAAGCTAAAAAAACCTTTGCAAAAAATAATCCTTAAAAACCACATCTATTAAACCTCATTAACGCTACACTACTACCCTGCCCGTTTTGAACAACATAAATTCCTATCGGTACCCGTAAACTTAATTATGGCCTCAAAACTCACACTGCTGTTCCCTATTTTTGCCATCCTCGGTTCCCTTATTGCTTTTTTCTACCCTACCGAACTGTCAACATTCAAACCCTTGATCATTCCATTACTGGCTTTGGTCATGTTTACTATGGGACTTACACTAACCCTAAATGATTTTAAAGCGGCTACGAAACAGCCTAAACTCATCGGCCTTGCGTTATTCATCCAATTTTTCTTCATGCCCCTATTTGCCTGGATAATCGCCGCCAGTCTATCATTACCGACTGAGCTATTCATTGGCCTTATTTTGGTCGGTAGTAGCGCCGGTGGAACAGCGTCCAACGTCATTTGTTTTTTAGCCAAGGGTAATGTGGCCTTATCTATCCTAATGACACTCAGTTCTACCCTTTGTGCCACAGCGCTTATGCCGGTACTCACTTACCTGTATCTGAATCAGAGCATACCTGTTCCCATTAGCGCCATGATACAAAGCATTATACAAATTGTCTTTTTACCCGTTCTGACAGGTACGTTGGTCAATACTTGGTTGGCCACTTATTTGTACTCGGCACAACGTCTTCTACCGATTATCTCTAGCCTAGCAATCATCACTATTATTGCCATTATCGTTGCATTAAACCATGACAATCTTTTAATGATCTCTATGCCTGTCATTATAGCGGTTATATTGCACAATATTTTAGGCCTCACAATAGGCTATCAAATCCCTAAACTATTACACTACGACCAACGCACTTGTCGCACACTCGCCATTGAAGTGGGCATGCAAAATTCAGGACTCAGTGTTGCTTTAGCTATTAAATACTTTTCCATTACCGCCGCTTTACCCGGGGCACTATTCAGTATTTGGCACAACATTTCAGGTTCTATCTTAGCCAGTTTCTGGCAAGGCAGCCAACCCGACTCACCTCAAAATAAATGATCTTTATTAAAAAAGGCCCACTAATACTTCAGTAGACCTTTCTCAAAACCACACCGTAAAAACCGACTACATGGACTTATGCTACGAAATTTCTCGCTGCAAAATCCCAGTTTACCAAGGCCCAAAATGCTTTTAAGTATTGTGGCCGTGCATTACGGTAATCGATATAATAAGCATGCTCCCAAACATCACATGTTAGCAAGGGTGTTTGGCCGTCAGTTAACGGACATCCTGCATTACTACTACTCACTAAGGCTAAACTACCATCTGAATTTTTAACCAACCAAGCCCACCCTGAACCAATAGTCGTAACCGCACATTTTTCAAATTCTGCCCTGAAATTGTCCATAGAACCAAAGGCCTCGGTTATTGCATTAGCAAGTGCACCCGTTGGGTTACTGCCACCATTAGGAGACAAACTATTCCAGTAAAAAGTATGGTTCCAAATTTGTGCGGCATTATTAAAAACTCCGCCCGTAGAACGCTCCACAACCCGCTCAAGAGACTGTCCTTCAAACTCAGTTCCAGCCACTAAATTATTCAAATTAGTCACATATGTCTGATGATGCTTGCCATAGTGAAACTCAAGTGTTTCTTGTGAAATATGTGGCGCTAGCGCATCCATTGCATACGGTAATTGTGGTAATTCAAAAGCCATAAAAATAATCTCGTCATCAAGGTAGCTAAAAAAATAATTCATTGCAAAAACAGCAATGAATGTAATAAAAAGTTCTGGATGATACTAAGCTTTCCCTCTTTAATCAATAAGGATCTCATGACATTACTTGTTAGCTAATTTATAATCGTCGTTATTTAATTAAGTGACCTATGAGCGAAAATAAAAACAAGCCAATGGCTTTAACCATTGAAACAGGGAAACGCTATTGTTGGTGTAGTTGTGGTCTAAGTAAAAAAAAGGCTATTTGTGACGGTACCCATAAAACAGCTGATACCGATAAGCGCTCCCTCTCTTTTATTGCCGAGGATAATAAAACGGTTTTTCTCTGTGGCTGTACTCAAACCAAAACACCGCCATTTTGCGATGGCAGCCACCAATTTTTATAAAACAAATGTAACTTTATGACTCCTGTTACTTCAACAAATTGCCCTCTTTAATCTCATGGCCATTGAAATCGAACATAAATTCCTTCTCGCTAACAACCGATGGCGTTCAGCTGTCATTCGCTCAACGCGCTATAAACAAGGTTACTTAGCGAGCAACAGTAGCGTTTCAATTCGTATTCGCATTTCCGATACTGAGGCTTGGATTAACATAAAAAAAGCGGTTATCGGCAATCAGCGCGATGAATATGAATACACTATCCCTCTGTCTGAAGCCGAAGAAATAATCAATAACCTCTGTCAAAAACCGCTTATAGATAAAACACGCCACCTCGTACCTTACCAGCAACACACCTGGGAAATTGATGAATTCTACGGTGATAATCACGGTCTTATTGTTGCTGAAATTGAACTTAACGCCAGCGATGAAATTTTTGAAAAACCTGACTGGCTCGGACAAGAAGTCACTTTGGAGCATAAATACTATAATAATCAATTAGCTAATAAACCTTTTTTGTCTTGGTAAAATGATTGTTGTATTAAAACAACTGCTGTTGTGTTTTTACGAAAAATAGTTGCTTTAAGGAATCTACCGCGCTATAGTTATTATCAATCAATAACTTAACAGCCTATAATGCGAAAAATATTCACCCTTGCTTTATTACTCTTGTCTTCTCAGCTGACCGCCGGCAACTATGACACCAGCATCACTGAGATCGAACGATCCTGGGCTAAAATATACTACGGCACAAACAAAAACCAACAACCCCATCAATATAAGCAATTACTCCTTCACATCAACAGCCTTAACGCAACCTACCCAGACCATACAGAGCTTTTAATCTGGCAAGCCATTACACTGGCGACCCATGCCGAACAAGAAAGTAGCTTTGATGCACTCTCATCCATACACAAAGCAAAAGATTTACTACTAAAAGCCATTTCGATCAATCCTCAAGCCATGGATGGGGCGGCTTTTGTCACACTCGGCAGTCTATATTCACTGGTTCCCGGCTGGCCAATTGCTTTTGGTAACGATGAAAAAGCCGAACAGGCCCTTAAAAAAGCACTATCAATCAATCCACAAGGCATTGATAGCAACTACTTCTATGGGGAATTCTTACTAACTCACAACCAACCTCACCAAGCACGTAATTTTTTTCAAACTGCGATCAATGCACCGGTTCGTAAAACCCAAGAATTTGCGGATACCCAGTTAAAAAATGAAGCCAGACTCGGCCTTGCAAGCGCCAGTGCTAGCGCCCGAAAAATTAGCGGTAAAAAAGGGTTCTTTGCCGACCTCTTTCATGCTGTTGTTTATGCAAAAAACACCCCCCCACCTAAAACCCACTAATTCTTTTATATAATTTCCTATTATCTCTAGTAGGACGGCAATTCAATAGACCCTAATAATTTTTTGCGCTGAACTGAATCTAATTCAGCCAAAGTCTTAACAACCAGCTCTTCGTCCAGGTGAGGCGCCAACATTTCTATAAAACTAAAAATAAACGGGCGAATATACTTATCTTTTCTAATCGCTACATGCGAATAACTCGTACCAAACAAATCTCTCGCATCCGTTGCAACTAAATCCCTATCTTCTTCAAGACTATAGGCCATATTCGCAATAACCCCGACCCCCATCCCTAGACGCACATAAGTTTTAATCACATCAGAATCCACTGCCGTTAATACAATATTGGATTGAAGATTTTCGCGCTCAAAAGCCTCATCAATCCGACTCCTGCCGGTATACCCTACCCCATAAGTTATAATTGGGTACTCACTTAATTCGGCTAAGCTTAATGTTGTCTTTCGTGTCAGTGGGTGCTGATAGGGCGTCACCACAGATCGATTCCATTGATAACACGGCAATGTAATCAACCCATTTTCTTCACCTACTGCTTCGGTTGCAATGGCTAAATCAACCTCACCTTCTAATGCCAGTTTTGCCACTTCCTTAGGAGACCCTTGATGAACAGCTAATTTTACCTCTGGATAAATTGATCGAAAACGATTAATTATTTGTGGCAACACATAACGTGCCTGAGTATGCGTGGTGGCAACAGACAATGAACCTTGATCGCCCAAACGGTGATGTGATAGCTGATAAACATCGTCAATTTTGTTCATCACAGATAAGGCGTATTGATACACCTCATGACCACTTTCAGTCAGCCCCGTTAATCGCTTCCCATGCCTAACAAATAAATTAAGATTGAGTTCTGCCTCAAATTGTTGTATTTGCTTGCTAATCGCCGGCTGCGTTAAGGACAAGCATTCACTTGCCATAGAGATACTAAAATTATTCTTAACCACAGCGACCAAAGCCTTAAAATGACTAATCTTCACTATATTCCAAAATGTTATAATAAGATAATATATTATCACTTATTATTATAACTTAAATGTTTTATAGTAACGCTATCTTAAAATCTAATAGGCTAAACCTCTGTGGACATTATTGATATCAGTGCTGGAGCACTTGTCGGCTTTATTGTGGGGCTTACCGGTGTTGGCGGCGGATCCCTGATGACCCCCATACTGGTTCTCGGGTATGGCATCAATCCAGCCGTTGCCGTTGGCACAGACCTCATTTACGCAGCGATTACCAAGTGTACCGGGGTGGCATTCCATCATCGTCATAAGACAATTGACTGGCGAGTGGTCAAATATTTACTCACCGGAAGTATCCCCAGCTCTTTAGCTACTATTGCTTATTTTAGTATCAACTATGAGCAGCAAAAGGCAATGGAAGGAATGATCATAGGCACCTTAAGTGTCATGCTTATACTGACAGCTATATTGGTGCTACTTAAAAATAAAATTTCAACACGCGGAAAACAAGCTGTAGGCAAAGGATTCCGCACCCATATCCGTCATAACCGGCCAACCATTACAATTGTTTCAGGAGCTATATTAGGTATTGTCGTCACCCTCTCTTCTGTGGGTGCCGGCGCTATCGGCACCGCAATATTATTTATCCTACACCCGAAAAAAAGTGCCATCAAAATTGTAGGTACTGACGTTGCTCATGCTGTCCCGCTAACTTTAATTGCTGGTGCTGGGCATCTGCATCTTGGCAGTGTTGACCTTAACTTACTTTATGGGCTTTTAATAGGGGGTATTCCAGCTGTATACGCCGGCAGCTTCCTTGGGAAAAAACTTTCGGACCGCATCCTTCGCCCTACCATTGCCTTAATACTATTTTTAATGGGTTTAAAATTAGCATTCAACTGAGTGAAGAAGTTTTGTTTAAAAGCTCATTCTGCTACTATAAGCAATTTAACAACTAATTATTTTTAGGAATTAAATTATGACCTTTGTCGTCACCGAAAACTGCATTAAATGTAAATTTACCGATTGTGTTGACGTCTGTCCTGTCGACTGCTTTCATGTTGGGCCTAACTTCTTGGTCATTGATCCCGATGAATGCATTGACTGCACTTTATGCGAACCAGAGTGTCCAGCAGAAGCAATCTTCTCTGAGGATGAACTTCCTGAAGGACAAGAAATCTTTATTGAACTCAATGCAGAATTATCCAAAACATGGCCCATAATAACCGATGTCACGGATCCTTTAGAAGATGCAGATAACTGGAATGGAAAAGAAGGCAAGCTAGATCTGTTAGAAAAATAAACTCCCAGTTATTAATACGCATAAAAAAGCCGGACATCTAGTCCGGCTTTTTTGTGTCTTCAAATCGCTATTAAGTCTCGTCAGTTTCCGCTTCCGGCTCTACACGATCAACTAATTCGACATAAGCCATTGGCGCTGAATCACCCGTTCTAAAACCGCATTTTAAAACACGTAAATATCCACCCGGTCTTTCTTGATAGCGTGGACCTAATTCAGCGAAAAGCTTAGCCACTGAATCTTTATCACGTAACCGTGAAAAAGCTAAACGACGTTTCGCAATAGAGTCACTTTTCGCCAATGTAATCAGAGGTTCAGCATACCCTCTTAATTCCTTTGCTTTTGGCAATGTCGTTTTAATGATTTCATGCTTAATTAAGGAATTTACCATATTGCTAAAAAGCGCTTTACGATGACTACTATCCCTATTTAACTTTCTACCTGTTTTACGATGTCTCATTTCGACGCAAACCTTATTATTTTAAATATTATCGTCAATACGACGCGCTAATCCTTCAGGAGGCCAATTTTCAAGACGCATGCCCAAGGTTAAACCCTTAGTTCCCAATACATCTTTAATCTCAGTCAAAGATTTCTTGCCTAAATTCGGTGTTTTAAGTAATTCATTTTCAGTACGTTGGATCAAATCACCAATGTAAAAAACATTTTCAGCTTTTAAACAATTAGCTGATCGAACGGTAAGTTCCAAATCGTCTACAGGACGCATAAGAACAGGATCATACTGCTCTTCCGGCTCAACATCCTCAACCACTTCCAGTTCTGATACTTTATCAAAATCAACAAAAACTGAAAGCTGATCATGTAAAACTGTTGCAGCCATCTTAATGGTTTCTTCAGGATCAACAGTACCGTTAGTTTCTAGCTCAATGACTAATTTATCTAAACCTGTACGTTGATCAACACGCATTTTTTCAACCGCATAAGCAACATTACGTATCGGGCTAAATGCTGAGTCAATTTGAATAGCATTAACTGACGAGGAAATATCACCAAACTTCTTTCTATCCGCGGCAGACTCATAACCACGGCCTGATTTAACAACAATCTTTAACTCAAAATTGATGTCCTGAGTAATATTCGCAATCACCAACTCAGGATTAAAAATCTTAACATCATGTGACAAAGCGATATCACCGGCTAATACCTCACCGGGGCCTTGCTTAGAAATATTCAACTCAACTTCTATTTTATCATATAGATCAATCGCCAAATTCTTAAGATTAAGAATAATGTCAATAACATCTTCCTGCACCCCTTCAAGCGAGGAGTACTCATGCTGAACACCTGCAATTTCAATTTCAGTAACTGCATAACCAGGTATAGTCGACAAAATTACACGCCTTAACGCATTCCCTAGGGTATGACCATAGCCACGCTCAAGCGGCTCAATAACAACCTTAGATTCGTTCGGACTAATAGTCTCGACTTGTACCATACCGGGTCTTAATAATCCGGTTAAAGGATTTTGCATATATGCAACCTCAATAATTCAATTATTTAGAATAAAGCTCTACAACTAGCAACTCATTCATATCGCTACCCAAATCAACACGCTCTGGTAAAGATTTGAAAGTACCTGACATCGCTTTAACATCAATGTCCATCCAAATAGGTAGACCGTATTGTTCAGCAACTGTTAGCGCATCAATTATACGAAGTTGTTTTTTAGACTTTTCACGAACAGAAACAACATCACCCGGCTGAACATTAGCTGATGGGATGTTATTAATTTTACCGTTAAGTTCAATAGACTTATGCGAAACAAGTTGTCTTGCTTCAGCACGGGTTGAAGCGTAACCCATTCTATAGACCACATTATCGAGGCGCGTTTCTAATAAATTCAACAAGTTATCACCTGTAGAACCTTTTTGTAATGCAGCACTTTTATAGTAGTTTCTGAATTGTTTTTCTAAAACCCCATAAATTCTACGCATTCTTTGTTTAGCGCGTAACTGTAAAGCATAGTTTGATGCTCTATTTCTTCTAACTCCATGCTGACCAGGAGGGGTATCTAGTTTACATTTCCCTTCTAGTGACTTACCACGGCTTTTAAGAAACAAGTCGGTGCCTTCACGTCGACTCAGTTTACAGGTTGGTCCTAAATATCTTGCCATTTCTAAATTACTCCAAATTCTTTATACGCGACGTTTTTTTGGCGGACGACAGCCATTATGTGGAATCGGTGTTACATCAACTATACTGTTAATCTTAAAACCAATTGCATTCAATGACCGGATAGTAGAATCACGACCAGGACCGGGGCCCTTAATCATAACATCGAGGTTCTTTACCCCGTATTCCTTAGCTATTTCGCCCGCTTTCTCTGCTGCAACCTGTGCGGCAAACGGTGTACTTTTACGTGAACCTCTAAATCCAGAGCCGCCTGCTGTAGCCCAAGATAAAGCGTTTCCTTTACGGTCTGTAATAGTAATAATGGTGTTATTAAAAGAGGCATGTACGTGAGCTATACCATCAGCTACTTCTCTTTTAATTCTTTTTTTATTACGGCTCGGAGCTGCCATATTCTATCCTCTTAACTGAATTTATCTACGAATGGGTTTTGTTGGACCCTTTCGCGTTCTTGCGTTGGTTTTAGTTCTTTGTCCACGTAAAGGCAATCCACGTCTATGACGAATGCCTCGAAAACAACCTAAATCCATTAAACGCTTAATATTCATAGTAACTTCACGACGAAGATCACCTTCTACAGTCATCTTTGAAACTACTGTACGTATTGACTCTAATTGTTCTTCTGTCAATTCACGGATTTTTGTGTCCGTTTTAATATTGACTTCATTACAAATTTGAGTTGCTGTTGTACGACCAACACCATAAATTGCTGTCAAAGCTATGACGGCATGCTTATGATCTGATATATTTATTCCGGCAATACGTGCCATCTAACCTATCTCCTATTACGAACTCTCAAGTTAAGCAGAAAATTATATCATTTCCACTAATTTAGCTCAATGAAAAACTAGCCCTGGCGTTGTTTATGACGTCCATCTTTACAAATAACACGAACAATTCCAAACCGCTTAATGATCTTACAGTTTTTACAAATTTTCTTGACGGAAGCTCTTACTTTCATCAGCCTATCCTATTTTCTAAATAAATTTATTTTTTAAAATTCGCTTTTTTCATAACGCCTTCATATTGCTGAGACATCATTAGCGTTTGTGTTTGCGACATGAAGTCCATTACTACAACAACGATAATCAATAATGATGTACCGCCAAAATAGAAAGGAACATTCCAGTAAACTATCAGGAATTCAGGCAATAAACAGACCCCGGTAATATATACCGCTCCGACTAAAGTTAACCGTGTTAATACCTTGTCTACAAAAATTGTTGTCTGCTGACCCGGTCTAATACCAGGAACAAAAGCACCAGATTTCTTAAGGTTATCTGCTGTATCTTTGGCATTAAAAACTAATGCTGTATAGAAAAAACAGAAGAATATAATCGCAAGCGCATAAAACATAACATAAATCGGTTGCCCTGGCGATAACGCCATAGAAATGTCCTGCAACCAAGCTAATCCTTCAATATCACTGAACCAACCGGCAATTGTTGATGGAAATAAAATAATGCTGGAAGCAAAAATAGGTGGAATTACACCAGCCATATTTAACTTTAACGGTAGAAAACTACTTTGACCTGCATACATTCTTTTACCTTGTTGACGCTTCGGATAATTAATGACTATGCGCCGCTGTCCACGCTCGACAAAAACAACCAAGGCTGTCACGGCCAAGGCTACAAAAAACAATGCAATAATAAAGGCACCATTTAATTCACCGGTCCGTGCTAACTCTAACGTGCCACCAATAGCAGCAGGCAATCCAGCCACAATACCTGCAAATATGATCAACGAAATACCGTTACCAATGCCGCGCTCAGTAATTTGTTCACCTAACCACATTAGAAATACCGTACCGGTCACTAATGTAACGACAGTAATAAATACAAAATGAATCCCCGGGTTAACAACCACAGGCAATCCACCAGCCGTTTGACTTTGTAAAGCAATTGAAACACCGATAGATTGGAATGTCGCCAAAAAGACAGTGGCATAACGCGTGTATTGCGTTATTTTTCTACGGCCTGATTCACCTTCTTTTTTAATGCGCTCAACCGCAGGAACAATTACACCCATCAACTGAGTAATAATCGAAGCTGAAATATACGGCATAATACCCAAAGCAAAAATACTTAAACGCTTCAGTGCACCCCCAGAAAACATGTTAAACATGTCAAGAATAGAGCCTTCTTGTTGTTTAAACATCAAGGCTAAGGCCTCAGGATCGACTCCTGGCACAGGGATGTGCGCACCAATACGATAAACAAAAAAAGCTCCTAGAACAAAAAATAATCTAGAGCGTAACTCAGAAAATCGTCCTGATGAATTTTGCATTTGCGCTGCTGTAGTATTCACTTACGCCTCTATTTTTCCGCCAGCGGATTCAATTATCGCTCTAGCTCCAGGTGTAACACCTATCCCCTGAATACTAACTGCTTCATTAAGTTCACCTGACATAATCACCTTTGCTTTCTTGGTAATAGCCGGAACCAAATTGTTTTCAATTAAAGTTTGAAGACTGATCACATCAACATTCAAACCTTGAAGTTCTGAAAGACGAACTTCAGCATTATATTTTTTAGAACGTGAAGCAAAGCCCACTTTAGGTAAACGACGCTGTAAAGGCATTTGACCACCTTCAAAACCAACTTTATGAAAACCGCCGCTTCTGGATTTTTGTCCTTTATGACCGCGACCACATGTTTTACCTAAGGTAGAACCAATTCCCCGGCCTACTCTCTTGGCTTTCTTCTTTGATCCTGCACTCGGTTTAATAGTATTTAAATACATTACTCCGCCTCTACTCTTAGCATGTACGAGATTTTATTGATCATGCCACGATTCTCGGGTGTATCAATTACCTCAACTGTTTGATTGATTTTGCGTAAACCCAAACCTATTAAGCACGCCTTATGTTTAGGTAAACGACCAATTTTACTTTTGATCATCGTGACCTTGACTGTCTTTTGTTTAGCCATCACTATTATCCCTTAATATCATCAACAGATAGTCCGCGTTTTGCTGCCACCTGTTTTGCATCTGTCATTTCAGCCAGACCATTGATCGTCGCACGAACTACGTTAATAGGATTATTTGTACCAATACATTTTCCTAATACGTTATGAATGCCGACAGCCTCAAATACAGCGCGCATCGCTCCGCCGGCTAAAATACCGGTTCCTTCAGAAGCAGGTTGCATGTAAACTTTTGCAGCACCTGTTGATGCCATAATTGAATACTGAAGCGTATCGCCTTTCAATGAAACTTGACGCATATTCTTACGCGCTTGTTCCATGGACTTTTGAATCGCATTTGGAACTTCACGCGCCTTACTCACGCCGTATCCAACACGTCCTTCACCATCACCAACAACTGTCAATGCAGAAAAACCAAAAACACGACCGCCTTTTACTACTTTAGCCACTCGACGGACTGAAACAAGTTTTTCTTCAAAACCATCGGTGTTTGTATTACCTTGAGAAGGTGCTGTAGCCATTCTTCTAATCCCCTAAAATTGCAAACCAGATTCACGTGCAGCATCTGCTAGAGCTTTAACGCGACCATGATATTTAAAACCTGAACGATCAAAAGCAACTTCCGTAACACCGGCTGCAATTGCTTTTTCTGCTATGTGTTTTCCTACAGCTTTCGCTGCTTCTACATTACTTGTATTTTTTAACGATAACTTAACATCAGCTTGGGTTGTAGATGCACTAGCCAAGGTAGAATTACCATCAGCACTAATAACCTGAGCATAAATATGTTGTGACGTTCTATGGATCGTCAAACGATTGACAGCAAGGCGTTTTATATGACTACGGGTCTTAATACGTCTTCTGTTTCTGGCTGCTAATTTATTCATTAATTTACCTTATTTCTTTTTAGCTTCTTTTCTTACAACATGCTCGTCTGCGTAACGAATACCTTTACCTTTATAAGGTTCCGGTGGACGATATGCTCGTATTTCTGCTGAAACTTGACCGACTTGCTGCTTATCACTGCCTTTAACAATGATTTCTGTCTGACTAGGTGTTTCAATCGTTATTCCAACTGGCATAGGATACTCAACAGGATGAGACAATCCTAACGATAAACTCAACGCCTTACCTTTAACCTGAGACCGATAACCAACACCTATCAAAGTCAGTTTCTTTTCAAAACCAACACTAACACCAGTAACCATATTATGGATATTTGACCGTGCAGTACCAGCTTGAGCTGAGGCTTTTCTATCAGCCTTATCCCAAACAACTTGTAATACATTATCGGCAACTTCACAATTGACTGACGCATGCAAAACCTGTGTCAATTGTCCTTTTGAACCTTTGACAGTTATATTACTTCCATCCAAATTGATATCAACACCAGCAGGGATGACAACAGGTTTATTCGCTATTCTTGACATTGATTTATCCTAATTTAACTGACTGTACAGATAACTTCGCCACCATTACCAATAGCACGAGCTGCTCTATCAGTCATCACACCTTTAGAAGTTGAGATGATGGCAATTCCAAGACCACCTAATACGGATGGTATTTCGTCTTTGGACTTATAAATACGAAGCCCAGGCTTACTCACTCGAGTAACCTTTTCAATAACAGGACGTCCTTGGTAGTATTTCAAAGTAACAATTAATTGCGTATGGTTCGCTGTTTCTTCAACGGCATAATCGGCAATATAACCTTCTGCTTTTAATACCTTCGCAATTGACACTTTCATAGTAGAACTCGGCATAGCAACCAATTGCTTAGTAGCTGACTGGCCGTTTCTAATCCGGGTTAACATATCCGCTACCGGGTCTGACATACTCATAAGTTTTGCTCCAACTCTTTAATATTAGGAATGATTACCAACTGGCTTTTGAAAGCCCTGGCACTTCACCTCGCATGGTTGATTCCCTTAATTTATTTCGTCCTAGGCCAAATTTTCTGTAATAACCGTGCGGACGACCTGTAAGGCTACAACGATTACGCAATCTCGCACCACTGGAATCTCTTGGTAGCTTTTGCAACTTAATTTGAGCAGCATGCCGATCTTCCCGAGATGTTGCAGGGTTGATTATCAGCGCTTTTAAAGCCTGGCGCTTTTCATAAAATTGTTTAACTAATTTTTCGCGCTTATGCTCACGAGCAATCATTGATTTCTTAGCCATAACGTAGCCTTTAAGTCTTAAATGGGAAATTAAAATGCTTTAACAAGGCTAAGCCTTCTTCGTCATTTTTAGCGGTAGTCGTGATGGTAATATCCATACCGCGAATCTTATCTATCTTATCGTAATCAATTTCAGGGAAAATGATTTGCTCCTTCACACCCATAGAGTAATTACCACGCCCATCAAAACTTTTACTGCTCATGCCTCTGAAATCTCTGATTCGTGGGATCGAAATACTAATCAAACGATCTAGAAATTCATACATACGATCACTACGCAAGGTGACTTTACAACCAATAGGCATATCATCACGGATTTTAAAACCTGCAATAGATTTTCTTGCCTTGGTAATGATCACTTTTTGACCGGAAATCTTTTCCATATCAGCCACCGCAGACTGTATGACTTTTTTATCAGCCACCGCATCACCCACACCCATATTTAAGGTGATCTTAGTGATTCTCGGTGCTTCCATAACTGATTTATAACCAAATTCTTTGATTAATCCAGGAATGATTTTTTCTTTATATTCAGTTTCTAAGCGTGCCATAATCGATTGTCCGAAATTTATGCGTCAACAATTTCATTGTTGGATTTAAAGAAACGCACTTTAGTGCCGTCCTCAAGCGTTTTAATGCCAACTTTATCAGCCTTCTTAGTCGCTTGGTTATATAAGGCCACATTAGAAATGTGTACCGGCATTGATTTTTCAATAATGCCACCTTCAATATTTTTTTGTGGATTCGGTTTTTGATGTTTCTTAACCTGGTTTACACCTGATACTAAAACTCTATCATCACCGACCAAAAGGCTTACCACCCCTTGTTTTCCTTTATCTTTTCCAGTGAGAACTAATACGTCATCACCTTTTTTGATCTTATTCATGTTGAGACCTTATCTACTTAAAGCACTTCTGGAGCAAGCGATACTATTTTCATGAACTTTTCAGTTCTTAACTCGCGGGTAACCGGGCCGAAAATACGCGTTCCAATGGGTTGTAAATTAGCATTCAGAATTACTGCTGCGTTACCGTCAAAACGAATAACTGAGCCATCAGGTCTACGTACACCCTTACGTGTTCTGACTACTAAAGCGTTATGAACCTCACCTTTTTTTACTTTACCGCGAGGAATAGCATCTTTAATACTAACTTTAATAATGTCACCAATGTTAGCATAACGGCGATGAGAACCTCCCAGCACCTTAATACACATCACTTCTCTTGCACCACTATTGTCAGCAACGCCAAGCCTTGATTGAGTTTGAATCATGATTAATCCTGACTAATATTTTCTATATTAATTATTTGGACGCTGTAAGACTTCCACTAAAACCCACTTTTTATTTTTTGAAAATGGTCTACTGGCGGTCACGGATACAAGGTCCCCTTCCTGGCACTCATTATTTGCATCATGAGCCATTAACTTTGTTGATCGTTTAATATACTTATTATAAACAGGATGTTTCACCAGACGCTCAACACTGATGGTCACAGTCTTGTCCATCTTGTTACTAACTACTCGACCCGTAGTTGTTCGTATACTTTGGTTATTTTCACTCATGATTCTGAAGCCGTCATTTCTTTAAGAAGGGTATGAATACGTGCAACATCACGACGATTTTTTTTCATCGCATCAGTTCTAGTCAGCTGACCTGTACCATTCTGCATTCTTAGGTTAAATTGTTCACGTGCTAAATCCGTTAACATTTGATTTAATTCTTGTGAATTTTTTTCACGTAGTTCGCTTGCTTTCATTACATTACCGTACGAGAAGTAAAAGTTGTTTTAACAGGAAGTTTAGCTGCAGCTAACGTAAAAGCTTCGCGTGCTAGCTCCTCCGAAACCCCCTGGATTTCATAAAGCATAGTACCTGGACGAATCTGAGCTACCCAGTATTCAACACTACCTTTACCTTTACCCATTCTAACTTCAAGGGGTTTTTTTGTAATCGGTTTATCTGGAAACACACGGATCCAAAGCTTACCGCCCCGCTTTACATGACGGGTAATTGTTCTACGAGCTGCCTCAATTTGACGAGACGTCAAGCGCCCACGTGAAGTTGATTTAAGTCCGAACTCGCCAAAGCTTACGCTTGAGCCCTTCACTGCAATACCGGTATTTCTACCTTTATGCTGCTTTCTAAATTTTGTTCTTTTTGGTTGAAGCATCGTCTTTACTTACGTTTATCTTTTTTAGAAACAGTATTTTTAGCCTGACTATCATAGCCAAAAACTTCGCCTTTGAATATCCAAACTTTAATACCGATAATGCCATATGTTGTTAATGCTTCAGCAAAACCGTAATCAATATCTGCTCTCAAAGTGTGCAACGGTACACGACCTTCCCGATACCATTCGCTTCGGGCAATTTCTGCCCCATTTAGACGTCCGCCTAAATTAATCTTTATCCCTTCAGCACCTAATCTCATCGTATTAGTTACTGAACGTTTCATAGCTCTGCGATACATAATGCGTCGCTCTAATTGCTGCGCGATACCTTCTGCAACCAATTGAGCATCTAACTCTGGTTTTCTAATCTCTTCAACATTAATTTGAACAGGAACGCCCATCATTGCGGAAACTGCTGTGCGTAATTTATCAATATCTTCGCCTTTCTTACCAATAACGATACCAGGGCGGGCTGAATGAACCGTTATCTGGGCATTCCCAGAAGGACGGTTAATCTGAATTCTACTTACTGATGCATGTGCAAGTTTTTCTTTAAGAAAACTTCGGACTTTCAAATCCTGACCCAACAAAACAGGATAGTCTTTTGAGTTTGCATACCACCTGGATGTCCAGTCTTTAACAATCCCTAAACGTATACCCGTTGGATGTACCTTTTGACCCATTACAATTTACCCCTACTCGAATTCAGTTACTTTTATGGTTATATGACACGAACGTTTTAAAATACGATTCGCTCTACCTTTAGCACGTGTTCGCAGGCGTTTTTGTGTTGAACCTTCATTAACGTACACAGTTGAAACCTTTAATTCATCAACATCAGCATCTTCGTTATGTTCTGCGTTAGCGATTGCTGACTCAAGAATTTTTAGCATAAGACCAGCCGCTTTCTTAGGACTGAACTTTAAAATATTCAATGCTTTATCTACAGGCAACCCTCTAATTTGATCACCAACCAAGCGAGCTTTTTGAGCTGACATGGGTGCATTATTTAATCTTGCTGATATTTCCATCTTTAAAAAACCTTATTTTGATTTCTTATCGGCCAAATGACCTCTGAATGTACGCGTTGGCGCAAATTCACCTAGTTTATGACCAACCATATTCTCTGTAATTAATACAGGCATATGTTGGCGCCCATTATGAACCGCAAGGGTTAACCCAAGCATATCCGGAAGAATCATAGATCTACGCGACCATGTCTTAATGGGTTTCTTTTTGTTCGACTCAACTGCATCAGCTACTTTTTTAAGTAGATGATGATCAACAAATGGTCCTTTCTTTATTGAGCGTGCCACGCTAACCTCTCTTATTTCTTCTTACGACGTCTAACAATCATATTGTCAGTACGCTTGTTTTTACGAGTTTTAAAACCTTTAGTCTGAACACCCCATGGCGAAACAGGATGACGCCCTCCTGAGGTACGACCTTCTCCACCACCATGCGGATGATCCACTGGATTCATTGCTACACCACGAACAGTAGGTCTAATTCCACGCCTTCTTGATGCACCCGCATTACCGAGTGATCTCAAATTATGCTCAGAATTAGAAACTTCCCCAACCACACCCCTACATTCCGCTAATACTTTACGCATTTCACCTGAACGTAAACGCAGCGTCACATGAGCGCCTTCTTTGGCGACCAACTGAACAGAGGTTCCCGCACTTCTTGCAATTTGCGCACCTTTACCGGGTTTTAATTCAACACAATGAATCAATGAACCCAAAGGCATATTTCGTAATGGCAAGCAGTTACCGGTTTTAATAGGAGCATGCGGCCCAGAAACAATACTATCTCCAGCCGAAAGATCCTTCGGTGCAATAATATACTTCCGATCCCCATCATTATACAACACTAATGCAATATTAGCAGTTCTATTTGGATCATATTCTAGACGTTCCACAATTGCTGGGATTTCATCTTTAGTTCGTTTGAAATCAATAACCCTATAATGTTGCTTATGCCCACCACCTATATGTCGGGTAGTAATTCTACCTTGGTTATTTCTGCCGCCCGTTTTACTTTTCTTTTCCAATAATGCCGCGTAAGGCTTGCCTTTGTGTAAATCGTCATTTTTAACACGAATTACAAAGCGCGATCCTGGAGAGGTCGGTTTTAATTTTACAATTGCCATGAGTTCACCGTATCTATTGAGCTTATTCTTAATTTATCAGGCTGTAGCAAAATCAATATCATGACCTGGCTTCAACTTAACGTATGCCTTTTTCCAGTCTGATCTTTTGCCAAATGAGCGACCGAATCGCTTCACCTTACCTTTAACATTAAGGACCTGAACCGAGTCAACCTCAACATCAAACATTAATTCTACTGATTTTTTAATATCAACTTTTGTTGCCCGCGTTTGCACTTTAAAAACAAACCGCTTATTCTTTTCAGCGTCTACACTAGATTTTTCAGACACAATCGGGGCTAAAATCAAACCTGCTAACTCTTGATTATTCATCCTAAACGCTCCTCTAACTGCTTTAAAGCCTGCTCAGTCATAATCACTTTATCAGCGCCTACTAAATAAGCAGGGTTAAGATAATTAGTTGTAGTTACTGAAAGGTTCGGAATATTTCTTGAAGCCAACTCAAGGTTTTCATTAATATCATGTGTAACAATCATGATCCTATTCGCATCAACATCAACCAACTTTGCAGCCAGCTCCTTAGTTTTAGGCGAGGCAGGAATAATGTCATTACTGACAACCAGACGATCTTGGCGAAGTAGTTCTGAAAAAATAGACTTAACCGCTATCTTAAACATCTTCTTATTTAATTTCTGGTCATGATTTCTAGGTTGAGCAGCAAAAGTCACCCCACCTGTACGCCACAACGGACTCCTTGAAGTACCTGCTCTAGCTCGACCGTTACCTTTCTGACGCCATGGCTTAATACCACCGCCACTAACTGCTGAGCGATTTTTTTGTGCCTTAGTACCTGCTCTTGCACCAGCCAAATACTTAGTCACTAATTGATGAACCAATGTTTCATTAAATGGTTGATCAAAAACAGCCTCGGATACCGCAACAGCACCGACTGAGTCTTTATCGCTAATTGCTTTAACTTGTAAAACCATTGCTTAACCTTTATTTTTTAATTTAATCGCAGGTGTTATCACAACATCACCGCCTTTAGGTCCTGGAACAGCACCCTTAACCAAGATAAGATTTCTTTCTTCATCTACAGAATGAATGGTCAGGCTTTGCACGGTTGCTTTAACAGCACCCATATGACCAGACATTTTCTTACCTTTGAATACACGCCCTGGTGTTTGACACTGACCAATCGATCCGTTTGATCTATGCGAAATAGAGTTACCGTGGGTCGCATCCTGCATCGTAAAGTTATGACGTTTCACACCACCCTGAAAGCCTTTACCAATACTGACACCACACGCATCAACCAATTGTCCTTTTTCAAACAAAGAGACAGGAAGCTGCTCACCCAACACATAGTCTTCTACCTCTTTCGGTTCTACACGAAATTCCCAAAGACCACGTCCGGCTAAACTTTCAGCAGCTGCATAATGCCCCGCCATTGCCTTACTTACTCTTGAAGATTTTTTCTCACCCGCGGCTACTTGCAAAGCAGTATAACCATCACGCTCAGTTGTTTTAACCTGAGTCACACGATTATTCTCTACTTGTAACACTGTAACGGGAACCGAAGAGCCATCTGCTTCGAAAACTCTCGTCATACCACATTTACGTCCAATAAGACCCATTGACATTTGTCAATTCCTCTCTACTTGCTTATTACTTAATTAAGTTGAATCTGAACATCAACACCAGCCGCTAGATCAAGCTTCATTAAAGCATCTACCGTTTTATCGGTTGGCTCTACAATATCTAGCATGCGTTTGTATGTTCTCAATTCATATTGATCACGCGCATCTTTATTCACATGCGGTGAAATCAAAACCGTGAATCGTTCTTTTTTCGTTGGTAATGGAATAGGCCCTTTAACCATAGCCCCGGTCCGTTTAGCAGTTTCCGTTATTTCACCCGCAGACTGATCGATCAATTTATGATCAAATGCTTTTAACCGTATTCTAATTGTTTGGTTTGCCATTACACTCACTCTATAATTTTAGCTACTACGCCCGCACCCACTGTGCGACCACCTTCTCTTACCGCGAAACGCAAACCATCTT
>JASMBU010000070.1 GCA_030753675.1 Methylococcales bacterium
TCAGGCAACCCAAAGCGCACTCTCCTATCAAAACGACCAGGTCGCAATAAAGCTTTATCCAATACCTCGGGACGATTTGTTGCAGCAATCACAACAACCCCCTCATTACCAGAAAAACCATCCATCTCAACTAACAATTGATTCAAAGTTTGCTCCCTCTCATCGCTGCCTCCCCCTGAATCTGATGCACTCCTTTTACGACCCACCGCGTCTATTTCATCGATAAAAATAATACAAGGAGATTTCTTTTTAGCGTCCTCAAACATATCACGCACCCGAGATGCACCAACGCCCACAAACATCTCTACAAAATCAGACCCAGAGACTGTGAAAAAAGGCACCCCCGCCTCACCTGCAATAGCTCTTGCAAGTAACGTCTTACCGGTTCCCGGTGGACCAACCATTAAAATTCCACGTGGTACTTTTGCACCCACCTATTCATATCTATCCCTGTCATTCAAAAAACGCACTATTTCTGATACATCTTCTTTTGCCTCACCAATGCCAGCAACATCATTAAATGTCACGTTGACAGTATTTACTGGCATTAGCCTAGCTGTGCTATTACCAAAATTCATTTGCCTTCCGATAGCGCTC
>JASMBU010000071.1 GCA_030753675.1 Methylococcales bacterium
AAAGTTTTAAAGATTTTCTGCTAGTTTTTTTAACTGGATCTGCCCCTTCTTTCATTAGGGCTCTAAGTGCTGTTGGGGCTGTATAAAAAATATTTATCTTATACTTATCAACTATTTGCCACCATCTAGAACTATCGGGATAATTTGGTATTCCTTCAAACATTACTGTAGTGGCCCCATTAGCCAAAGGTCCATAAATAATGTAGCTATGTCCTGTAACCCAACCAATATCAGCAGTACACCAGTAAATATCTTTATTTTTGTAATTGAAAATGTATTGATGTGTCATTGATGTATAAACCATATATCCACCCGTGGTATGTAAAACACCCTTAGGTTTTCCAGTTGATCCTGAAGTGTAAAGAATAAATAATGGATCTTCTGCGCTCATTTCTTCTGGATTACATTCATCAGAAACATTTCGAGTAATGTCGTCATACCATATATCTCTATCATTAACCCAGTTGATTTCATTACCCGTTCTCTTTACAACTACGCATTTTTTTATACTTCGGCACTTACTTAGAGCTTCGTCGGTAATTTTTTTTAACGGAATAATTCTACCACCTCTTATACCTTCATCAGCTG
>JASMBU010000072.1 GCA_030753675.1 Methylococcales bacterium
GCTTTTGATGTAAAACAATAACTTTCTATCTAGCGTAAAGTATGAGATGTTTACATAGAAAATTTCTCAATCTGTAAAATATAGTTGGAAAGTGCTTTCAATAAAAATTGACGAAGAAAAACTGATTGCCATATTACAACCGGAAGGACCTCTTTCTGAAAAAGATTTTCAGTTAGCAACTAATCAGTTGGCTCCTTTCATTAAAAACTCCAAACGATTAAATGGGTTAATTATTTATACTAAGTTTTTCCCTGGTTGGCAGTCATTACCAGCACTTTTTTCACATTTTCGTTTTGTAAAAAATCATCATAAAAAAGTTTTGCATTTAGTATTAGTGAGTGACTCTATACTAACTAACTTCGCTACATTAGTAATCAGACATTTTATAAAGCCTAAAATCAAAGTTTTTCCTTATCATGAATTCGAAAAAGCAAAAAAATGGGTAGTTAGTACAGTCGTAAAAAACAATTCTCTACCCTTGTAATTTGCGAAACTCATTCCATACTTATACTAACGCTAGGTTGGTTACTCTCCTTGTATTGCCATTAATGTCCCCCAGAAGTTTTTAGGTGGAGT
>JASMBU010000073.1 GCA_030753675.1 Methylococcales bacterium
GAAAGGAATTTCTTCCGTTGATAAAGCCAATAAAAATGCTTCAAAAGAAATAAATTCAGTTTGGATGATGGCTGACTCAGGTGCTAGAGGATCTGCAGCTCAGATGAAGCAATTAGCAGGAATGAGGGGTTTAATAGCAAAACCTTCAGGAGAAATTATTGAAACGCCAATTATGTCTAACTTTAAAGAAGGACTTACTGCATTAGAATATTTCAACTCAACACATGGTGCCAGAAAAGGTCTTGCTGATACAGCGTTAAAAACAGCAAATTCAGGTTACCTTACAAGAAGATTATGTGATGTAGCTCAAGATTTAACAATCACGCAAGAATCATGTGATAAGCCAGGTTTTTTAGTTCTTTCAGAAATAATTGAAGGTGGAAATATTATAGTAAGTTTATCAGAACGAGCACTTGGTCGTGTTGCTGCATTTAATGTAAAAAATCCAATAACTGGTGAAATAATTATCAAGAAAAAAGAAATGATTGATGAAGCCGCTTGTGAAAAAATTGATGCTGCCGGCGTTAAATTAATAAAAGTTTATTCAGTGATAACATGTAGTTTAA
>JASMBU010000074.1 GCA_030753675.1 Methylococcales bacterium
GGTCATTCCGATTCATTATTGGTGAAAGCAGGTTCCGGCGCACTCACCTTAGGTGTCCCCAGTTCCCCGGGTGTCCCTGATGCTTTGGCTGCTGAAACTATCACCTTGAGTTACAATGATCTTGAGGGTATTGAGGCTGTTTTTAATGCCATGGGTTCTGAGATTGCGGCGATAATTGTTGAACCGGTTGCGGGCAATATGAATTGTATTCCGCCAGTTGTAGGTTTTTTAGAAGGTCTTCGCCGCGTTTGTGATGATTCCGGTGCGGTGCTTATTTTTGACGAAGTGATGACCGGATTTCGGGTCAGTTTATCTGGAGCGCAAGGTCATTATGGTGTCAGACCTGACTTGACCACCTTAGGTAAAATTCTTGGGGGAGGCATGCCGGTAGGTGCTTTTGGGGGCCGGCGTGAAATAATGGCCGTGGTTGCACCCTTAGGGCCTGTGTATCAGGCCGGTACTTTATCGGGGAACCCAGTGGCGATGGCGGCGGGTTTAGCTACGCTTGAATTGATTTCTGAGCCTGATTTTTATCATCAGCTGACCGCAGCGACAG
>JASMBU010000075.1 GCA_030753675.1 Methylococcales bacterium
TTTCCTCTGGTTACTTAGATATTTCAGTTCACCAGGTTCGCCTCACACACCTATGTATTCAGTGTGTGATAACCCCGAAGGGCTGGGTTTCCCCATTCGGAAATCCTCGGATCAAAGCCAGTTTGCCGGCTCCCCGAGGCTTATCGCAGGCTACAACGTCCTTCATCGCCTCTTACCACCTAGGCATCCGCCATGCGCGCTTGGTCGCTTGATCATATAACCCCAAAAAGACTGTGCTTTTCGAGGTAAATCTCACTAAAAAAATGCTGGTATACCCAGTAAAGCCACGCCCCTTGCGGGACCCGACTTCACCGTCGCATATCACTACCTAATTGTTAAAGAACATGTCCCGACCAACTTTCCCAGTCAGGGGACAAACGGCAGCAGCGTCTGCTGCTGCCGTTTGCGCCCTTGGTGGAGCCAGGCGGGATCGAACCGCCGACCCCCTGCTTGCAAAGCAGGTGCTCTCCCATCTGAGCTATGGCCCCTTGTTACCTTTTTGCGAATACACACATGAAGGTGGTGGGTCTGGGAAGATTTGAACTTCCGACC
>JASMBU010000076.1 GCA_030753675.1 Methylococcales bacterium
AATCAGGCTTTAAATAAATGGCATTTTGATAACTGGTAGCTGATTTATTAAGGTCGCCGAGTTCTTTGTAAGCATTGCCCAGATTTTTGTGGACCGCGGGGTTTTTGGGGCTGGTTTTAATTGATGTCTGTATTAATTTGGCGGCTTTTTTAAAATCACCCTTTTGCCCCATAAGAATGCCTAAAAAATTATTGACCCCGGCATGGCTGGGATCTTTTTTTAAAATCTGTCGATAGACTCTTTCGGCGGTGTCAGTGTCACCGTTTTGGTGGGCCTGAATAGCTAATTTTAGGTTCTGGGTGTCTACTAGGGTGAGGGGCGCTGCCTTTTTTGCCATGTTGAGTATTTTAAATCGAAAAGAATAAACAGAGTAACGTGAAGCCTAGCAGACCTTTTTGATTGAGTCTAAGAGTAATTGGGAGCAGGTTGATTTCTCTTTACTACATTACTCTCTAATGCATTAAATCCTTTCTTGGCATGAGATTTAACCTTAATAAAAACACGGTCAACTGTCAGGAAAATTCAACTCCCCCCTTAAAT
>JASMBU010000077.1 GCA_030753675.1 Methylococcales bacterium
GGATTAATGGATGCTGGCGTGCCAGTAAAAGCGCCAATTGCAGGTGTTGCAATGGGATTGATAATGGAAGATGAAAATAATTATGCTATATTAACAGATATTCTTGGCACAGAAGATCATTTAGGTGATATGGATTTTAAAGTTGCCGGATCTCGAGATGGAATTACAGCTATCCAAATGGATCTTAAAATTGATGGACTGCCTATTGATTTAATGCGGGAAGCATTACAACAAGCTAAAGAAGGCCGCATCCATATTTTAGATGTAATGAAAGAAGAGCTTGAAACACATCGGGATCGTCTTTCTATTCACGCTCCTAAAATAGGTCAATCATCTATTCCTGTAGATAGAATTGGAGATTTCATTGGGCCTGGAGGTAAAAACATTAAAGCCATTAGTGCTGAGTATGAATGTGAAATTAGTGTTGAAGATGATGGGATGTGTGTTGTTATGGGGCAAGATCAGGATTATATAGACACAGTTGTACGTTTATTAGATTCCTATAATTTAATTCCTGTACCAGGCGAAGTATATG
>JASMBU010000078.1 GCA_030753675.1 Methylococcales bacterium
AACAATACGGTCGTATCCTTTTTCCTCTAATTCCAGAGCAAGATTCTTGTCACCCGAATTGATTATCTTTCCGTCTACCAGAACATGGACAAAATCTGGGACAATATAATTCAGTAACCTTTGATAATGAGTAACTATGATAATTGCATTTTCTTCTTTTCTCATAGAATTTACGCCATTTGCTACAACCCGTAAGGCATCAATATCAAGCCCCGAATCAGTTTCATCAAGCAATGCCAATTTGGGTTCTAAGACAGCCATCTGAAAGATTTCGTTTCTCTTTTTCTCTCCCCCTGAAAACCCTTCATTGACCGGTCTTTTGAGCAGTGAATCCTTCAGGTTGAGTAGTTTGATTTTATCGCCTATGAGGTCTATAAATTCCATTGCATCAATTTCCTTTTCGCCCCTGTACTTCCGCTGAGCGTTCAAGGCTGATTTCAGGAAGTAGGTATTGTTCACACCTGGTAATTCAACCGGATACTGAAACGCTAGAAATATACCCTCACAGGCCCTTTCCTCAATCTCCATTT
>JASMBU010000079.1 GCA_030753675.1 Methylococcales bacterium
TTCTAAAACAGCACTATTTTGTTGTTTTATTTCACTTAACCTTAATACCCCGGGTGCAGTTATGACCGCTTCATAGTGTCCCTCTGGTGTTAAGAAACAAGGCTTTTTCTGAACCCGATTATATAAGGAGCGTTTATGTTTAAGTACCGAGGGAATAGCTCTACCTTCTGATTCAAGGCGCTCAACAAACCAGGGAACCGTTAATTTATCGAGCAATTCAAAAGGACCGAATTGCCAATGGTAGCCAAGGGTCATTGCACTATCAATATCGGTAATATTATTGGCAATGTCTACTAAAATATCGGCACTGTAACAGACTGTGTTTGACAGCACCTCCCAGCAATAACGGCCGATAAGATCATCGGTTAATAATAAGGTTTGCAGTGATGAAGTTGTTGTCTGTGAATCATTAACCGCTAAGGGTTTAGTGCTGATGTGGTATTGCCCGGTTTTTAAATTAATAGATTCCTTAATACGCTGACCATCCGTTGTGTTTAAACGGTAAAACCCTCCTTTACCCTTACGTCCG
>JASMBU010000007.1 GCA_030753675.1 Methylococcales bacterium
TTGACCATATAACACCCAAGTAGTTTGGGTGAAGTTGATAATATTAGCTTAGCTTGAACAGTTTACAGATTCCGACAGTTCTTCAAGGGAAGATTGATGAGGACTGTTACGGTGAGATAAGGATATTTTGCCAAAACGATTTGCCTGGTGGCCATAGCGAACGTGCCCCACCCGATCCCATTCCGAACTCGGAAGTGAAACCGTTTAGCGCCGATGATAGTGTGGATTTATCCATGTGAAAGTAGGGAACTGCCAGGCTTTTAATTTAAGACCCAGATATTTTGTATCTGGGTTTTTTTTTGCCTGAAACTTTTAATACGCATAACGACTAAACTTGTTGTATGATGAAAATCGTTACTTTAATAGACTTAAATTTTCCGAATTAGCCCTTTTGTAGACCGTTATGCTTAAATTCTTTTTGCGTTGGGAATTCACTTGTCTGTGGGCAGGGGTTTTATTGGCGTTATCTTTTTCTCCTTTTGATTTAACCTACTTAACTTTTATTGCACTGGCTTTATTATTTAAATCACTGGATAAGGCTACCCTTAAAGAAGCCTTTTTTCGTGGTGGTTTATTTGGCTTGGGTTATTTTGGTGTTTCTGTTTCTTGGGTTTTTGTCAGTATTTATTTTTATGGGCACGCCCATATTTTATTGGCTATTTTACTCACATTTATTTTTTGTCTTTTTTGGGCATTGACCATTGTCTTATTTTCAACAGTATCAGTTTCGTTAACGACATCGGGAAGTTTTGCAAGAATTGTATTTATGCCGGTTGTTTGGTGTTTGGTTGAATATTTCAGAGGCCAATTTATTTTAAATGGTTTTCCTTGGTTACAAATTGCCTACGCGCAATTAGAAAGCCCATTGTCAGGCTATATCCCGGTTATTGGTGCTTACGGTGTTGGGTTCATAGTGGCATTATTTTCATCTTTGATAGTGCTGTCTTTTACACGCAAAAAAGGCTTTGTTATTTTGCCTCTTTGGGTTTTGATCGTTTTCGGTTCAGGTCTTTATTTAAAGACTATTGAGTGGAGTAAACCGATTGGGAAACCCCTAACCGTTACTTTACTTCAAGGAAATATATCCCAAGATCATAAGTGGGATCCACGCTATAAAGTAAAAACTTTGGACTGGTATAAACTAAAAACCGAACAACATTGGGATTCTGATTTAGTCATTTGGCCGGAAACGGCTATTCCAGCTTTTCAACATGAAATCAATTTAGAATTTATAAATCCTTTATCGGCCGCTGCGCAGCGTAATGACACGGCTTTAATTGTTAGCTTGCCGATTAGAAATCAAGATAATGGTGAGTATTATAATGCGGCACTAACACTAGGCAGTGGGAATGGAAGGTATAAAAAAATACACCTCCTGCCATTTGGAGAGTATTTACCTTTGCAGCCACTGTCAGGCTATTTACTAGAGTCATTAAATATCATGCCAATTGGAAGCTTTACCCCAGGTTCTAAGCAACAAGAGTTGATGCAGGCAAAAGGGTATCCTTTTATCCTAACAATTTGTTATGAGGCCGTATTTGGGGAACAAACGCCAACTAGGCTCAATGATGCGCGCTTTTTGGTTAACGTGACCAATGACGGCTGGTTTGGGAATTCTCTTGAACCCTATCAACACATGCAAATGGCAAGAATGCGTGCTTTAGAATCAGGGCGCTATTTGTTACGTGTGACCAATACTGGGTTAACAGCTATTGTTGATCCGAAAGGGATAATACGTGAGCAAGCGCCATTGTTTACGCCTTCGGAATTGACCGGAGATATTGTGCCGATGGTTGGAATTACCCCTATTACCGTGATAGGGGATAAAGGCATAGTAATGATACTGATAATAATTTTTCTATGGATTACGGTGCTCGGTTATAAGGCTCGGGCTAAAAAGTCATTTATTTAATTAATTTCTTGATGAAGGCTCAGATATTCCTCGGTAATTTTGTGTTTTGGGGAAAAGTGAATGAGAGGTTTTGACGCTGAGTGTGATTCTCTAACTTTGATTGAAGGCGATAGTCGTGTTTTCAGTACACGTTGACCTTCATTTTCAAGTTCTTCGACTATTTTTTTAGGTAATTTTGCGCGACTTTGAAATTGATTAACAATGACTCCTTCTATTTCGAGTGAACCGTTGTGGTCTTCTTGAACTTCGGCAATTGCATCTTTCAAGCGATAAAGTGCGTCTCTTGAAAAGGCATCACAATCAAAGGGGATAAGACATTTTTCTGCGGCTATGAGTGCTGACTGACTGTAGTAGTTAAGAATCGGAGGGGTGTCAATATAGATATGATCAAAACCTTCTAGCTGATCCAGAGCTTCTCTGAGTTTATATATTTTATAACGTGAAACGAGGCGGTCTTGTAAGCCTTCGAGTTCAATATGAGCTGGGATTATATAAAGATTAGGAAAAGGTGTTTCATGCACTAAATCTTCTAAACCGGAAGATTTTTTGTTACCAAAAAAACCTGACCCTAAGCAACCTTTAAAGAAATAAGCAATAGTTTTGTCCGCATCGTCTATTTTTTTGCCCAGTAAATAGTAAGTACTATTGCACTGAATATCTAAATCGATAACCAGTGTCCGAGTATTTTTACTGGCACTGATAGCGGCAAGATTACAAGTAATCGTTGATTTTCCAACGCCACCCTTTTGATTAAAGACAACTCGACGCATTTTAATTCCTTTTTTGTTAGACGAATAAGATGGTGGCAATTACTAAAACGGCGTAAATAATTTAAATCTAGATTTCGTATTGCTAAAGCGATAGATATTCGCATTTACACACAGTTCATGCTTTTGATTTTAATATGGGTACTGTATTCTAACTAGTTTGAATAATCCACTCATAAAGATGAATAATGGAAGAAAATTATAACCCTACGGAAATCGAATTAACAGCCCAAGAACAATGGCATGAGCAAGGTACTTTTAAGACCCAAGAAAGCCCAGATAAAGAAAATTATTATTGTTTATCAATGTTCCCGTATCCCAGTGGCCGATTACATATGGGGCATGTTCGTAATTACACGATTGGGGATGTAATTAGTCGCTATCAGCGTATGCAAGGTAAAAATGTTTTACAACCCATGGGCTGGGATGCTTTTGGATTGCCTGCCGAAAATGCAGCGATGCAACATAAGGTGCATCCTGCAGAGTGGACCTATGAAAACATTGATTACATGCGTGATCAACTCAAACGATTAGGGTATGGATACGATTGGGATAGAGAGCTTGCTACTTGCGATCCTAGCTATTACCGATGGGAGCAATGGTTCTTCATACAGTTAGTCGAAAAAGGCTTGGTTTATAAAAAAACCGCGCCGGTAAATTGGTGCCCTAATGACCAAACTGTTCTTGCTAATGAGCAAGTTATTGATGGTTGTTGCTGGCGTTGTGATACAGAAGTCGAGCGTAAAGAAATTTCGCAGTGGTTTATGAAAATAACCGCCTATGCGGATGAATTGTTAAGCTCATTAGAAACACTTGAAGGGTGGCCTGAACAAGTTCGTACCATGCAAACCAATTGGATCGGACGATCTGAAGGGGTCGAAATGAACTTTTGTGTGCCAGAGTTACCTGATCCAGTCTCAATTTATACAACACGCCCCGATACATTAATGGGGGTTACTTATTTAGCTGTGGCAGCGGAGCATCCTTTAGCACATTTGGCTGCCGAAAATGATTCTGAAATTCGAGCGTTTGTAGAGGCGTGTCAAGTTATGGAATCTTCAGAAGCTGCGATGGAGACCATGGAAAAATTGGGTATTGATTCAGGTTTTACTGCGGTACATCCGATAACCAATGAACCTGTTCCGGTTTGGATTGCCAATTTTGTCTTGATGAATTATGGAACTGGTGCCGTTATGTCAGTACCCGCTCATGACCAACGTGATTTTGAGTTTGCGCAGAAATATAGCATTCCTGTTCAGCAAGTTATTTTTTCAGAGTCTGACAGTGATGACTGTTCAACGCAGGCCTTTATTGACAAAGGGTTTTTAAAACATTCGGGTGAATTTGACGGCTTAAGTTCGGAGGCCGCATTTGACGCCATTGCTGAAAAATTAACGCAACTTAATAAAGGTGAGCGTAAGGTGAATTATCGCCTACGTGATTGGGGCGTTTCTAGACAACGGTATTGGGGGACGCCTGTGCCTATTATCCATTGTCAAACGTGTGGAATAGTACCGGTTCCAGAAGCTGATTTACCTGTTGAGTTACCACGCGATGTCTCACTTGACGGGTCTAATGCACCGTTAGCAGCACATGATAGTTTTAAAGATGTTGAATGCCCTAAATGTGGGGGGAGTGCAGAGAGAGATACGGATACGTTTGATACTTTTATGGAGTCGTCATGGTATTTCGCACGTTTTGCAAGCCCAAGTGATACATCAATGTTGGGTCAAACGGTTAATAATTGGTTGCCTGTAGATCAATATATTGGTGGAATTGAGCATGCCATTTTACATTTATTGTATGCTCGTTTTTATACCAAATTATTACGCGATGAAGGTTTAGTTACTGTTGATGAGCCGTTTAAAAATCTGTTAACACAGGGTATGGTTCTCAAAGATGGCAGTAAAATGTCTAAATCAAAAGGCAATACGGTTGATCCACAATCCTTGATTGAACGCTATGGTGCCGATACGGTTAGGCTTTTTATTATGTTTGCAGCGCCTCCTGAGCAGTCATTAGAATGGTCAGACAGTGGTGTTGAAGGGAGTTTTCGCTTTTTAAAACGCTTATGGCGGCAAGTTTATTTACACAGTAAGGATGGACCGATTACTGAGCGCGGTTTTGATCATAGTGAGCTCTCTACGATTCAAAAGAAAATGCGGCGGCAATTGCATGAAGGCATAAAAAAAGTAACCGATGATATGGGACGGCGATTCACATTTAATACATCCATCGCAGCGAATATGGAATTGATTAATGCCATTTCTAAGTTTGATGACACTTCAGAGATTGGTTTGGCAATTAAACAAGAAACACTTCAAAGTGTCGTGTTAATGTTAATGCCCATTGTTCCACATGTTTGTCAGGAGTTAGCATTACAACTGGGTTTAAAGCTAGAGCAACATGCACAGTGGCCTCAGTATGATGAAAGTGCTTTAGTGAAAGATACCTTGCCGATTATGATTCAAGTTAATGGTAAATTGCGCGGCCGACTTGATGTTGACCCCAGTATCAGTCGTGAAGCAATTGAATCTTTGGCTAAAGAGGAGCCTAAGGTAAAATCTTTTATTGCTGATAAAGTAATTAAGAAAATTATTGTGGTACCGAATAAACTGGTTAATATCGTTATTTAGGTTGATGCGTGAATAGATTAATAGTTAATGTTTTTACAGTTGTCTTTTGTGTATTTTTTATAACCGCTTGTGGTTATAAAATCAGAGGCCAAGTTGTTTTACCGGATGGCGTAGAGGCCATCCACTTAGTGGGTGCTTCCAATGAGCTCTCGCGTGCTTTTGAAAAGGCACTTCGTTTTTCATCGGCAGCACTGGTTAAAAAGGCGACTTATACGAGTGTTACGATTAAAATTATCGAAGATCGATTTAAGCGTAGAACGGCCTCTTTAACTCAGCGGGGTAAGAGTACTGAGTTTGAACTGACTAATTTATTGCGTTATGAAGTTTATGACTGGCAAGGGGGGG
Organism: Methylococcales bacterium; assembly: GCA_030753675.1. Lineage (GTDB taxonomy): Bacteria > Pseudomonadota > Gammaproteobacteria > Methylococcales > Methylomonadaceae > OPU3-GD-OMZ. Next base: position 5,661 of record JASMBU010000007.1, read on the forward strand.
TGTTAATTGATCAACAGCAACTCAGTGAGTCACGGGTTTATTTTAATGACCAGAGCCAAGTTATTGCAAAGCAGAATGAGGAAAAAATAATTCGGCAAGAAATCTATAGTGCACTTATTTCACGATTATTAGATCAGGTTTCATTAGGATTATTAGCAGCGGGTACACAGGGCAATTTAACGGGCCAAAATAGTTTTCAGATAACACCTAATAATCCTGTTACCGATGCATCTGTTGACTCTTCTACAGAAAATGAAACCACACGTATTATTAATGAAGTAAGAAAGCAAGTTGATGCTATTTCACAAACCGTTCAAGAACTTGAAAATAGTGAAAAGATTGAAACAAAATAATAAGACCGTATCTTGGGTTCAAAGATTGATTAAAATTACAGTAGTAAGATGCGGGTAAGGCCGGAACAATTAACGTCAATATTATCTAAACAGGTACCCTCTTGTTTCTGGGTGACTGGCGATGAACCTTTACAATGCTTAGAACTTGTTGATGAAATACGTCACAGTGCGTATCAGGCCGGTTATCAACAGCGTGACGTATTAACTGTCAACGCGGCGTTTAACTGGTCTTCTCTTTTGCAAACAGCCGTTATGCCTTCGTTGTTTGCGGAACAAAAAATTATAGAATTACAGATCCCATCGGGTAAGCCTGGGCGAGAAGGTTCGGCAGCACTCATAGACTATTTTGAGCGGCAACCTAAAGAGACCTTATTGATTATTACTTCTGGAAAAGTAACTTCAAATATTTTAAAAAGTCGTTGGGTACAGGGGATAGATAAAACGGGCATCATCATTCAGGTTTGGCCTTTAGAAGGAGAGTCGTTACTGTCTTGGATCTCAAGGCGTTTGAAAAAGAAGGGTTTTGATATCCAAAGAGATGCTTTGACGCTACTTGCATTAAGAACGGAAGGGAACTTATTAGCGTTAGCCCAAGAGATTGAGCAACTTTATATCTTATATGAGCCCGGGATGCTGACCCGAGAACAGATAGATGCTTTGGTGGTGGACAATGCACGCTATGATGTTTTCAAGTTAGTCGATGCGTTGTTACAGGGGAAAGTCGTGAGAATGCTGAAGATTATTAAGAGTATTCAGAATTCTAGATTAGCGGTGCAGATTGTTATCTGGGCGCTCGCCAAAGAATTGCGGTTATTGATCGAATTAAAAGTAGTTGGAGAGCACATTAGTCACAGAGAACGTATTTATCGAGAGCAACGTATTTGGGATAAGCGTAAACTCTTTTTAGAACATGCACTACAGCGAATAGATATGTCACTTTTAGAACACGCCATTTTGTTGGCCGAGAAAGCAGATAGGCAGGGTAAAGGTTTGGTCGCAGGGGATGTTTGGGAAACTATTGCACAACTTTGTTTATCTTTTTCGAAACAAGATAAAATTAAATTAAATTCTTGGTCTTGAAAAAAAGGCAATAACCCCCATTAATAGCATTAGGTTTAAAACGAACAATTACGTGTATTTATAATTTATTAGGAAGAAATATTAAAATGACTGTTGAAGCAAAAAAAGAAACACTGGGATTTCAAACTGAAGTAAAGCATTTATTGCAATTAATGATTAATTCGTTATATAGCAATAAGGAGATTTTTCTTAGGGAACTGATTTCTAATGGGTCTGATGCGGTTGATAAACTGCGATTTAATGCGTTATCGGATGATACTCTTTACGAAGGCGATGCGGAACTAAAAATTCGCGTGGAATTTGATAATGAAAAAAGAACTATCACCGTAATCGATAACGGCATTGGTATGACGCGTGATGAAGTTCAAGACCATATCGGTACGATTGCTAAATCGGGGACTAAACAGTTTTTTGAATCTTTAACCGGTGATCAGACTAAAGATAGTGAGCTCATTGGTCAATTTGGAGTGGGTTTTTATTCTGCCTTTATTGTTGCGGATAATGTTATTTTAACTACCCGAATAGCAGGTGCTCCAGCAGATGAAGGCGTGCAGTGGCAGTCTAAAGGGGATGGGGAATATACCCTTGAAACGGCACATTGTTCGCAACGTGGCACCTCTATTGTATTGGAATTGAAAGAAGGTGAAGATGAATTTCTAAATGGTTACACGTTGCGCTCAATTGTTAAAAAGTTTTCAGACCATATTTCAGTGCCTGTGGTTATGGATACAGAGCCAATGCCGAGTGCCAGTGAGGACGACAGTGAAGAAAAGGCTGAAGATCCCGTTATTGAAGAAGAAGTTGTCAATAGTGCTTCAGCTTTATGGGCTAAGTCTAAACAGGACATTGACGAAGACGCTTATAACGAATTTTATAAGCATGTCGGGCATGATTTTCAAGATCCGCTGACACATATTCACAGTCGAGTAGAGGGTACTAATGAATATACGTTGTTGTTGTATGTTCCTGCGAGAGCTCCTTTTGATCTATGGGATAAAGATAGCAAGCAAGGTGTAAAACTTTATGTTCGTAAGGTTTTCATTATGGATGATTCAGATAAATTAATGCCGCGTTACTTGCGTTTTATTAAAGGTGTTATTGATTCTGACTCACTTCCTTTAAATGTCTCTAGAGAAATTCTTCAACAAAGTAGACAGTTGGATGTTATTCGATCGGGAGCGGTTAAAAAGGTACTAGGTCTTTTAGGAGGACTTGCGAAGAATGATGCTGAAAAATATGCAACTTTTTGGGAGCAATTTGGACAGGTCATCAAAGAAGGTCCGATCGAGGATTTTAAAAACAAAGATAAAATAGCTAAATTACTTCGTTTTGCAACCACGCAGGGTGACGGTGAAAAACAAAATGTCTCACTTGAAGAGTATGTGTCGCGTATGGGAGAGGGGCAAGATAAGATTTATTTTGTTACAGCCGATAGTTATTCGGCGGCTAAAAATAGCCCACATCTAGAGATTTTTAATAAGAAAGGCATTGAGGTTTTATTATTATCAGATCGTGTTGATGAATGGTTGATATCGCATCTAACTGAATTTGATGGTAAAACCTTGCAGTCTGTTGCTAAAGGCGGATTAGACTTAGGGCAATTAGAAGATGAAGGCGACCAAAAAGAACAAGATGCAGCGAATAAGGATTTTGAATCGGTTATCAAGCAGACTAAAGAAATATTAGGGGATAAAGTTACTGAGGTTAGACTTAGCCAACGATTAACGGACTCACCGTCGTGTTTGGTTACTGAGGACTCAGCTATGAGTCTTAATATGGAACGCATTATGAAAGAAGCGGGACAATCTTTTGGAGACAGTAAACCCATTTTTGAATTAAACCCAACGCATCCTTTAGTGTTAACCATGAAAGATGAGCAAGATGATGATCGTTTTGCTGATTTAACAAATATCTTGTTTGATCAAGCCATTTTAAGTGAGGGCGGTCAATTAACAAATCCAACAGATTATGTACATCGATTAAACGGATTGTTACAAGGGTTATTGAAATAAATTAGAGCGTTTGTTAAGGCTTTCTTAGCCGCTTTGATTAAACGATTGAAACCTGTTTCAACAATAATGTTGGAATAGGTTTTTTTATGCCTTAAGAAAAAATGTTGTAAAATTCCTGTTATATTATTCTCTAAGATTAGTGATTTATTATGGTGTTTTTTGAGGTGGGTCTGAATTAATGATAGACAATAAATGTTGATTGTTCATAGTTCAAATAAGAGCGAGAATTTAATAGCACATCTAACGAAGGTGTTAGAGACTCATCCACTATCCTCGCCTTTTGTGCAGGAGCATTTTTTAGTTCAAAGTCAGGGTATGGAGCGTTGGCTCTGCCAACAATTGGCGGTACATTTCCCCGTATGGGCAAATTATCAGTTTTTATTTCCAGGCAAATTCTTTAATGACTTAATTCAACGGTTAGATGGTGGGTTAACCTGTCAGCCATTTTCTCGTGAGCGTATACTTTGGTTAATTGAAGATATTTTAAGAAGATCGCAAGAGCCTACCTTGATGAATTATCTTTGTGGTACTCAATTATCGTTGAAAAGATTTCAATTAGCACAATCGTTAGCCCAAATTTTTGATCAATACCAAATGATGCGGCCTGACTGGTTGTCTGCCTGGGAGAACGATTTACTCGTTACAGAACATGTCGGTGAGCAGTGGCAGCAGCAGTTGTGGAAAGAAATTGTTACGCAATTAGGTAATAACCACAGAGGGACGGCATGGTTAGACGCTATAGCCTTATTAGATGACAGACCTAAAGGTTTTTTTTCAGAGCAATTGCCTGAGCGTGTTTCTATTTTAGGTATTAATGCTATGGCACCTATATTCTTTAATTTAATTCAGAGTCTTTCCGCGCATTGTGAGGTGCACTTATATTTATTACAGCCTAGCCAGTATTTTTGGAATCGGTCGAATTCTACAATTCCACTTGAAAAAAATCTAATAGGCGATAGTTTAGTGTCGAATGTGGAGGCTATTGATCTTGACCACCCCTTGTTGTCATCATTGGGGCAGTTAGCTTGGGACTTTCAGGCATTGCTTTTACAAGCCGGTAGGGTTGATCAGGAATTTACCAGTTTTGATGATCATGAAGGGGTTCAACGGACTAACTTGCAACAGCTTCAGAGTGATCTGTTAAATAATAGTTGTGCAAAAATAAACGTGGTTGATGACGGCACAATCCGTTTTCATGCTTGTCATTCCCGATTACGGGAAGTCGAGGTACTGAAAGATCAGTTGTTAGTAAATTTTGAAAGCAACGCGTCGATAGCGCTGCATGATGTTTTGATTATGGCGCCTAATATTCAGGATTATTCCCCATATATCGCTGCAGTATTCGAGGATATACCCTATACACTCGCAGATAGTAATCTTAAGTTGAATAATCCTCTTGTGGATTGTTTTATAGGTTTTTTAACTCTGAGCCAAAGCCGTGTTGGATGGCGTGATGTGATGTCCGTTTTAGAACAGCCATCGGTGTGTGCACGGTTTGATTTGAATGTTTCTCGGTTAAATATAATTCGGTATTGGATTAAGCAATTGGGTATTTGTTGGGGACTATCAGAACAGCATAAACAACAGTTTGACCTTCCTGGAGGAGAACAAAACACCTGGAGCAATGCCTTAAATCGGTTAATGATGGGTTATCTTATGGGTGATGGAGAGGTCTTTGTTTCAGGAATACTTCCATACGCCGGTGTCGGGAAAAATGAAGCTGAAGCGTTAGGTGGGCTCTATTGTTTTATTCACTTGCTTAGCCGTGGGGAGTCTGAACTTAAACAGTCTCGCTCTCGAAGTGAATGGGTTCGGTTACTGACCCGCTATACAGAACAGCTCTTTGTTGAAGATATTAATTCGGAAGCGTACTTGCTAGAGCTCAACATGTTGTTGGTAACATTGTCTGATGAAAATGATTTAGCGACAACAGTCAATATTGAATTCTCAGTGATTATTGATTGGTTAAAAGGTGTTTTGTCTGAGACCAAATCAAGTAATGGCTTTTTGCGAGGACAATTAACTTTTTGTTCTTTACTGCCTATGCGTTCAATTCCATTTAAAGTCATTGCTTTGCTGGGAATGAATGACGGTGAATTTCCTAAAAACGATCAATTTCAGACCATTGATCTGATGGGCGTTTACAAACGATCAGGAGATCGTTCGCGTTGTTTGGATGATCGGTATCAGTTTTTAGAGGTTATTTTATCGGTTCGTGACCGACTCATTGTGACCTATATTGGACAATCCGATAAAACGAATGAACGGTTATCACCTGCTCTTGTTATTTGTGAATTACATCAGGTGTTAGAAGCGCAATATGATTTAAACGAGCTGATAATAAAACACCCCTTAAATTCATTCAGTTCACGTTATTTTGAAGAGGGAAGTCAGCTTGAAAGTCGTTCGGATATAGATTTTAAAACCGCAATAGCGATTAATGATGCACATTTTATGACCCACCCGTGGTGGCAAGGATCGATAGAGCGCGAGCCTGAAGGCATCATTTTATTTCAGCAACTGGTGCAGTTTTTTAAGAATCCTCAGCGCTACTTCTTTAAAAATAGTTTAGGAGTTGAGTTAGGATCTGTGAGTATACCACCTGATGAGAAAGAGCCATTTTCCGTGTCAGGATTAGCGGGTTATAGTATTAATCAACAATGGATTGAAGATAAATTACAACATAAGTCGATTAATATACAACAGTTACAAGCTAAAGGTCACTGGCCAGACGGCGCCCTTGCAGCGGTGCTTTTTTCTGAAAAAGATGCTGAGTTAGCCCCCTTTATTACGTTATTGAAAAGTCATGATTTAGGCGAACGTATTGAAGACCTTTACGCCGATCTGCAAGTAGGTGATTTTCAATTAAGGGCTCAGTTTACAAATTGTTATCAGTTGGGTGGGCTAATGTACCGATACGCGAATTTAAAAGGGGCTGATTTTATGGCCGCGGTATTGCGCCATAGCTTTATCAATCAAATAAAACCACAGCGTACTCATCTTGTTACGAAAAATAAAACAATTATTATTCCTAAGTCCTTTCAAGGCAAAGCCGAGTTAACAAGTCTTTTAAATATTTATAGTGAAGGATTGTCCGCGCCTAGTGTTTTTTATATTGAGCCGGCATTTGCTTATCTGAATCAACATAAGGCTAGACTCAATAGTCCGCGTGTTAACAAAATGCCCATGGACGTTGCGCATGAAATGCTTGAAAAAGAAAAAAATTATGGGGCTACTGAAATACGGTTATTAGGGCGTCATCTGATGCCGGGAGAGTCTTTATTAGGGGCAGCCTTTGAAGCGTATTGTTTGGACGTGTTACTGCCAATATGGGATCAGGTTGATGTCCAAGACACGCTTTAATGTGACCGCTGAGGCATTGCTGCCTGGGATCAATTTAATAGAAGCTAATGCCGGTACAGGTAAAACATACACCATTGCAATGCTTTTTGTACGCTTTATAGTTGAGCATGGTTTTTTAATTGATCAACTATTGGTCGTTACCTTTACGCATGCTGCCGCCGCTGAATTAAAAGAGCGAATACGATTACGACTGACAGAAATATATCACAGTATTGCTTCAGATAAGACGGGTTTAGATGAGACGACTTTATCGTGGTTGCAAGGGCTAGAGCTTGAAGAAGCGGTTGTTTTACAGCGCTTAAAAATTGCATTATTAGGTTTTGATCAAAGTGCTGTTTTTACGATTCATGGTTTTTGTTATAAGACCTTGCAAGAGTTTGCGGTAGAAAGTAAGCAATTGTTTGAACTTGATCTTATTGGTGATAGTCGTATTATTCGGCAGCAACTTGCTGATGATTTTTGGCGCCAAACTATTTATCCTTTAGAACCACAAGATGCAGCATTGCTAACAACGCGCTACGCCAACCCGACAACATTATTAGCCAGTATTAAAGGGGTCGGGCAGCGAGTGACTGTACACCCTGAAACTCAACCACTCGCGTTCTATCTTGAGCAAGCAAGTGCGGTTAAAGAGGAATTCACCCATCAATTCGAAACCTTTACTGGTAGGCTATCTGAGGCGGTATCTGAACATTTATTTAAAAGATCTTTCCAAATAGCATTTTCAACCCACTACAACGCTATTTCACAATGGTTAAATGAGGGTGGTTTAACTTTTCCAGTGGATGCGCTTAATTTTATGTCATGTCCAGGTGTGCTTGAGGGTTTAAATGGTCAAAAATTCAGAGCCACCAAGGCCCATACTGGATTAGAACGGAAGACCGAGTACTTAGTGTCTACAGGAATTAATTTTTGTGTTATTGAAAAGCTTTTAGCGATAAGTCACTGTGCGAGTATTGCTCTACGTGGTCTGTTAATAGACTATATTCGGGATAAAGAAGATGGGGTTCTTCAAAGTGCTCAATTGGCTTCTTTTGATTGTTTAATTAGTCGCTTGGCTGATCTAATGGTCAATGAGGATGGAGCAATCCTTAAAAAGGCTTTGCAGTCTAGGTATCAAGTAGCACTTATTGACGAGTTTCAGGATACCGACCAGCAACAATGGAATATTTTTTCACAATTATGCGCTCAAAAAAAACAATTTCTATATTTAATAGGTGATCCGAAACAAGCGATTTATAAATTTAGAGGGGCGGATGTTTTTTCCTATTTTAGTGCTGCAAAATTAGCTCACCATCGTTATACCTTAACTGATAATTGGCGTTCGAGTCCTCTGATGGTCGGTGCTGTAAATACACTTTTTGAAAGCCTAGAGAATGTTTTCTTACTTGAGGGGTTAAGCTATCAGCCGTGTGATGCTGCTTTGAGTGAGCAAGATAATTGTTTTAAATTAGCCCATGCGTTATTACCGGGTATGGTGATGTGGCAATTGAGTCCTGATGAAGGAAATAACAGTGGTTTTTTGAAGTCTAGCTATGCGCAAGAGCAAATTTCCATTGCGGTCATTAATGAAATAATTAGACTACTGATGCCCGGGAGTGCATATAGGCGCGTGGTTAATGGTCGGTTAGAAATATTGACTCCAAAGGATATCGCCATCTTAGTTCGGACCAATTCACAGGCTATTGACTATCAGAATTCACTGCGTGAGGCGGGTATTCCGAGTGTATTGAATAGTGCTAAATCGGTTTTTGAGACCGCCGAAGCAAATGATTTTTATATGCTGTTACGCGCCATATCACAGCCGAATAACACGGGGTTATTGAAACAATTTTTAACTGTAGCGTGGTTGAATGTGAGTGCGCCAGAATTGCTTTCAATTGTAGAAGATGATTCGCTTATGGGTTTTTGGGTTTCACGGTTGTCAGAATATTATCAGCTCTGGGAACGGCGCGGGCTATTAGCGATGACCTATAAGCTGCTAGTACAGGAAAAGATTGCTGGTAAACTCTCAAAATGGCCTGCTTTTGAAAGGAAAATGAGTAATATTATGCAGGTGGCTGAATTGGTTCAGGAGGCAGAAATACAAGAGAGTTTAAATATCAACGGAACACTCGGCTGGTTACAACAATCGATTAATAGCCCACAGTATTCAGAACAGGAATTGTTGCGTTTAGAAAACGATGAGCCGGCCATTAATATACTGACCGTACACCGTGCTAAGGGGCTGGAGTTTTCTGTAGTTTTTTGTCCGGTATTGTGGCAGCAAGATCAACATGTCCAGAAAGAAAATTCAGTCATTCAATGCCATGAAGATAATCTCATGGTTGCTGACTTAGGATCTGAGCAATTCGAAGAACGTAAACAGTTAGCTCTTGAAGAATCTTTTGCAGAAGATATTCGGTTAAGCTATGTTGCCATGACTCGGGCAAAGTTGCGATGTTATATTGCATGGGCCAATGTGCGCACGAAAGAAAGTCGCAATCATTCAGCATTGTCGCGGTTGTTATTTAACCCTTCGGTAAAGCAGTCAGAGTTAGGGGATGACTTTAGTCGACAACAAATTGATTTACGGGGATTAGTTGATCGTCATCAAGATTTCTTTGAATATCATTCTTTACCACCTGACCAGGCTATTAGGCATCTGCAGGAAGTTAAGAAACTGACGCGATTAAAAGCACCTGAGGAATGTTTCCGTAATCTTAAAACAATGTGGCAGATAAATAGTTATACAAGTTTGTCCGCGTTGAGTTTGGGTGCGGCTAATGAAAGACCCTATGATCATGCTGAAGAAACAAGCAAAGATAATTTACTTGCATCTAGTTACGACCCATTGCCACGAGGTAGGCGAATGGGGAACCTAGTCCATGAGTTGTTAGAAAAGAATACTTTTGCTGAACTTGCTAAGTATTCAGTCAGCGTCACTAAGATTGAGCAGGCATGTATTCGTTCTGGATTATCGCTTGACGACCCCCAGTTAATGCCTACGTTGTTGCGGCAGGTGGTTAGAACGCCTTTAGACAAACAAGATGATGGTTTTAAGCTTGCACAAATAGACGCTAAGCACTGTATTAAGGAAATGCCTTTTTATTTGTCGCACGTGTCAATTAATACGGAACATATTAATACTATTTTGGGGGATGAAGTTATTTATAGACCCTTAAGCACTAAAAAGTTAGCTGGGTTTTTGACGGGCTTTATTGATTTGGTTTGTGTCTATCAGGGTAAGTATTATTTGATGGATTATAAAAGTAATTATTTAGATGATTATAGTTCGGACAGTATGATTCAAGCGATGCGTGCGCATAATTATGGCTTACAAGCCTGGATTTATAGTGTGGTGTTAACTAATTTCTTGCAAGAAACGATTGTTGATTATAGATTTGATCGTCATTTTGGTGGTGTACTTTATTTGTTTGTTCGAGGCATGAAGTCTGATAAGTCGTGTAGTGGTGTTTTTTCCTTTTTACCCAATGCTGAAAAACTAGAGCAGTTATCGCGGTTGTTTTCTGATGAATAAATGGGTAGAAAAGCCTTCTGCTAGTCCTATGGATTGGGCGTTGAAACATTTTTTACTATCAAAGTCTGGGTTACAGGGAAGAGACCAGGTTTTTTTTGAATCTGTGCTAATGGAGCTTCAACAAGCCATTAATCGCGGAGATAGTTGTATCACCTTGAGTACGAGCGATCAGGTGGTGTTGCAGTCATGCCTTTGGCTTAGTGGCGAGCAAAAGGGGCCTCTAGTTATTGAGGGAAATAAACTTTATATTTATCGTTACTGGCAATATGAAAAAAGTCTTACCGATAAAATCAGAAGCTATACCGCCTATAAGCGCGATAGCGTGTTTTTATCAGAGCTTCTATCTCGCTATTTTCCTACTGAAAATAAAGAGGTTCTGAAACAACGTGAGTTGATTGGGCAGGTATTACAACAGTCTTTTAGTATTATTTCTGGTGGGCCAGGAACCGGAAAAACCACATTAGTAGTTAAGTTGTTGGCAATTGAATTGGAGTTGGCTGATCTGCCAATGAAAATTGCATTGGTCGCACCCACCGGGAAAGCCGCTATACGACTCCAGTATGCGATCAATGAAAATAAAGATGCTTTACCCTGTGACGAAAGAATAAAATCTGCGATACCCCAAGAAGTAATGACTATTCATCGCTTGTTAGGGGTGCGTTACGGTAGCTCACTGTTTATTCATAATAAGGATAATCCACTTGATTATGATTTACTGCTTATTGATGAGTCATCTATGATTGACTTGGCCATGATGACTAAGTTACTCACGGCTTTAAGCGCACAAACAAGGGTTATTTTAGTGGGCGATAAAGATCAATTATCCTCAGTTGAGACCGGTTCTGTGTTAGCCGATCTTTCAGCGAGCTCGGGCATAAAAACCTATGAGTTGTTGAAGACATATCGATTTAATACGCAAATTAAGACATTGGCTCGGTTGATTAATCAACAAGAGGCGAGTGCCGCTTGGGATTTCTTAACCGAACCAACATATGAGGCGGTTAATTGTGTCTCAGTAGATTATATGGATCTTATGATGGATAAATACCATCGTTTGTTTAGAGCCATCGACGAAAAAGAGACAGTGAGTCAACTTTTTGAAAAATTAACTGATTTTGTAGTACTTTGCACTAATAGGCGTGGGCCTAAAAGTGTTGAAGCCATCAATCAAGGTATCGAATGGCGCTTAGGTGACAATAATCTTATTCCACAAAAAGAAGAATGGTACATAGGTCGTCCTGTTTTGATTTATGAAAATGATGCTGTTTTAGGGGTTTTCAATGGTGATGTGGGTATTTGTTTACCTGATCCTGAACAAAATAATCAGCTGATGGTGTTTTTTGAGCAGTTTAATGGCAATATTAAAAAAATCATTCCATCACGCATGCCTAAGTGCCAGACTGCTTTTGCTTTAACTGTTCACAAAAGTCAGGGTTCACAGTATAAAGAGGTCATGCTAATTATGCCTGACGAGCATAATCCTGTTTTAACGAAGGAAGTGATTTATACTGCAGTGACGAGAGCGCGGGATTATGTTTGGGTAGTGGCGGATAAAGATATCTTTACGCAAGCGGTGAAGGTTAAAATTAGTCGACAAGGCGGTCTCAAGGAGAAATTATTAACCGATTAAGTGGTATAAGTATTTATTTTTGTCGGGTTTCTTTGAGTTTTGCGTCAGTAAGGTCTAGAATAGTTAACTGATTTAGTGTTTAAATTTATTTAAGAGGTGTTACCTATGGCTGAAGAGCTTGAAGAAAAGATGTCTGAAGTGACTAAGATTTTGATTGCATTTGTTCTTGTGATGATTGTAGGTGGAGTTATCATTGCAACATCAGGTACTACTAATGAGCAAAAAGCGTCTAATGCAGTTTTAACGCATTATGCTAATATGTCTAGAATAGCGATGTATCAGTGTCCTAGAGCTGTTCAGAAGCAGACCGGTGAAAAGGCTTATGTTGTAAAAAAGACGGATTCTGATAAAGAAACTTATATTACGTTAACCTATAGTGGCGATAAGGCATTTTCTACGGCAAGTTGTACGATTGACCGTCTTGGTAAGGTGACAAAATTAGTCGTTGATGGGAAAGATATTAAATAAATCTTGTTTTCTTACTGTTAGTTGATAACTAACGGTTTAACAAGTACGCAATAGGTAAGGGCGAATCTTTCGGGGTTCGCCTTTTCTGTCTGAGATTATGGCGCTGTTGGGTCATAGTCCGTGTTTAATTTTTTTATCACAGTGTTTCGGAAAGAATATCGTAAAGGTTTATCTTGATCGATTGCTTTTTGCGGCTACACTGTCTCTGTATTAGTGACGAGGTTTTTTCAAAGCAATGTTTGATTTAAGTGCTTTTATTTCTCTTGAGGTTCATGGCGGTAGTCTGGCGCCCGGAATGGCAGATTTGGTTAATTTAGTCGTTGTTTTTTTGGAGGGCTTAACGAGCCAGTCGGTGAGTGATATTTTTTTGGTTTTAATACCCGGTGTTAATTCATTACCTAATATTCACCCATTAATTATTCATTTCCCCATTGTTTTGTTTCCTACTTTTTTTATAGTGGATATCATCGGTCGTTTAACTAAGAATAAAGAGTTAAGAACAATGGCGAGTGGGCTGTTGTACTTGGGGGCAATTAGTTCAGTTTTTACCGTTATAGCGGGCTTTCAAGCAGCCTCAAATGTTCCTCATGGGTTAGAGGTTCATAGTATTTTAGAGAAACATAAATGGTATGGGTTATTTGTGGCGTTATTGGGTTTGGTACTATCGGTTTGGCGATTCCGGACAAAACTTCTTTTTTGTAAAGAAGCCGATGTGTTTCATTTTATTTCCTCTGCTTTTTTATGTACAGCGCTTTTGTTAGGTGCTGATTTAGGGGGTTTAATGGTTTATAAGTTTGGTATTGGCGTTGAAGCCGTGAGTCCGGCAGTTAATGATTTGTTGCACGCGCATGGCCAAGATAATAACTAATGGCATGGGGTGGTGATGCTCATAGAAGACGTGAGTAAGAGATTTTAATCACGTAGGCCAGTGGTTAGCACAAGTTTTTAATGGGTGTATTCTGATCGATTTTGGAATACGCCCTTTTTTAAGGGTAACTTTTAGGGTTAATCTATGTATTAGGTTCTGAGTGGCTATAACGAATCCTGTCTACGTAAGAATGACCTGATGACAGGGTTATAGCGTAAAAAAAATCCCTATAAGCCTTATCTGAACAAGGACTTACAGAGATTTTGAGGTCTTGGTACCGAGGGCCGGAATCGAACCGGCACTTCCGAAGAAATTGGATTTTGAATCCAACGTGTCTACCAGTTTCACCACCCCGGCATTTGCTGATGAATTATAAATAAAACTTATTTATAAAGCCAGTAAATTTAAATGTTTAGTGCCTTACTATTAACTATAGAATATGGCGGTCTTTTTATAATTCAAGGATAATGGTTTCTGATGCGGCAATGTTATTTTTTGTGGTTTTAGATGTTCTCTTTTCTAAATTCCGATAGTGACTTTGTACAGGGTCAAATGTAGACCATATTTTCTGTAATCTTTTATTGAAAAGGGCTGTATGTATAAAAGTGATTTTATTTATTCGTTACCTAAAGAGTTAATTGCTCAAGAACCTTTAGTTGATCGAACGGGTAGTCGGTTGATGCATGTCGGTGCAGATCGACAGTCTATCACTCACCGTCGATTTTTAGATTTAATTGACTTGGTTGAAGATAAAGATATTTTGATTTTTAATGACACACGTGTCATTCCAGCTCGATTATGGGGGCAAAAACAAACAGGCGGAAAGGTTGAGTTGCTAATTGAAAGAATTATTAGTGAATATTCAGCTTTAACACAAATTAGAGCCAGTAAAACACCCAAACCCAATACCGTCATTGAATTGGATCAAGGATATAGTTGTCAGGTGATGGGTAGGCACGGGGATTTATTTGAAGTTGTATTTGAATCGTCCCAATCTGTTTTTTCAGTGTTAAATAAAATTGGTCATGTACCACTTCCGCCGTATATTCAGCGACCAGATGAAATGCAGGATAAGGAGCGCTATCAAACGGTATTTTCAAAACATGAGGGGGCAGTCGCTGCACCTACAGCAGGGTTACATTTTGATCATGTCATCTTAAAAGCCTTAAAGGATAAAGGGGTTAAGTTTGCTTATGTAACGTTACATGTGGGTAGTGGCACTTTTCAACCAGTTCGCGTTGAACGATTAAATGAGCATGTTATGCACCAAGAGTATTATGAAGTAACTGATGATACGCTACAGGCCATAGCGGAGGCTAGGAAAGGTGGAGGGCGTGTGATTGCAGTGGGAACCACCGCTGTGAGAGCGCTTGAGTCGGCATCTGTTTCTGGAACTTTGGTACCGAGCCTTGGTTTCACCGATTTGTTTATAACACCGGGTTATAAATTTATGCTCGTGGATGCAATGATTACTAATTTTCATTTATCGGAATCAACCCTGTTAATGTTAGTGTCTGCATTTTCAGGGCATGAGTTAATTAAATTGGCTTATCAATGTGCCATTGCACAGAAGTATCGCTTCTTTAGTTATGGTGATGCCATGTTTTTACAAAATAACAGTTAATAGTTTTGGTCATCAGAAATAAATTTAACCAGATAAAAATTTGAAATATTTATGCCTATAGACGATCCTCTTTTTAAAACGGCTTTGCCCGCTTTACCGACGACTCCAATGGATTGGGAAGGCTTACTAGGTTGTGCTGATTCGCTCGTCATAGCGTTGACTATTCAACAGAATAATCAATTTCTTGTAGTGGTCACAGAGGATAATCATACGGCATTGCGGCTTGAACATGAGATTGCATTTTTTTTACAAGATCATGATTGTATTTTACATTTTCCCGATTGGGAGACCTTAGCCTACGATGTTTTTTCACCCTTACCGGAAATAATTTCTCAACGTTTAAAAACCTTAACCCGGCTATCAGGTGTTAAGCGGGGGGTGTTGATTGTTTCAGTGGCGACATTAATGCAACGCTTAGCACCGAGGCAGCATATATTAGCTAATAGTTTTGAGATTCGTGTTGGTGGCTTATTTAAATTAACAGAACAAAGAGCGCGCTTGGACTCAGTTGGCTATCAATATGTCAACCAAGTTTTACAGCATGCGGAATTTTCTATTCGTGGCTCCATTATAGATTTATTCCCTATGGGGAGTGCTTTACCTTTTAGGATTGAATTATTTGATGATGAAGTTGAATCCATTAGAACTTTTGATCCGGAAACGCAACGCTCATTAGAAAAAGTACAGGCCATTAACCTTTTTCCCGCCCGTGAGTTTCCTGTCACGGATGATTCGGTTAAACAATTTAGAAAGAATTTCAGGGAGAAATTTCCTTCAGCATCTACAAATAACCCTATTTACAGTGATGTGAGTCAGGGTATTATGCCAGGGGGAATTGAATATTATTTACCCTTATTTGTCGACAGCACGGATACCCTATTTGACTACCTGCCAGTAGAGACAGTTTTTTTAAAGGGCCGTGGTGTAACTGCACAGGCATTAGCGGTTTATGAAGAAATTGAGTTACGCTATGAGCAGCGTAAATATGATTTAGAAAGGCCTTTATTAGCACCAAATAGTCTATTTATTGATGCCGCTGAGTTAGACCAAAGAATGACTTTTTTTAGACAAGTTTTTATAGGCGGGAGCAATAACCTAACGACAGAGAGTATCAATTATTCTTGCCTAGAACTTCCTGATGTTGCTATTAATGAGCGATTAAAAGAGCCCGCTTTTGCCTTGAAGCAGTTTGTTAAAGGAGTAGCGGGAAAAATACTTTTTGTGGCGGAGACACCTGGTCACAGAGAGGCGCTCATTGAGCAATTAAAAAAATATCAGATCTGTGTCGTTGTTGTGGGTGGTTGGGCTGAATTTCTGAGATCGAATGAATCTCAATGTATACTCGTGGCGCCGATTGATCATGGTCTTAATTTAGCAACGTCTTCATTGGCTATTATTACTGAAAGTCAATTATTAGGCTCAAAGGTTCAACAGCGTAGACGTAGAAAGAAATCTAGCGCACGAGAGCTTGAGAATATTGTGAGTAACCTGAATGAATTGTCATTAGGATCACCGGTAGTGCACCAAGATCACGGGGTAGGGCGTTATTTAGGGCTGCAGATTCTGGAATTGAATGGTATAGCTGCCGAGTTTTTAGCCTTGGAATATGCCGGGAATGACAAGATCTATGTTCCCGTCTCATCTTTACACCTCATTGGTCGTTACACGGGTATGAATGTGGACAGCGCACCACTCCACAAATTGGGTGGTGAGCAGTGGCGTAAAGCCAAGAAAAAGGCTATCTTGAAAGTCAGAGATGTGGCCACGGAATTGTTGGATATTCAAATGAAGCGTAGTCTAAATAAGGGTTTTTCATTTGCATGTCAGTTAGAGGACTACAATACTTTTTCGGCAGCGTTTCCTTTTGAAGAAACGCCTGATCAGCTCACGACAATAGAAAGTATTCTGGAGGACATGTCTAAATCACAGCCGATGGATCGTGTGGTTTGTGGAGATGTTGGCTTTGGTAAAACAGAGGTCGCAATGCGTGCGGCTTTTATAGCCGTACAAAATTCTAAACAGGTTGCTGTTTTAGTGCCTACAACACTTTTGGCGCAGCAACATTTTCAGAATTTTAGAGATCGGATGACTGATTGGCCTATTCGGGTAGAAGTTATTTCACGTTTTCAATCAGCTAAAAAACAAAAAATAATTGTTGATGATCTTGCGAACGGTGCGGTGGATATTATTATTGGAACGCATAAGTTGTTTTCTAAAGAAATTAATTATAAGAATCTAGGGTTAGTTATTATTGATGAGGAGCATCGTTTTGGGGTGCGTCAAAAAGAGCATTTTAAAAAGATACGCCATGAGCTTGATTTATTAGCATTAACCGCAACGCCGATTCCTCGAACACTTAATATGGCTATGTCGGGATTGCGTGATGTTTCAATCATTGCGACACCGCCATCTAATCGGCATTCTATCAAAACTTTTATTTCTGAGTGGGTTGACTCAATGGTGCAAGAAGCTTGCCTTCGTGAAATTAAACGGGGTGGACAAGTTTATTTTTTACATAATGAAGTTAAGTCAATGGAGCGTCGGGCGCGTGAGCTTGAAAGATTATTACCTGAAGCTCGGATTGAAATTGCGCACGGACAAATGCCTGAAAGGGAATTAGAACAAATCATGTTGGATTTTTATCACCAAAAATTTAATGTCCTGATTTGTACTACGATCATTGAAAGCGGGATTGACTTGCCCTCTGCAAATACCATTATTATTAATCGAGCGGATAAATTAGGTTTAGCACAATTACATCAATTACGAGGGCGGGTCGGTCGGTCGCATCACCGCGCTTATGCTTACCTCTTGGTTCCGCCTAAAAAATTGATGACTAAAGATGCGGTTAAGCGATTAGATGCCATTGAGACTTCCGGTGAATTAGGAGCAGGCTTTATGCTGGCCTCGCATGATTTAGAAATACGAGGTGCGGGTGAGTTATTAGGAGATGGACAAAGTGGTCAAATTCAGGAAATAGGATTCACACTGTATACAGAATTATTAGAGCGAACGATAACAGCTCTTAAATCAGGCGAACACCCAGAACTTGAGCGACCTTTGGATACAGGACCAGAGGTGGATCTACAGTGTCCTGCACTTATTCCAGAAGATTATTTGCCCGACATTCATACCCGATTAGTTTTATATAAAAGAATAGCTAATGCCAATGATTCAGTGGGTTTGAGAGAACTACAAATTGAGATGATCGACCGGTTCGGTTTGTTGCCAGATGCAGTGAAGACATTATTTGAAATCACCCAATTAAAACAGCAAGCAGGAGAGTTAGGTGTTAAAAAGATAGAAGTTAATGCGTCCGGTGGGCGCTTAGTTTTTACGACAACACCTAACATTGATGCTGGGAAATTGATTACGTTGGTACAAAAAAAGCCAGATATTTATCGCTTTGAGGGTGCAGATAAATTACGTTTTTCTAGACGTTTTAAAACGACGCAGAATAAGATAGAAGCCATGACAGCGTTGTTAACGGATATTTCATTATGAAAGCTAAAGGAATCGTTCATCGGCGTGTGTTCACCGGGTTCTGGTTGAGCATTTTGATGGGTATGCTCATGGCTGAAAATGTTTTAGCAAAAGAGAATTGGTATCATTTTGAGATTATAGTTTTTGAACAGGACAGGGTCAATTCGGAGCTGTTTGAAGCAAAGTCTAGCACCATCCGTTTTCCTCGTCGAAAATTTGAATTAACCCGCACAGCATATCCAAAGTCACTGTTATTAATAAATCCCATTCAGTTTTCTCGGTTGAATAGGGATGATTTACAGTTAGATTCAGTTTATCGCCATTTGGTGCGTAGAAAGGCATACAAGCCGTTAATACATACGGCTTGGATGCAATCGGTAAAGAGTGACTCAGCGAGTAAGCCTGTTGTTGTCAGTGTGCCCTTTAGTATGCGTAATTCCCATCCAGTTCAAGGCTACATCACCTTGCAGCGAGGCTATTATTTGCATTTAAAAGTACAGTTTGAGTTTGAAAAAGAAGGGGTGTTTTATTTAATGGATCAAAGGCGCCGTGTTCGTTTAAGTGAAACACATTATTTCGACCACCCGGTATTTGGCGTTATTGTTTATGTTGAGCGCTTAACTATCAAGCCAGCGACAATAACCCAGTAAAGCCATAGGTCATTATCTGTTTAGGTGTGACCAGTTGTATAAATAGTTATTGTGGAACTAATTCAAATAAGACCAGTTCCGCTTCTTCATTAGACAGATTCTCCGCACGCATTCTCTGGCCAGACTCCCAAAAGACCTCACCGGCGGAATAGGTATTGACTTGTTTTCCTTCGGTTATTTTTAAGGAACCTTTTAAAATATAGCGGGGGCCCGGGCCTTGGTGTGTATGCCAAGGACTTTTATAATGGGGGGGGAATGTGATGCGAATCATTTTCGCATGAATCCGGTTGCTTTTAAGCGCAGTTCTGTTTTCAAACAATAGTTCCTTAGACAGGGTAGTGTTTGCATCGGCTAAGACAGTGAGAGGATTGATCAGACAGGCACTGAAAATAAGAAGTGCAAGTGAGGTTGGTTTTTGTATCAATGTCATTAAGGAAACCTCCATAGAGATGGTTAAAAATGCTGGTTATTATCCAAGTTTAAATTATTTATTTTGGTTTTATGCAATATTTTTAAGAGAATATTACGGCTCATTCTTAGCAGTGGATAAAGTTTTTTAGCGATAGCAGGGTATTTAAAGATCTGGTAATTCAGCCGATTAAAGAGTCCGGAACGGCTACTGAGCAAAGCAAGTGCTTGAATAGCCTCTGAACCATAATAGATTTTTCCAGCTATAACAAGGACCATCCCTTGGTCAATATCAAGTCCTTGGGCCGTTATTTTTTCCATAATAGGATTGTTGTCGCGGGCATCAATTAAGGTCAGTTCACCCACAGTTTCATTAATGCGTATTAACTGGCAGTAGTAGTTGCATGCCGGACACTGTTTGTCATAAACTAAAAGTAATTCTTGATTAGGCATGTTTGGCATTTAGTCCATAAAGGTTAAGGGTTATTAATCCAATAAGGCCATCAGTGCCTTAAATTGAGGGTGAGATGCATTTTCTAGCCATTCAAATAAAACTGATTCGTAATTAGTAATAGTCACGTTTTGCTGTGATAGTCGATTTAAGGCATAAAATTTATGCTCGGCATTGCGTGAACAAACGGCATCTTCAACAATATAGACAGAGAGTCCTGCCGCTATTAATTCAAGTGCAGTTTGTAAAACACAAACATGTGCTTCTTGCCCGGCTAAAATTATTTTAGTGCGACCACTAGCTTTTAATCGGGTGAGGAAGTTTTCAACTGAACAACAAGAAAAGCTAGTTTTCTCAAAGTGCGGGGCATCAACCGGTAATTGTTCTGAAATTTCAGGGTGAGTTGGTCCAAGTCCAGTAGGGTATTGCTCAGTGACCCAAACAGGTACACTGAGTGATTTTGCCGCTGTGATTAAGCGACCTGATTTGTTGATAACCTCTTCACTGGCAAGTTTAGGCATTGCTGCTAATAGCTTGGTTTGTATATCGACAATCAGCAATAAGCTATTTTTGGAATGACATAAGTTTGGGTGTGATTTCATAGTATTGGTTAGCGTGTTTGTTTCATGATACGGGCTTTTTCCCGTTGCCAGTCACGATCTTTAGAGGTCGTTCTTTTATCGTGTAGTTTTTTACCTTTAGCAAGACCCAGTGATAGTTTTATATGACCATTTTTCCAATAGACTGACAGTGGGACTAAGGTATAGCCTTTACGTTCAACATTACCAATGAGTTTATTTAATTCTTGCCGGTGCAGTAATAATTTTCTAGAACGGATGGCATTAGGAATAATGTGTGTTGACGCAGAATTAAGCGCAGATATATGAGCACCGTAAAGCCAGGCCTCGCCACGCTTAATTAGGATATGACTTTCTTTTAATTGAATTCGGCCTTCACGGAGGCTTTTAACTTCCCATCCTTCAAGAACAAGACCGGCTTCAAAGCTATCTTCTACAAAATAGTTATGGCGCGCGATTTTATTATTGGCAATAGTCGCGCTGGTACTGCTCTTTTTAGGTTTTTTTTTTCCTGCCATAGATCTAGAGAGTATGATTAATAAGATTGCAATGTCATAATAATATTGTACTTGAATTTATGCGGGTTGCACTGAAATTCGCAAGACCCAGCGTTTTATGATTTTGAAATGATTGACAGTATAGTTTGCTTGGGTTGATTTTAAATTCCCATAGTTTGTTGGGTTCATTGAGGTTTTTCGTTGTAAATTACAATACTTTGATTTGGTGAGTTATGGCTGATATAGAAAAAAAGAGACACAGTGAGTGGTCCTCGCGATTTGCATTTATTTTGGCGGCTACTGGTTCGGCTGTCGGATTAGGTAATATTTGGAAGTTCCCATATATTACCGGCGAAAATGGTGGTGGTGCATTTGTTATTGTTTATCTGTTTTGTGTTGTTGTGATTGGTATACCTATTATGATGGCTGAAACAATGATTGGCCGACGTGGTAGGCAAAATCCTGTTAATGCTATGAAAACATTGGCTCAAGAAGCGGGTGCAGATTCACGGTGGCGCTATTTGGGCTGGTTAGGTGTTTCGGCAGGGATGATTATCCTATCTTATTACAGTGTTATTGCTGGGTGGGCAATGGCATATGTTCTAAAAGCGGTCAGTGGTACTTTTATAGACGGTAGTGCTCAGCAAATAGGTGGTTTTTTTGATGTTTTTGTAAAAGATTCTGGGGCGCAAGTTTTTTGGCATACCAGTTTTATGGTTATTACTATGTTGGTGGTAGCTAGAGGGGTGCGGGAAGGTCTGGAAAAAGCAGTTCGGTTTTTAATGCCGAGTTTATTCTTCTTATTGATTTTATTGGTTGGGTACGCAATGAATACTGATTCTTATGATCAAGGGCTTTCATTTATGTTTGATCCTGATTTCAGCAAGATTACAGGGAGTAGTATCTTAACGGCGATGGGGCATGCTTTTTTTACCTTGAGTTTGGGGATGGGAGCAATAATGGTTTACGGCTCTTATTTGCCAAAGGATGTTTCAATCTCTCAAACGGCATTTATGGTCGCCGGTGCGGATACTCTGGTCGCTTTGTTAGCAGGGATTGCTATTTTTCCTTTAGTTTTTGCCAATGGACTTGAGCCTTCAACAGGACCAGGGCTTATCTTTCAGACCTTGCCGATTGCTTTTGGACAGATGACCGGAGGGGTTATTTTTGGCACTTTGTTTTTTGTATTATTGTTTTTTGCAGCATTATCGTCATCCATTTCCTTGATTGAACCAGCCGTTGCATGGATGGTTGAGAACAAAGGCTATAGCCGAGTAAAAACCTGTGTATTTTTAGGTGCATTGGTTTGGGTTATGGGTTTGGGTACTGTTTTGTCTTTTAACGAATGGGCTGATTTCACCTTTTTGGGTAAAAATATTTTTGAATGTTTAGATTTTTTGACAGCAAATCTAATGTTGCCTGCAGGTGGCTTGTTGATTGCAGTTTTTTCAGGGTGGGTTATGAGTCGGGCACAGAGTCGCGATGAATTACAATTAAATAAGAAAGTCCTTTATTATTGTTGGCTCATCTTGGTTCGCTATGTCTCGCCAGCAGCGGTTTTTTTAATTTTTATACATGTGATTGGAATTCTTTGATTTTGTATGAAATTAGCCTATTAAAGAAGAGGGGGGAGCGTGCCGGTTGTAAATAAAAGCGCTTTAGTAAAGTATTCCGCGCAATCCATGTATGAACTTGTGGATGATATTGAATCTTATCCTGAGTTTTTACCCTGGTGTAGTGGCAGTGCGGTATTAGTTAGGAAACATGATTTTGTTGAGGCGACAGTTAATGTTTCCCGCAGTGGTTTTAACAGCTCATTTACTACACGCAATCAACTCAATAGTCCGATTAATATTAAAATGGAATTAATTGATGGGCCTTTTTCTCATTTGGAAGGTGACTGGGATTTCACGGCGCTTAGAGAGGATGCGAGTAAAATATCACTGAATCTTGACTTTGAAGTTTCCAGTAAAATTGCAAGCATGGCTTTCGGGGGTATTTTTAACCAAATTTGCAATACGATGGTTAGTTCTTTTACGGCACGGGCAAAACAAATCTATGGATGATGGCGTTATTGCTGTAGAAGTCGCTTTTGCACGCATTGACCAGCAACTGATTATTCCTTTACAGGTCAAGTCGGGGGCGTCGGTGGCCGATGCTATTGAACAGTCTGGGGTTGTCAATCTATTTCCGGGAATAGATTTAATGCATCATAAGGTCGGTATCTTTGGCAAGGTCTGTTCGTTGGAGCAACTATTGCAACCCGGAGATCGGATTGAGATTTATAGGCCGTTAAAAGTTGATCCTAAAGAGAGCCGGCGACAACGAGCCGCTAAGTCGACGCAGTAGTCTATTATTTTTTCTACCGGGTGATCGATGATTAATCAGGAAGCGGTGTTATTACCGTTTCCAGTGTTGATGTGTTCTTTTTAATTGCTTTGGTTTCAGTGGTGGATTCAAAAAAGCTCAGGACAGATTGAGAAAGTGTTTTATCAATGATTCGTTTAGGGATATCAATAGTTTTTTCGATAGACAACTTTAGGGTGGCAATGTTGCTGGGACGATAGTCGCCTTGAACGCCGATGAGTTTATCACCTTCAAAAAATAGGGATATTTTTTTCTGCACACGTGGCTTTCCTCCGGCTTGAAGGGAGTAAAGGTAATCCCAGCGGCGTTCATGAAAAATATCTTTTAGCATTGGACTGCCCATGATAAATAGGACTTGTCGTTTACTCATGTTGGGTCGAAGTTGATTGATGACATCTTGAGAAATCATATTTCCTTGCTGGATATCTAACGAATAAACGCCAGGAATACGGTCTAAAAAATAGCTGCAAGATGGTAATAGAAAAATACTAGCAATAAGCGAGCAAGACCGAATCAATTTCATGATATCTCTAGGCTGTAATTTATAAAAGTATGTTTAATTATAGAGTTATTATCGCAGAATAGTAAAAACAATAAAACGGACTCAAGTAAAAGCGCTACAATAAAAGATGATTGTATAGTTAGTCAGGAGTAATTTTTGGAAACGAAGGAATTAAGGAATTTTGGCTTAAAGGCCACCCTTCCTCGGATTAAGATTTTAGAAATTCTTGAACGTCAAATACAGTCTTCAAATCATCATCTAACGGCTGAACAAATTTACAAGATTTTAATTAAGAGTGATGAGGATGTTGGATTGGCAACGGTTTATCGTGTGTTAACCCAGTTTGAATCTTCAGGAATTGTAAGGCGACATCATTTCGAAGGTGGAAATTCAGTTTTTGAGCTTGAAAGCGGTACGCATCATGACCATATCTTATGTGTTAAATGTGGTCAGGTTGCCGAATTTACTGATGATATTATTGAGCAGCGACAAAAAGAAGTCGCTACGAGATTGGGTTTTACCTTAACCGACCATAGCCTTTATTTATATGGTTATTGTACTGCGTGTAAATAAAACACCTTTTCTTGACTGCGACTAAAATATTTTTATTTCATGTTTAGACCCCTTGTACTTTATATTGGTTTGCGCTACATGCGCGGTAGGCAGCGTACTCAATTTATTTCATTTATCACGCTGACCTCTGTTTTAGGTATTGCTCTGGGTGTTAGTGCCTTAATAACGGTACTTTCTGTCATGAATGGATTTGAATCTGAACTCAGAGCACGTATTTTAGGTATGACTTCACATACGACGGTTACTGGGCGAATGAATCGATTGACAAATTGGCAAGCGGTTCAGAAGAAGGTGATTAATGAAGCGCACATTGAAGGTGTAGCCCCTTTTGTGGATGGTCAGGTCATGATCAGTGCTGGCAAACGTGTCAGTGGAACCCTAGTTAGAGGGGTTTATCCAGAATATGAATCACGCGTTTCTTCTATCGCTGAGAAAATGACTGTTGGGTCCTTAGGTCTTTTGAAATCAGGTGAATACGGTATTATTTTAGGCGCTGAATTAGCCGGTTATTTAGGTGTTGCAGTTGGCGAAAGAGTGACAGTTATTAGTCCACAACTTAATGCGACTCCCGCGGGTGTTTTGCCACGCCTAAGGCGATTCACGGTGATTGGTTTATTTAAGGTTGGAATGTATGAGTACGATCGCAATATGGCTGTTATGCATCTTACAGATGCGGCTAAGCTGTTTAGGTTGGCTGATAGCGTGAGTGGTTTGCGATTAAAATTGGATGATTTATTCAAAGCGCCTCTCATTGCCCGTACCCTAGCCGATAAGTTTTACGGCCAGTACCGCATCAGTGATTGGACACAATCACACAGTAATTTTTTTCGTGCGATACAGACCGAAAAGCGAGTGATGTTTATCATTCTATTACTGATCGTTGCGGTGGCAGCTTTTAATATAGTTTCGACGTTGGTCATGGTGGTTACCGATAAGCGTGGTGAGATTGCTATCTTAAGAACCCAAGGACTAACCCCGAGAGCTGTTATGGGGATTTTTATTATTTTAGGCTCGATGATTGGATTGATTGGTACGGGTTTAGGGATAATGGGAGGCTTGGCATTAGCGTTAAATATTGAAACGATTGTGCCAGCGATTGAAAGTTTTATGGGCGTCCAGTTTTTGGCAGCGGATGTTTATTATATTAGTGACTTACCTTCTAAATTAATTTGGTCTGATGTTTGGGTTATTGCGATAATGTCACTGGTTTTAACTTTATTAGCTACGCTTTATCCGGCTTGGCAAGCCTCGCGTGTTAACCCAGCCGAAGTTCTTCGTTATGAGTAAGAGCGTCTTCTTAGAGACTAAAAAGTTAGTTAAATATTATCGTCAAGGCAATCTTGACGTAAGTGTTTTGAAAGGTATCGATCTGGTTGTTAATCAGGGTGATCAAATAGCCATTATGGGTGCCTCAGGATCTGGAAAGAGCACCTTGTTACATCTTTTAGGCGGTTTGGATGAAGCAACAAGTGGCGATGTTTTGCTGGATGGCTCCAATATTAGAGACCTTGGGCAGCAGAAACTTGCCGCAATTAGAAATAAATCATTGGGATTTATCTATCAATTTCATCATTTATTGGCAGAATTTGACGCTGTTGAGAATGTCGCCATGCCTCTATTAATTAGTGGAGTATCTGTAACCCAGTCGCGCAAAAAAGCAAAACAATTATTGGAAAGAGTGGGTCTAGGGCATCGATTACACCATAAACCTGCTGAGTTATCAGGAGGCGAGCGACAACGGGCTGCCGTTGCCAGAGCATTAATTAATAATCCTAAGTGTGTTCTTGCCGATGAGCCAACTGGAAACTTGGACAGTGCTTCAGCTGAGCAGCTTTATCAGCTCATGGTAGAGTTGAATAAGGAGATGGCTGTTAGTTTCTTAATTGTCACGCATGACAAGGCATTAGCAGAGAGAATGGATACCGTATTACATTTGGAAGATGGATTGATTACGGCTTAAGCTTTACGGTTTCTTTTTTTCCAGCTGGATCGGACCTGATAGCGCCAAGCACAATGAATACCAAAAAAACCTAGAATTGAGCTGCCGACGCCTAGAATAAAGCAGCCGACAAGAAAAGGTTGCCAGCTATCACCCAGCGTTGCCAAGATGTTATCTACGGAGAAAATAAATTCAGCTTCTGATGGGGGTATTTGCATCGCCCACAAGCCGACTAGATACGCAAAATAGAACATTGGGGGCATTGTCAGTGGATTGGTAATCCAAACAAGGGCAACAGATATGGCTAAATGTGCTCGAAAATAAAAAGCAACACCTGCGGCCATCGCCATTTGTGTTGGCAAGGGAACCCAGGCAAAGAACAGTCCAATAGCAAATGCCTTCGCGACAGAACGTCTATTTAAATGCCATAAGTTAGGATCATGTAATCGCTCACCTAGAAATTTGAGGCTTTTGTTACTCTTTATAGTTTCATCACTGGGCATGAAACGTTTAATTATTTTTTTAGCCATAAATCTTATTTATTCGGTGTTTTTATCAAGCTATGAGCGTTAATTCGAAGACATGGTAATTCATCTCCTCTAGAAAGTCACTTTAATTCAAATACCCTTAGTCATACCCCTTAAAAAGATAAAGAGCTATGGGTTGTCATAGTTAAAAGAATTACAGCATTTGTTTTAGGCATAGTGGTCTATTTGACGGGCTGTTATTTTATTCATTTGAACAGTTGAGTTGGTTTGTCGCTGTTGTGTTCGCTATCGGGTTGTTTTATTGCATGCGAACGTATGTGTTCTTTTTTTTAGCGGGTATCGTTTGGGTTGTTAGTTGGGACTTATGGCAAAGTGAGGGGCAATTATCAAGTGCCTTGGAGGGGCAAGATATTAACGTAATGGTATTGTTACTGGACTACCGGTAGGCGATAAAAGTCGTATGAAGTTTGATTTAAATGTGTTGTCTTTTGAACATAGTGCCTTTTCAGAGAAAATAAGATTAAATTTTGGTATCACCTCCCTGAGGCCATCAGAACTGGGCAATACTGGCAATTGATCGTTCGTTTGAAGAAGCCGCATGGTTATTCGAATCCAGGGAGCTTTAATAATGAGCAGTGGTTGTTTATTCAGGGCATTGGCGCCACAGGTTATGTGCGTTCTCGATCTCCTGAAATACAATTAATGGCTTCAAGCAATAAAATTTTTAGTGTCGATTGGCGTCAATATTTTCAGGCGTTATTAACTAAACAAATAGGGCGCTCACCGTATTACGGGATTGCAGAAGCTTTGGTTATGGGTTGATATTACCACCGAGCAGTGGCAGTTATTTAAAAAGACAGGAACCATTCATTTAATGGTTATTTCTGGGCTACATATTGGTTTAATCGGTGCAATTGTTTATTTTATTGTTCTTAAAGGGTTACGGTGTTTACGTGTTTGTCAGCCTCTCCTCCGCGAATTGCCGCTTTGATAACCATTGTCGCTGCGCCATCCTATGCGGCACTTGCAGGCTTTACGATCCCGACACAACGCGCATTGATTATGCTTGTAGCGATTATGTTAAGTGTTATTTGGCAACGCCACAGTTGCACATTTAGGGTGCTTTTTGGGCGTTATTAGTCATTGTCATGATTAATCCACTGTCCACTTTGTCGCAAGGATTGTGGTTATCTTTTTTGGCTGTGTGGTTGATACAGTATGTGGTGACTGCACGATTAAAGCCAGTCGGGTAGGGCTTTCAGCAATTAAAGTCCATTTTGTGTTAATGATTGGTTTAATGCCTTTGTTAATCGTATTCTTTAAACAATGTTCCTTGCTCTCACCGATAGCTAATTTTGTTGTTGTTCCACTGGTCACATTTTGGATTGTTCCTCTTTTATCGTTATGTGTGATAACGAGTCTTTTTTCTGATGCTTTGGGCCTGTTTGTTTTTAAGTTTGTTGAAGTGGGTTTTGATTTTTTATTGACTTGGTTGTCATTTTTGGCCAAGTATGATTTTTCTATTGTACACCTTGCCAATTCAAATACCGTGTACTGGGTGTTAGCGATTTTAGGCGCTATGGTGTTAATGATGCCACGCGGATTGTCTAATCGTTGGTTAAGTGCTGTGTTATTAGCACGGAGCGTCCCTGAAAAGATTAATCGTGACGAATATCGCTTAACGCTACTGGATGTAGGACAAGGATTATCAGTCGTGGTGCAAACGGCAACACATATTTTAATTTATGATACTGACGCTCGTTTTTCATCAGGAGATATCGGCGAGCGAGTCGTGATTCCATTTCTGAGGGTTAATAATTTAAAACATATTGATGTTTTGGTGGTTAGTGATAATGATCATTCAGGAGGTGTGCAGTCAATTGTTAATGCTATGGATGTCAAATCAATACTCGCCAGGGATAAAACAATTTTCCTCGAGGAATAATAATTCCTGTGTTTTAAAAATATCATCCCCCTTAGGGTCGGTGCTTTTGCCCAGAGATATTGAATTTCAAAGAGAAGTTTTTCTCACAAAACATCACCGCGAACAATTAAAAGTAGATGTTTTGATTGCTCCTCACCATGGTAGTAATACCTCGTCGTCTGGAGAGTTTTTGTCTGCTGTGAGTCCGCGCTGGGTATTGATACCAGTAGGTTACCGGAATCGATTTAAATTGCCATGGCCCGAGGTTCTAGAGCGCTATCATTGTTATGATATTAGCGCATTCAATGTTTCTAAGACAGGAGCCCTGACTGTGGATTTCAGGGCGGATAAACTTTATCTATCCGCTTATCGTGATCATCAGAAAAGATATTATTAATCTCAGTTAGCGGTGTCTAGACGGTTCTAAGCATGACGATAAAATAAATCGCAACATGAGTAATACGATGGTAACAGGATAGGCGATAAAATGATTGGTTAAGAATAAACTGGCGATGACTGCGGCGAATATAAAAATATTATAAAATTTAAGATGATCTGAATAATAGGTTAATGCTTGAATCTTATCTTGATCAAATCAATGTCTTCGATTGACAAAACAAGGGCGCTTATAGCCGTTAAAATGATAAAAAAGAAAGGAAATAGGTAGAACATTGGAGCATTAACGCGGTAATAGTCGTGCCAGCGATAAAACCAAATAAGCACAGTGCCGGTGGCAAAGAGATCAAATTTAAATCCCACAGGGATTTTTTTGATGACACTTGCCACCCCTTGCTATGGTAATAAAAAATAACCCAATGTAGGTTGACTCAGACAGTTTAAAAAGTGTCTGAAAGTCATGTTGGTTTTGTGCTAAGAGACTTAAGGATAAGTTAAAAATGATAAATAAAGGCATCTTTAGTCGTAGAGAGTCATGTAACAGTCTCTATTGGGTTTGTTGTTAGGTGCTTTAAGGCGGTTATTAACGATATCAATAAAGTTATCTTTTTAATTTAACCTATTACGATCACCTTTCATAGTTTAGCAACCTAATTTAAAGTAAAATCACCGTATGTTGTTTTGTGGTTATGGTTTAATTGAATTTTGCCACTAACCTCGATATTGAGGATTAATAAGAGTGAGTGCTGTTTTGAACATTAAAGAATATATGCAAGGTCTTGGCGTTAATGCGAAAGCAGCGGCGAGTATTTTGAAGGCTGTTGAGAGTGATAAAAAGAATGCGGCTTTAATAGTCATTGCCCAACGAATTAGAGACAATAAAGAGCAATTAATTGTCGAGAATAAAAAAGATTTGGAAAGAGGGCAGATGCAAGGGTTAGAAGCTGCTCTTTTAGATCGATTAGCACTCACGCCTACACGTATTGAGGCAATGGCTGAAGGGCTAGAGCAAGTTGCCGCCTTACCTGATCCGGTTGGAGAGATTAGTGACTTAAATTATCGACCTAGTGGGATACAGGTGGGGAAAATGCGTGTTCCATTAGGCGTTGTTGGAATTATTTATGAATCGAGGCCGAATGTAACGGCAGATGCTGCTGCTTTATGTTTGAAGTCTGGTAATGCAACTATTCTAAGAGGTGGGTCAGAAGCGATTCACTCTAATCAAGCGATTGCGGCGTGTATCCAAGAAGGATTAGCCGAGGTTGGATTACCTATTGCTGCTGTTCAGGTCGTGGAAACGACTGATCGAGATGCCGTTGGCGAAATGATTACGATGAGTTCTTATATTGATGTGATTGTGCCACGAGGTGGAAAAGGTCTGATTCAGCGCATATCAAGTGAAGCAAGTATTGCAGTGATTAAACATCTAGACGGCATTTGTCATGTCTATATTGATGATGATGCTGATATTAACAAAGCCGTTAAGATTGCCTTTAATTCCAAAGCACAGCGTTATGGTGTCTGTAATGCAATGGAGACATTATTAGTTTCAGAAGGGATTGCAAAAGATGTCTTGCCTGAATTAGGGCGTCAATTCTCACAACAAGGGATTGAGTTAAGAGGGTGCCCTAAGACCTGTGCGTTAATCCCAGGTTGTTTGCGTGCCTCGGATGAAGATTGGAGTACGGAGTACTTAGCACCTATTTTAGCCATTAAAATTGTAGCAGGCCTTGACGATGCAATAACACATATTGAACAATTTAGTTCTGCGCATACGGAGTCCATTGTGACAGAAAATTATAGTGTGGCCAGGCGGTTTCTGAGAGAAGTTGATTCCAGTTCCGTTATGGTGAATGCCTCCACGCGTTTTGCGGATGGTTTTGAATACGGGTTAGGTGCTGAAATTGGTATTAGCACCGATAAGTTACATGCCCGAGGCCCCGTGGGATTGGAAGGTTTGACTACATTGAAATATATTGTTTTGGGTGATGGACAAATTAGAACCTAAAAATAAGGCTATGATCGGTGTCTATGGCGGGACTTTTGATCCAGTTCATTTTGGTCATTTGCGGACTATTTTAGATGTTAAAGAGCGTCTTGGTTTGAAGCAGATTCGATTGGTTCTCTGTGCTCAGCCTGTACATCGAGGTCGGCCTAGTGCGACGGTGCAGCATCGCTTTGCTATGTTGCAACAAGCAACAGAAAATATTCCTGATTTTATCGTTGATACACAAGAAATGGTTCGCGATAAACCGTCCTATATGATTGAGACATTAAAGTCATTACGACAACAATTTGTACAGCAATCTTTAATACTGATTATTGGCGGCGATGCTTTTGAAAAGATTAACACATGGTTTCAATGGCAACAGTTATTTGATTACGCACATATTGTTGTGATGCAGCGCCCAGGGAGTAATATTGAGAATGTCAATTTAACTCTCTTTTTACAGGAAAAGTTGACTAAGAACGCTGCTGATCTAGCGCAAAAGGAGCAGGGTTATTTGTACTTTCAGAACGTTATCCAACTGGATATTTCAGCGACTCAAATTAGACAAAAGGTTGCACAGCATGAAAGTATCGATTTTCTTCTGCCGAATAACATTATAAAATATATTAGAGATAATGATCTTTATCTTGGCGATTTTAATGCTTGATGAATTTTATTAAAGTTGTGATAAACCTTAAATAGGATGCTACATGCAGATTGAAGAATTACGCACGGATGTTTCCCGTGTTTTAGATGAAAAAAAAGCCCTTGATATCGTACAAATTGATGTGCAAGGTAAAACCAGTATTTGTGATTTCATGGTGGTGGCAACGGGTACGTCAGAACGTCACCTTCAATCCTTAGCTAATTATATTGTTGAGTCTGTTAAAAAGGCAGGGGTAACCCCACTGGGTGTTGAAGGTAAACCGGGTGCCGATTGGGTTTTACTTGATTTGGGTGATGTGATTGTTCATTTAATGACCGCAAAGGCACGTGAGTTTTATGCTTTGGAGAAATTATGGGATCCTTCTCTAGTCGATGAAATAGAGGTCATTGAAGGTTAAATTAGCCAGAGGCTTTTTTAATGGAATTATTAGGGTAAGCGAAATATTTCTTTTAAACTATCGGTATGGCGCAATTCTTTTCAATTCATCCGCAAAACCCTCAAATACGACTTATTCGTCGTGCAGTCGATATTGTTCGAGCCGGTGGTGTGATTGCTTACCCAACAGATTCGTCTTATGCAATAGGGTGTCAGCTAGATAGTCAGACCGCTTTAAATAGAATATCTTCGATAAGACAATTAAATAATAAACATAATTTTACCTTGTTGTGTAAAGACTTGGCACAGGTGTCTAGCGTGGGGCGAATGAATAATGAGGCTTTTAAGGTTATAAAAGCATTAATCCCTGGGCCGTTTACTTTTGTTTTGAAAGCGACCAAAGAAGTTCCGAAACAATTACAACACGCGAAACGAAAGACGATTGGTGTACGTTTACCTGACCATCGTGTTACCGAGGAGTTATTAAATGAATTTAAGGAGCCCCTATTTAGCACAACATTAATTTTACCGGGAGAACAGTCATCACTGATTGATCCCTATGAAATAAGAGAGCGTTTGGAAAAAGAAGTCGATTTGGTGATTGATTCGGGTATTGTCGATTATACGCCAACAACTATTATTGCTTTTTCAGACGGTAAGCCCGATATTATTCGAGAAGGAAAAGGGGGAAACCCTTTGTTAGGAGCAACGTAGTTTTGAATTTTTTAAGAAGGGTAAACGAATATGAATAGCTTCAATCTTTTCCTATTGAATCAATTGTTGTCATGGACGAATTAACGCTAACTCAAAGAATCGTTGTTTGGATTTTGCCAGTGATCTTTGCTATCACCGTTCATGAGGTTGCTCACGGCTGGGTCGCAAAGAAGCGTGGTGATACTACCGCTTCTATGTTGGGTCGTTTAACCTTAAATCCCATTAAACATATTGATTGGATTGGTACGATATTGGTACCAGTTGTTTTAGTTTTATCTTCTACTGGATTTATTTTTGGATGGGCCAAACCGGTTCCCGTTAATGATAATAATTTACGTCACCCACGGGTTGATATGGCACTGGTGGCAATTGCGGGGCCTATAGCCAATTTGTTAATGGCTTTAATCTGGGCAGGAATTGCCCGTATAGGCGTTTCAGTCGAGTTGGAGACTATTTCATTGCCGCTTATTTATATGGGGATTGCAGGCATTTCGATTAATTTAGTGTTAGCATTGATAAACCTTATTCCGATACCGCCATTAGACGGTAGCCGCGTATTAGCCTGCTTGTTACCCCCAAAGTGGGCGTGGCATTTTAATCGTATTGGAAGCCTTGGGTTAATCGTTTTGTTAGTGTTATTAATGACGGATACATTAAGTATGGTTTTGGGCTATCCGCTGTATTATTTGCAGCAATTTTTTTTTAGTGTCGCGGGGATGTAATCTCAAGATATGGAACTGATGTCAATAACCACAGATGATTCTGAAAAAAGCCCTTTGGCGATGGTGGACGGAGAGCCTTATCAATCGCTTCCGGAAGATTTATATATACCGCCCGATAGTCTTAAGGTTTTTTTAGAAACTTTTGAAGGACCTTTGGACTTACTGTTGTATCTTATTAAAAAACAGAATGTTGATATTTTTGATATCCCTATTGCGCAAATTACGCAACAATATGTGGCTTACATTGATATGATTTCTGATTTTAGATTTGAATTAGCATCCGAATATTTAGTGATGGCCGCGTTACTTGCAGAGATAAAATCCCGTATGTTATTGCCTAAAGAGGACACAACTGAAGAGGGTGAAGAAGAGGATCCAAGAGCGTATCTGATACGCAAACTTATGGAGTATGATTTAATAAAGAAAGTGGCTGAAGACATTGATCGCTTGCCTCGGAATGAACGGGATACTTTTATTATTGAGCCCGATTGTTCGACGATTGATGTTAAGAAAAGATTACCGGATATAGATTTTAAAGAATTAATGTTAGCTTTTCAGCATGTTTTACAACATGCTGAACAAGTGACCCACCATCATATTACTCGGGAGACTTTGTCAATTCGTGAAAGAATGTCAATCATTTTGGAAAAACTTAAAGAATTCGATTATCTTGTTTTTTCGGAGCTGTTCAATAAAGACGAAGGGCGTCAAGGGGTCGTTGTCTCCTTTATTGCTATCCTCGAGCTCTGTAAAGAAGGATACCTTGATATTAGTCAATCACACGACCAGTCAGAGCTTCAAGTCAGAGGGATTAATTGATGAAAAAAATTGACATGATATGTTGTTGAAATATAAAGTTGAGGCAATTTTATTTGCCTCTGAAAAGCCTCTTACCACAGGGCAGTTGCGTAATGTTTTTCCAGAATTAGAACGACCCGATACACTTGATTTACAAGAAGCTATTGATACTATTGTTGAAGATTATCAGGATCGTTCTATTGAGTTACGTGAATTGGCAAGTGGTTATCGATTTCAGGTGCGTGAACAATTATCACCTTGGGTTTCTCGGTTGTTTGAAGAAAAGCCACCCAAATACAGCCGTGCTTTTTTAGAAATTTTAGCCATTATTGCTTACCGTCAACCGGTGACTCGCGGCGATATTGAGGGTATCAGAGGGGTTGCTGTCAGTTCTAGTATTATACGAACGTTGATGGACAGAGAATGGATTCGGGTTTTATCCTACAAGGATGTTCCGGGTCGACCAGCGGTTTTAGGTACCACGAAACAATTTTTAGATTATTTTAATCTAAAGTCCTTAGAGGATTTACCTTCAATGGAAGATATTCGTCAATTTGATGAAGAAATAGAGCAAAAGATTTTAGCTGAAGAGTTGCAAGCAACGGATATAAAAGAGGGTGTTCAGGAGAGCACGAACGATTTACCTAATAGTTTAAATATTTAATAAAGAGGCAGTCATTTCTTTGAAAAAACAAAAACCAAGTAGTTCTTCTGTAAGTGAGTCTAAATCCAGTAAAACACCCCAGAATAACTCTCAATCACAACCTGGTGAACGTATTCAGAAAGTTTTATCGCGAGCAGGCTTAGGGTCTCGTCGTGAAATAGAACGCTGGATTACTGAGGGAAAAATAAGAATTAATGAAAAAACTTCAGCATTAGGTGATCGTATCGTGCCGAGTGATTTAGTTAAAATTAACGGCCGACGTGTTGATTTGGATAAGTTCTCAGAACAACCCCCAAGAGTATTGATTTATAACAAGCCTACCGGTGAGGTGGTGACCCGTCGTGATCCCGAAGGACGTCCCGTTATTTTTACACAATTACCTAAATTAACGGTTGGGCGCTGGATCACTGTGGGTCGTCTTGATATTAATACACAGGGTTTATTATTAGTGACTAATCATGGTGAGTTAGCACACCGTTTAATGCATCCTTCTACAGAAATTACGCGTGAATATGCGGTGAGAGTTTTTGGCAAG
Organism: Methylococcales bacterium; assembly: GCA_030753675.1. GTDB lineage: Bacteria > Pseudomonadota > Gammaproteobacteria > Methylococcales > Methylomonadaceae > OPU3-GD-OMZ. The sequence goes on from JASMBU010000007.1 coordinate 41,300, forward strand.
GTCACCGATGAAGTACTCGAGCGAATGAAGAGTGGTGTTGAACTTGAAGATGGTATGGCTCACTTTGACAGTATTACTTTTGCCGGGGGAGAAGGGATTAACTCTTGGTATAAGGTCACGGTTAAAGAAGGGAGAAATAGATTAATTAGGCGATTGTGGGAGTCTCAGGAGTTAGTGGTGAACCGACTGATGCGTGTTCGTTATGGCCCTGCATATTTGCCTGAGAAGTTAAGGACACGGTTGTTTTATGAGCTTAATGATAAAGAATTAAAAGTGATGTTTGAGCACGTTGATCTTAAAGTTCAAAGAAGGGGAGACCTAAATAAAAAGTCAATAAGTTCAAAATACAGTCGCGGTCATAAAAGATAAATGGCATGGGTGTTGATCGGTTTTATAAAAGTTATTATATTTTAAGGTGTTATTAATGAAAGTGTTGGGTAAAGTTTTTTTTGTGTTGTTATGTTTGGGTCTTTTTGGGTGTTCTCAAGAGCGTGAGGAGTCTTCTTTGATTGATAAAGAAGGTCTAAAATATGCGCAGGGGGAAGATAAGCCTTATACGGGCTTTTATGTGCAACATTATGTTAATAAGCAAAAGAAATTACAGAATTACATTAAAGAAGGCTCTATGAATGGCATTATGACCATGTGGTATGAGAGTGGTCAAAAGAAATCTGAAGGCCAGTCAATTGATAATCAACAGGAAGGCTTGTGGATGGGTTGGTACGAAAATGGTCAAAAAGAGTGGGAAGGAACGCATAAATCCGGAAAACTACAGGGTATGTATACCGAGTGGGATGAACAAGGGCGTAAATTATCGAAAGTAAATTATGTGATGGGTCTTGAGTCCGGTCCAGTAGTTTACTGGTATCCTAATGGGCAAAAAAAACTAGAAGTTAATTATAAAAATGGATTGAAAGAAGGTGTCGAAATGCAATGGGATCTTTCGGGGGCTGTGATAAGCACGTTAACATTTAAGAAAGGTAGGTTAATTAATTAACGGGCAGATCACAAGTATCGTTATCAACGGCGGTGAGAAAGTCCGATGTTTAGATTAATCCGAGTTGTATTTTAGCCACTTCGCTCATCATATCTTGAGACCACGGTGGGTCTAAAACGACTTCAACATTAACGTTTTCAATGCCGGGTAAAGCACGGATACATTTTTCCACATCACTTTGAATAACGGGCCCCATACCACAACCTGGCGCTGTTAAAGTCATTTCAATATGAATATCATTTGAGGTTTCACTAACAGCAGTCACCTTACAGGTATAGACTAACCCCAGTTCAACAATGTTTACGGGTATTTCAGGATCATAGACGGTACGCATGACTTCCCAGCAATTTTTTTCTACCGCGTCAGGGGCTGTTTCCGTGACTAAGGTTTTTAATGAATGTGTTTCTCTACCGAGGGCATCGGCATCATGGCTTGAAATGCGGACCATATTGCCATATTCAGTAACCACGGTGTAATTGTTACCGAGGGCTTGGTGGATTGAAACGGTTTCACCTTTTTTTAAGGTGTCATGATTTCCATCGGGGATAATGACAACGTTAACATCACGCGTTAATATAATTTTTTCGTTTTCAGACATGATTTTTATAAATCGTTGGTTAAATCAAATGCTTCGGCATCAATAATTTGACCGGTGACGCCAACACTTTGAGAACCTAATAAATATTGATAAATGGGGATTAAGGACTCAACTTTGGCCAAAGATGACTTGTTTTCGCCCGGAAAGATATAGTTTCTAACCGGAGAGTCAACTTTTCCCGGAATCAGTATGTTAACGCGTATTTTTCCGGCAGATGCAAGTTCATCGGCCATGATTAGCGCAAAACCTTCGATGGCTATTTTAGCCACGCCATAGGCAGATGAATAAGCGGTTCCTTTTCTAACGGTAGAATTAGAAGTGAAAACAATCGAAGCATGCGTATTTTTTTCAAGTAAGGGCAGTAAGACCTTAGTTAATAGAAAAGGAGCACTCAGGTTCAGGTTTAAACAGTGTTCCCAGGCTTGTGTTGAAATACTGTTTAGGGGGCTTAGGGTGGGCTTTTCAGAAGCCAAGTGTATTAACCCGTTTAGATGGCCATATTTTTCTTCAATAGTGTTTGCCAGATCAAAAAAGTCTTGTTCTGTTGCACCGACTAGGTCGAAGGGATAAATAGCGGGTTCAGTCTCGGTTGTTTTAACGATGGCATCATAAATGGATTCAAGCTTTTCAATACTGTTATCGAGTAAAATAATCGAAGCGTGTTGCTGGGCTAGTGCAAGAGCGGCAATGCGGCCTAGACCCCCGCCTGCGCCAGTGATTAAGAATGTTTGGTTATCTAAAGGCATGGTTAAAAGTAGTTAAATCCAGTGGTCTAATTCAGCGGCGTGATTAATGAGCGCATCAGCACCCCAGGTATCGGGTTGGTCATTGTTTTTAAGGTAGCCATAAGTGGCAACAATAGTGCCCATCTTGGCTTGTTTTCCAGCTTCAATATCGTGCAAAGCATCACCAATATAAATACAGTTTTGGGGCAAAACATGGCTTTGTTTACAGGCGGTCAATAGTGGCAGTGGGTTAGGCTTCGGGTAGGCAGTGCTATCACCTGAAATAATACAGTCGGCACGAAGATCTAGTCCAAATGAAGAGACTAAGGGGGTCGTGAAACGTGAGCGTTTATTGGTGACAATACCCCACTTTATCTTTTTTCTTTCCAGTTTCTCTAAGATAGCAGGGATGCCACTAAAATAATCAGTGTCGATGGCAACATTCGCTTCATAGTGGTCTAGCATTAATGTTAACAATTTGTTTTGTTGGTTAACTGAAATAGCATCAGTAATACTGTGTTTAATCATAGCGACGGCACCATACGACACATAGGGTTTTATGATTGTCCATGGGACAGGGTTAAAGCCTTCATTTTTGAGCGCGTAATTAAGCGATGAAATTAAATCAGGGGCGGTATCTAACAGCGTTCCATCAAGATCAAACAGCATGCAGTCGAGCGAGAAGTCAGGGTGCATGAGGCTCTTATTTCGGTCGTTGGTAGGCCGCTATATAATTAACATCCACCGACTTACTCAGATAAAAATTTTGGGTCAAAGGATTGTATTCAATACCAATCATGCCACGCATTTCTAAATCAGCTGAGCGTGTCCACTGGGTTAGTTCAGAAGGTTTGATGAAAGTCTTATAATCATGGGTACCTTTAGGAAGCATATTTAAAAGGTATTCAGCCCCTAAAATAGCAAGTAGATAAGCTTTGGGTTTACGATTGAGTGTCGAAAAGAAAACATAGCCGCCGGGTTTAACCATTTCAGCACATGCTGTAACAATAGCTGAAGGGTCTGGGACATGTTCGAGCATTTCCATGCAGGTGATATAATCAAATTTAGCTTTGTTTTTCTTGGCAAAAGCTTCTGCACTAATGACTTTGTAATCCACCTTAATACCGGACTCAAGTCCATGTAGATCAGCGATGTCTATTAATTCAGAACTGAGATCAATGCCTGTAACTTTACTGCCTGCTTTAGCTAGGCCTTCGCTCAAAATACCGCCGCCGCAACCGACATCAACAATTTTCTTTTTAGGGATGGCTAAGAATTCGGTGATAAATTGTATTCTTAGTGGGTTGATATCATGTAATGTTTTAAATTCGCCTTGGGGGTCCCACCATCGCTCTGCTAAGGAGCCAAATTTATTGACTTCATGGGGGTGAACGTTTTCGGTCTCAGTCATAATTGAGGGTTAATTTGAAAAAATAAAATTATACGGCAAAATGAGAGATATAGTGGTGCTAAAATTAGTTGTTTCTTAATTTAGAGTGATTTTTTGATTGTGTAGGGTTTGTGAAATTTAATGTTAATGCATGTTGATTTAGCATAAAAAATAGCGGGCTATGATTAGAGGTTATTATGACAGTGAATACTTTTGAGAACAAATTATCAAATGAGATTAATGTTTCACAAGAAGCATTAGCACAGTTGATTGAAATTAGTGGCAATGAAGGCGATTCCGAAGGGGTACGCGTTTTTGTTTCGGGCGGTGGTTGTAGTGGCATGGAGTATGGAATGACACTGGTGGAAACGCCGACGGAATTTGATTTTGTGTATGAAGTAGAGGGGCTGAATATTTATGTTGATTCAGTGGCCTTAGGTTTTTTAACCGGTGTCGAAATTGACTATAAATCAGAAGGGCTGAATAAAAGTTTTGTTTTTAGAAATGTATTTGCGGCAACCGGTGGCTCGGGGACCTGTGGGACCTGTGGCGCAGCTGGAGGCGGGTGCGGCTCATAATTACATCGTTTGTTTTATTGGTAGCACAACCTTATAGTTACCGTATTGCCCCTTATGTGAGTGCAGCGACGCAGTTGGGCCTTAATGTCATTATTGCCTCGCAGGGCGAGAATTCATTAGTTTCGGAAGTGAAACAGGGCATTAATGTTGATTTTTCAAATCTTAAGCAAGCAGTAGCGACCCTATGTACAGAACTTAAAGAAAAAACTATTGTCGCTGTTATTGGTTGTGATGATAGTACGGTTGAATTAGCCGCTTCAGTGGCGGCTTGTTTGGACTTGCCGCATAACCCCCCGCTAGCCACTAAGTTCTCCAGTAGAAAAGATTTAGCCCGATCTAGATTGCAAGAAGCAGGTTGCCGTGTTCCTGAGTTTGCGCTGATTAATTTATCACACCCGGTACTGGGGCAATGTCAGCAGCTAAAATTTCCGTGTGTTGTAAAGCCACTTTATTTATCGGCCAGTCAAGGGGTTATACGGGTAGATAGTTTTGAACAGTTAACACGGGGTTGTGAGCGAATAAGAGGGATTATTAAAAATGCTTCAGATCTTTTTTTACGGACGCATATCCTGATTGAACGCTATTTGCCGGGTGTTGAAATTGCTTTTGAGGGTTATTTATTGCAAGGGGCACTTACGGTGTTGGCTATTTTTGATAAGCCCGATCCCTTAGAAGGACCGTTCTTTGAAGAAACCATTTATGTAACACCTACGCGCTTGACCGATCAGCAACAGCAACAAGTGTTTAGCTGTGTTCAGGAGGCATGTCATGCTTATGGATTGGTGACGGGCCCTGTTCATGCAGAACTTCGTGTTAATAAAGAAGGCGCCTGGATTCTTGAAATTGCGGCACGGACTATTGGGGGCGAGTGTAGTCAGGTGTTTAGCTTAGGGGGCGGTATTGAGTTAGAACAAATGGTTATTAAGTTAGCTATGGGGCGAGATTTTAAGGTTCCGGCCTTGGAAACAGCTCGAGGCGTTATGATGATCCCAATACCCAAGAAAGGGTTGTTAAGGCGCGTTGAAGGGGTGTGGGCAGCCAGTCAGGTTTTAGGCATTGAAAAAGTGGACATTATTATCCGAGAAGGTAATTATTTGGTGCCAATACCAGAGGGGAATGGTTATTTAGGTTATCTCTTTGCACAGGGGGACTCATCTCAGGCGGTAGTGGCAGCCTTACAAGAGGCGTTTTCTCATTTAAGGGTTGTGACAGCCCCCGCTTTTTCTTTAGTGGCTGAGTAGCTTATTTCTTGCCGCCAGAGCCTGCCGGTCGAAAACCTGAAGGCATCTGGCCGTAGTCACCCTCACCAAAGAAAAAACCTAACATATGTTTTTCAATTAATTTAAGACTTTCGGCATCGGCGGTACTTAAATTATTTTCATTGATAATAGCGGTGGCACGTTCTAACCACTGTTGCCAACCGGCTTTAGAAACCTCATTATAAATACGTTGTCCTAATTCACCGGGGTGTGGGACTTTTTCTAAACCTTCGGATTCTTGTTTAAGAACCACGCAATGTACTTTTTTAGGCATGTAAACCTCTTGTTTTCGTGGGAACTGGGTTAGAGCTCGTATTTTTTGAGGAGAACTCCGTCGTCACCACAACAGCTCGCTGCACATTGTTTAACTAGGTGCATGTCTTCACTGTTGCTATTAAAAAAAGAGGATATAGGTTTATTGTCTTCAGCACAATCACAACCTTTATCATTATAGATATAGACATTCTGCAGTCCAGCATTAACTGCCGTTTCTTGGGCATCAACGAGTAATTTTTCGGGTGTGGTAGGGAGGTGGTTGAGTTTATAGGCGGGGGAAAAACGGGTGATATGCCAAGGACTAGCGGTCCCTAAATTATCTCGAATCCAACAAGCAATACGAAAGTGCTCATCACTGTCGTCATTTTTCGTGGGAATAATATTTGTACGGGTTTCAACGTGAATGCCTAAGGTGGCGGCTTTTTTGATGGTGTTTAAAATTTGATCAACAGTCGCAACCGGACAGATTTGTTGATAAAAATCATCGGATAAACTTTTTATATCTGAACAAAGGACATCAATATGAGGGGCCATGAGTTCTAAGGCTTCATCGGTAATAAAACTATTGGTGACATAAACCGTATAAAGTCCTGCTTTATGAGCAAGAATGCTGACTGCTAAAACATATTCCAACCAAACAGCCGGCTCAGAATAAGTGAATGCTATGCCGTCAACCCCTTCGGTGATCGCGGCTTCAATCAGTGTTTCGGGAGTCACCCAGGCTTGTTTTGACTGCCCTTTGGCAAGGTCGTCTAATGCGGAAACACCCCAGGAGATATCTAAGTTGTGACAGCCACCACAACGAAAATTACAGCCATAACTACCCACCGATATAACGCGGGTATTGGGGCGGTAGTGTTTTACGGGTTTGCTTTCAATGGAGTCTATGGCTATTGACGATAAGATGCCATAGGAGAGATTATATAAGGTGCCCTGTCGATTAACATGAGTTTGGCAAAAACCGCGTTGCCCCGGGTTAATTTTGCATCGCCAAAGACATAAGTTGCATTGTGTAGCCCCGTTAGCGAGAGGGGTTTGTAGTCCTGTTTTAACGAGTTGATAGTTTTGAGGGGATTGCATGGTGTTAAAAAGTACTTTAGTTAGGGTGAAGAAAGCACAATAAGTAGAATTCCATGCATTGTGCAATGATTTAATCAAAGTAGTATTGTGCGCTTATTTGACCATCAGCGCATGGAACGGTAATTATGTTTTTATTGAGTTTTGTTTCATAGAGAATCACATGATTGTATGCAATGCATTTAATGAGCCAAAAAACACGCTTGTTAACGGTATATTTTATCGGTGTATTGATGGTCGCGTAGGCACAAATAAAATTGAAAGTGTCTCGTGTCGAAGCGCTATTGGCTAGCGTATAGTCGGCTTTCGTTGGCATAGGATGAGTGCTTGCAAGGGTTTTGTTTTGTGGTTTTAAAGATTGAGCGGGTGCTTTTAATTGTGCTAATCTGCGGGTTAGCAGTTTCGGTATTGCTTGAGCTAAAAGATGTAGCGATTGTGAAGCATGAATACCCTCCGGCATATAGCAACCTTGTTGTATTAAAATAGCGCCAGCATCAAATTGTGATGAAATTTTATGGAGAGTAATGCCCCATGTTTTACAGGCTAACTTATATTGCCAGAAAATAGGATCAGGTCCACGAAACTTAGGCAACAAGGACGGGTGTATATTGACAGCGCCTAAAGTTGGTAGGGTGAAGATGGAAGGGGGTATTTTTTTGCTAAAGCAACAGGTAATCATTAAGCCTGCATGAAAGGATTTTATTTGATTGTAGTGGTTTTTAAGGGGCGCGTTAAGATGAATACAAGGAATATTATGCAAGCGAGCCTGTTGATCAAATGTTTCACTATGTTCTCTGTGAACGGGGAATAGTTCGGGTGCGTTAGAGGGTTGTATGTCGGAGGTAAAAATGCCCACAATAGATTGATTGAGCGTTATGAACGCGCGCAATGTTGAGAGTGCTAAGGGGGGCGATGAGCCGATGAAGATGATGTTAAGCATCGTGCAGATAAAAAGTAGCTGTCGTATGTCACAGGGAGTTTTGAATTAAAATAACATAGAAATACGCTCTTTATTAGGCTGTTTTACAATGCCTTTTTCAGTAATAAGTGCAGTAACTAAGTCAGCTGGTGTGACATCGAAAGCAGGATTTCGAACCTTGACACCTTGGGCGGCCCAGCGATAATTTTGGTAACCGGTCACTTCTTCGCTAGCTCTTTCTTCAATGGGTATTTCGTTGCCAGTGTCAATGGAGCGATCTATTGTTGATAGCGGGCAGGCGACATAAAAGGGAATATTGTGTCGTTTCGCTAAAACGGCAACCATATAGGTGCCAATTTTATTGGCAACATCGCCATTACTGGCGACTCGATCAGTGCCGACAATGATGGCATCAATGTCACCACAGTGCATAAGATGTCCAGCCATGCTGTCAGCAATGAGGGTGATCGGAATGTTTTCTTGGATCATTTCCCAAGCTGTTAATCGTGCGCCTTGCAAAAAAGGCCGGGTTTCATCAGCAATAACAGATATTTTTTTCCCTGATTCTACAGCAGCACGGATAACACCTAATGCGGTACCGTAGCCCGCTGTGGCTAAGGCACCGGCATTACAATGGGTTAAGACACGCGCACCATCGGGTAGTAGTGTCGCCCCAAAACGCCCCATGGTTTGATTGGTTACTATATCTTCACGGGTTATGTGATGAGCCTCAGTTAATAAGGTTGTGGCCAGTTGGTTGGGGCTTAATTTAGTGGCGGTAGTCATGGTTTGATGCATTCTTTCCAGCGCCCAAAAAAGGTTAATAGCTGTCGGGCGGCTTTGCGACAAAACGGTAAAAGCCTTTTCCATGCCTGCTAAGAAAATCTCGGAGTTAGCGTCCTTGAGGTTCAGTGCGGCTAATGCGATACCGTAGGCGGCAGCACAGCCAATTGCAGGGGCACCACGAACGACCATGGAACGGATTCCTTCTGCAACACCTTCCGCTGAATGGTAGGCAAGGTATTGAAAATCAGTGGGTAATATCCGTTGGTCAATCATTTCCAGATGATCTTTGTGCCAGCGTAAGGTTTCAATCGTATTTTTTTTCATAAAAGGTGCTGAATGGGTGGTTGGATAAAAAGTGATCTGTTGGTTAAGTTATGGGCCCGACTTTTTAGTGAATAAGACGTGTGGTCAATAAAAAATTAGGGTGATTTAAGAACGCGTCCGGCAACGGCACTTAGTTGATCTATCATCGCTTCATCTCGTGCCTCGGGAGGGGTGAGGATGGCATTTTGGAGGCTCTTTTTGCAATGACAGTTTGAGGCTGATGGCTCAGCATGAATGGTTGGGGCAACGTTTTTAATCATAGATCGGCCATTATTAGCATTAGCGTGTAAAACGTTGAGTATTGCTTCAACCGAAACATTGTCATGTTCTGGATGCCAACAATCAAAGTCTGTGACCATGGCAACAGTGGCATAACAGATTTCAGCTTCTCGTGCTAATTTAGCTTCAGGCATATTGGTCATCCCAATCACATCACAATTCCAACTACGATACAGGTTAGATTCGGCTAAAGTTGAAAACTGAGGGCCCTCCATGACTAAATAGGTACCCCCTCGTACGACTTCAATGCCGCAATTCCGAGTGGCTTTTTCAAGGTGATCACCCAGACGATTACACACCGGGTGTGCCATAGACACATGGGCGACTAAACCGGGTCCAAAAAAACTCTTTTCTCGGGCAAAAGTACGGTCAATAAATTGATCGACAATAACAAACATGCCCGGTGTTAGTTTTTCCTGAAGAGAGCCAACGGCGCTAATAGAAATAATATCCGTGACCCCTGCTTTTTTGAGGATATCGATGTTAGCGCGGAAATTAATTTGGGACGGTGGCGTTTGATGGTCACGTCCGTGACGCGGTAAGAATACAATTTTTTGCTGATTGAGTTCACCACACAACAGTGCGTCAGAAGGTTCTCCGAAAGCAGATGGAAATTTCTGCCATGAGGTGTTTTGTAAGCCGTCAATTTCATAAAGACCGCTACCACCAATAATACCCAGCACTGGTTTGTTGTTCATCCTTAAATTCCTTTAATCAGTTGTTTAGAGTGGCTACTATAGTAACCAATCATTTTGAAGAATGGTTTTTTTTTGGATTATCGTCAGCATGAATACCGTGTTAAAAAAGTTTTATTGCATGGGAATAAAACCTTAATTGTAACGAATTGATAGGCGCGTTATGATAACTCTTAGTGTGTCGATCGTTCGGTCAATCGTCACAAACGAATAAATCAAATGGATAAGAGGTGCGTAGCGACCTAAGTCTATAACCGTATAAGAGTATCAGTAAAATGACAGAAATAAAGATTGATAGTAAGAAAGCAAATAATCCATTATTTGTGTTTTCATGTTTAATGCGTGGGTTTTCTGATTTGCGGCGGCCTGAGTATCGTAAATATTTGATTGCACCCTTGTTAATTAATATGGCTTTATATTTAGGGGTGTTTGTGTCGGGGTGGTATTATTTTTCGGGCTTCTTAACGGATATGATTCCGGAGTGGCTTAGTTGGTTGAATTGGTTTATTTGGCCTGTTTTTGTTATAGGTTTTTTAATAGTTGGAGTTTTTACGTTTACCATTTTGGCTAATATTTTAGCCGCTCCCTTCTACAGTCGCTTAGCTATTGAGGCTAAGCAATTATCTGGGGCCCAGGGGATGATTGAGGCTTCGGATAATACGGTTTGGGCGAGTATGTTGTCGGAATTAAAGCGACTCAGTTATTTAGGTAAATTTGCCATTCCACTGCTGCTGCTCTTTGTTATTCCTGGGCTTAACTTATTGGCACCGATGTGTTGGGTTTTATTTGCCGCATGGGCCCTATGTTTAGAATATATGGCTTATTCTTTTGAGACAGAAGGGGTGTTATTTGTAGATCAACGTGACCAAGTTAAGCGTGCTCGTTGGGGAGGATTAATGTTTGGTGGTCTGGTAATGATTGGAATGAGTATTCCTGTTGTTAATTTTGTGGTTCCTGCAGCGGCTATTATTGGGGCAACTATTTACCGCGCAGATATTAAGGCGACATAGATATTATAACTAAGTTTATTTTCATTAGAAAGTCAAGTCATGATTAAGCAGATATTAGCGGGTGATCGATGAGGGTTGATGGTTGTCATAGCATTGTTTTCACTGCTCCTTTTCGGTTGCGAAAGTAAGAAGGAACCTAATACGTTGTCAATATTGAAGAGTTGGGCGAAGTAAGATTTTGGCAAGGCTTATACTCTCAAGGGATTAGTTAGTAACGATAAGCAGACAATAAAAAATGGACGGGTAGAGGGGGACGACCTCAGTGGTCAAATCCTGGCGATGAGTTTATTGGTTGAAAATGCATGCTACCGTATTGAATTACCGGCAGACACGGCATATCCAGTTATTTTAACCGCTATTTCTGGCAGTGACTTTGAGCAGTTAAGAGTGGTTGTAACTGGGCCTACACTGGTTAATTTTGATATCACCAGTTTAACAACCTCGATTGCGGATTAAGCCAAGAAAATGGGAGGGTATACGAAAAATAATTTACAGCGGGCGGCTATTGGTGGCATTGCTGTTCCGGACAGAGATACGTCGCAGGCTGGTTTTAGAGGCGATCCAACGAAGCAATTTGGGAGTTGGCACTAAGTTCTATCGCGCAGTAATAGCATTTTAAGGCGTTAGCGTTACGGTAATGTGATCGTCTTGAGTACGGATTAAATGGCAGTTTATTATTTTATTTTCTATTGTAGTAGAAGGCTCTATTTCGGCGGTAACGCGTAGATAATTAGGGGTGTACCCTGAAACCTGTACCGTGCCTTGTTCGGTTAGTTGATGTTGGCTTTCCCATAGTACAGGAAAGGTTTTACCAAGGTTTTGTTGGTAGTTTTTTTGTTTCATTTCTTTTGCAAGTTGATGCAATGCTTGACTGCGTTCTTTTTTTATCGATGCGGGCACGGCATGAGGTAATTTTGCAGCATGGGTCCCATTACGCGGGGAGTAGCTAAAAATATGGATGTGGGCAAAATCCATGGATTTAATAAATTGGTAGCTTTGTTGCCATTCGTGTTCGGTTTCTCCAGGGAAGCCGACAATAATATCGGTGCTGATGTTGAAGTGTTCTATTTGCTCTCGTGCGCGGGTGATTATTTGAGCAAACTCTTCTGTTTTGCAGCGGCGAGCCATGCGTTGAAGTACCGTATTACAACCACTTTGTAACGGTAAGTGCAGATGCGGCATTAATCGGCTATTTTTAAATAAGGTAAAAAAATCTGCAGATAAATCCCACGGTTCCAATGACCCTAAGCGCACCCGAGGGATGCGGGTCTGTTCTAGTATTAGAGTAATAAGCGCTGTTAAATGGCTGTTAATATCTGAACCATAGCCCCCTAAGTGAACACCCGTGAGAATAATTTCTTGAATACCCTCATGGTGCAAGGTGTTAATTTCTTCAATAATCGCCGTAATTGAGCGACTGCTTTCTTGTCCTCGTGCTACGGTGACAATGCAGAAGGTGCATTTATAGCGACAGCCGTCCTGAACCTTAATGAAAGCGCGTTGACGGCCACGTTTAAATAATGAAAACTCACTCGGTTCCGTTGCCATGGTAGGCATGTCAATGCTGTGAACTATTGAGAGCGATAAGGGGACCAGTTTATCTTTATCTTTATTGCTAACAACAAGGTCTACACCCAATAACTCAGCAGCTTCATCAGGGTTTAAAGTCACATAGCAGCCACTGACAATCAGTTTAGCTTCTGGGTTGCTGCGATGAATACGCCGAATAAGTTGTTTTGATTTTTTGACGGCTCCTTGCGTTACGGCGCAAGAATTAATAACGATTAGGTTGGCGTTATCTTGTTCGAGGGTAATGGAATGACCTGCTTTTTGAAATTCCTGTGCCCATGTCTCGAGCTCAGCTTCGTTAAGGCGGCAACCAAGTGTTTTTAGGTGAACCTGCATTTGGGTGTATGAATGTCTTTGATTGGTCTAAAAAATTGAATGGTTATTATAAGATTTTTTATAAGCAGACAAAAGTAATTTAAGGTAATTAGGTCTGTGAGGAACGGGTTAATGCCGTGAGTATTTTATGGTTAGTCGATTAACCAAAAAACCAATAGCTCACGGTGATCGCAGCGGTAATACCGCCTATATCGGCGATCAGCCCACAACTTGCTGCATGGCGAATATTTTTTATGCCCACAGCGCCAAAGTATACAGCTAGGACATAAAAAGTAGTTTCGGTACTGCCTTGAACGATTGCCGCCATGCGGCCTGGGAAAGAGTCAGCGCCATGGGTCTGCATGGTTTCTACCATCATTGCACGTGCGCCACTGCCACTAAAAGGTTTCATTAGCGCGGTGGGTAGTGCATCGATAAAACGGTCGTCAACATTGAAATAGCGTACCGCAGAACGGACGAGCTCTTGACCAATATCTAAGGCGCCACTGGCTCTGAAAACACCGATGGCAACTAACATGGCGACTAAATAAGGGATGATGGTCTTCGCCGTCTCAAAGCCTTCTTTAGCTCCGTCAATAAATGCTTCATAAGCATTTACTTTATAGTAAATAGCACCGAGCATGAAGGTGATCACCAGAGAGAATAAAATGGTATTGCTCAGTAATGCTGATTGTTGTTGCATACTGGCTTGGTCTAATTGAGAGAAGTAAATCAATAAGCTGCTCAATAACAAGGTAAACCCGCCTAAGTAACTTAAAATAATTTTATCAAAAAGGTTTATTTTTTGCATATAGGCAACGGCTAACAAGCCTACGATGCTGGAAATGTAGGTGGCCAGTAAAATAGGTATAAATACATCACTGGGATGTAAAGCACCCAGTTGAGCACGGTACGCAAAGATGGTGACTGGAAATAAGGTGACCGAAGAGGTATTGATGACTAAGAATAGTATCTGTGCATTACTCGCTGTTTCGGGTTCTGGGTTGAGTGTTTGCAATTCTTTCATTGCCTTTATGCCTAAAGGGGTAGCTGCATTATCAAGACCTAAGGCATTAGCTGACATATTCATGACAATCGCACCTAATGCGGGGTGGTCTTTGGGGACTTCTGGCATGAGGCGTTGAAATAAAGGATAGAGCCCGCGTGTGAGTAGCGTAATAAAACCGCTGCGCTCACCTATTCGCATGATCCCAAGCCATAGGCAAAGAATTCCGGTTAAGCCTAAAGAAATCTCAAACGCTGTTTTAGCCATGGCAAACATGGCGGTTATCAGTTCGTTAAAAATATTCTGGTCACCCAGAAAGACCAGCTTTATTGCTGCCGTTAGAAAAGCAACAATAAAGAAAAATAGCCAAATAAAATTGAGCAAACTGAAGCCTTAATCGATGAACGAGAAGGTAAGTATATACCCTAACATTATTTTTTTAGTCAATAGCTTTGGCTAACGATGTGGCATAACCAATATAATTGTGAGGGGTTAATGTGAGCAAGGATTCTTTTGCATGCTCTGGAATATCAAGTTTTATAATAAATTGCTGGATTTCTTGCTGCCCTATTTTGTGTCCTCGAGTGAGTTCTTTGAGTTTTTCATAAGGCTTTTCAATTTGATAGCGACGCATCACTGTTTGAATGGGCTCAGCCAGTACTTCCCAGTTATCATTAAGGTCGTTATTGATTGTGTTGGCATTAATTTGTAATTTGGAAATGCCTTTTAAGGTCGCTTGAATAGCAATCACTGTGTGTGCCAAACCAACGCCGATATTTCTGAGTACGGTGGAGTCTGTGAGATCACGTTGCCACCTTGAAACAGGGAGTTTTTCTGATAAATGAGAGAAAATAGCATTAGCTAGTCCTAAGTTACCTTCCGAGTTTTCAAAATCAATCGGGTTAACTTTATGTGGCATTGTTGAGGACCCTACTTCGCCAGCAATGGTTTTTTGTTTGAAATACCCTAGTGAAATATAACTCCAGATATCGCGATCAAAATCAAGCAAGATAGTATTGAAACGAGAGACCGTATGAAAAAACTCAGCAATATAGTCGTGTGGTTCAATTTGAATGGTGTAAGGGTTCCAGGAAAGTCCGAGAGAGGTTACAAAGTTTTCTGAAAAATCAGGCCAGTTAACTTCAGGATAAGCTACTTGATGGGCGTTATAATTACCTACGGCACCATTGATTTTACCTAAAAGGCTGACTTGGATTAGCTGCTGGCGTTGTCGTTGTAATCGTGCAACGACATTGGCAAATTCTTTACCTGTGGTCGTGGGGGTTGCAGATTGGCCATGCGTCCTTGATAGCATCGGTTGTGTTGCCGTGCTGGTAGCAAGATTTTTGATGGCGCTTATGCAGGTATCGATGTGGTTTAATAACACATCACGCCCTTCCTTGAGCATTAAAGCATAAGAGAGGTTGTTTATATCTTCTGATGTACAGGCGAAATGGATGAACTCATTGATTTGTTGTAATTCGTTATTATCTTGAATACATTCTTTTAGAAAATACTCAATAGCTTTCACATCGTGGTTGGTTGTTCGCTCTATCGTTTTGATACGTTCAGCATCAGTTTCTGAAAATTGGTTAACGATGCAATCAAGAACGTCGAGGGCCTTCGCGCTTAGCGTAGGGACTTCAGTGATTTCGGGTTGTGCAGCAAGGGCTTTTAGCCAGTTAACTTCAACTTGAACGCGAAAGCGAATGAGCCCGTATTCACTAAAGATAGGGCGTAATTCATTAACTTTGTCTGCATAGCGACCGTCAATGGGTGAAATAGCAAAAAGATAGGGTTGGCTCATTTAATTTCCTGTTATATTTTATATCGTATTTAAGGGTGGATCGTTTAAGGGTTATCTGTTTTCAGCAGAGTCAATGATTCCGCCACCCAAGCAAATGTCTTGATCATAGAAGACAACGGATTGACCCGGTGTGATAGCGCGTTGAGGTTCTTCAAAAGTGACGCGATAACGATCTGTAGATAGCGGTTCAATTTGGCAGATCTGGTCTTCTTGGCGATAGCGTATTTTAGCCGTGCAGGATTGAATGCTCGTGGGTGGTTTTTCGCTAACCCAATCAAATTGACTGGCCGTCAGAGAATTATGAAACAGTAACGGATGATTATGTCCCTGGCCCACAATGAGCGTGTTATTGCTTAAGTTTTTGTTGAGGACATACCAAGGTTCTTCAGATGCACCCTTGACGCCCCCTATGCCCAGACCCTGTCTTTGACCTATTGTATAATACATTAGTCCTTGATGGGTGCTGACTAATTGGCCTTCAGGGGTGCGCATTTCCCCGGGCTGCGTAGCTAGATAGCGCTTTAAGAATTGAGTGAACTTGCGTTCGCCAATAAAACAAATTCCGGTACTGTCTTTTTTTTGATGATTATCAAAGCCAGAGCGACTAGCTAACTCGCGTAGTTCGGGCTTATTAATATCGCCAATAGGGAAGAGTATTTTGGCTAATTGCGATTGGTTGAGCGTATACAAGAAATAACTTTGTTCCTTGTTGTGGTCAAGCCCTTTACGTAAAAAATAGCGACCATCTTCTTGGGTGACGCGTGCATAGTGTCCGGTTGCTATATAGTCAGCCCCCAGATTAAAAGAATAATCGAGAAAAGCCTTAAATTTAATATGTTTATTGCAAAGAATATCTGGGTTAGGTGTTCTTCCTGATTTATATTCTTCAAGGAATATTTCAAAAACCTGGTCCCAATATTCACTGGCAAAGTTAACAGTTTTAAGGGGAATGTTAAGGGTGTCACAAACTTGTTGAGCATCCTTGATGTCAGCTAATGCAGTACATTCATCGGTGCCGTCATCTTCTTCCCAGTTTTTCATAAACAACCCCGTAACTTGATAGCCTTGTTTAACCAGTTTTAGGGCTGTTACGGAGGAGTCAACGCCACCGGACATGCCTACGATAATATGTTTAGTCATATATTTATTAATGAATTAAGCAAAGTTAAAGGTATGCGTTGGCCGGATAAGTAGTGGTCTATAGATTCAAGGACTAATGGGCTGCGTAATCGTTGGGGATGAAGATTTAAATGATCGTAGTCTAGCCAGTGGGTCGCAACAATGCCGTCGTCTAGAGAAAGTGATGGGTTGGGTTCAGAAACGGTTCCCGTAAAGCAGACACGTAAAAATGTCGAGAACTGGACGTTTTTACGCCATAATTGGATGGCAACCACAGCA
Source organism: Methylococcales bacterium (assembly GCA_030753675.1). Classification (GTDB taxonomy): domain Bacteria; phylum Pseudomonadota; class Gammaproteobacteria; order Methylococcales; family Methylomonadaceae; genus OPU3-GD-OMZ. The sequence goes on from JASMBU010000007.1 coordinate 58,308, forward strand.
GAAGGTACAAATTGACAGGTAGTTTCTTCTAGCACTTCACGTTTGATAGCCGTAATAAGGTCTTCGCCGTCTTCTAGGTGTCCTGCAGGTTGATTGAAAACCAATTGTCTAGAACATTGCTCTTCTACCATTAGAAACTGTTGGTTTTTTTCGATGACTGCAGCAACAGTAACGTGGGGTTTCCAAATCGGATTAGGTTCGGTCATTAAATAAAAAGATTATGTAGCAATAGCTATAAAACAAATTTGAGATATAATTTAATTTTAACATTTCACGACTTTCTTTGACGATAATCGTTGAATTATTTTTTTGGTATTTATGTCTGATATTAATCCTAATAACAATAGGAGTGGCGATTTAGCTGTTCAAGATGTCACCCCTAAATTAAAGAAGCCGCCCTTGTATAAAGTTTTTTTATTGAATGATGACTATACGCCTATGGACTTTGTGGTCGATATTTTGGTACATTTCTTTTCAATGACTGAAGAAAAGGCGACACGTGTGATGTTGCATGTGCATACTCGAGGTGTTGGTATTTGTGGTGTTTTTTCTAAAGATGTTGCTGAAACAAAAGTAGAATTGGTTAATCAGCATGCTCGCGAGCATCAGCACCCCCTTAAATGTTCAATGGAAAAAGTTTAATTTGAATTATGTTAAGTAAAGAACTAGAAAACACCTTGAGCCATGCGTTTAAACAAGCGCATGCTAAATATCATGAATTCATAACAGTCGAACACCTACTATTAGCGCTCATTGAAAATGAATCAGCCACCGAAGTGCTTGCCGTCTGTGACTGTAATATTAGCGCGCTTAAAGCGGATATTGAACAATTTATTAATGATACTATTTCTCTTTTAGAGAAAGATTCTGGGCGTGAAACACAGCCAACACTTGGCTTTCAACGTGTATTACAGCGTGCGGTTTTCCATGTTCAGTCCTCAAATAAAAAAGAAGTTGACGGCGCTAACTTGTTGGTTGCTTTATTTAGTGAACAGGATTCACACGCGGTCTATTTGTTAAGTAAATATGATGTGACGCGTTTAGATATTGTTAATTATCTTTCTCATGGAGTGAGTTATAAGAACAGCGAAGATGCTGAATCTGTAGATCAAAAAAACCATAATGAAGATGAAGCGACAGGCTCTTTGCAGGAATATGCAACTAATTTAAATGCGTTGGCTCTCGAAGGGAAAATTGACCCTTTAATTGGACGTTGTGAAGAAATTGCAAGGACCTTGCAAATACTTTGCCGTCGTCGAAAAAACAATCCTTTGTTAGTCGGTGATGCTGGCGTGGGTAAAACAGCGATTGCAGAAGGGTTAGCTAAAATGATTGTCGAAGAGGACGTTCCTGCATTTTTATTAGATAGTGTTGTTTACTCCTTAGATATGGGTTCTTTAGTGGCAGGAACAAAATATCGCGGTGACTTTGAAAAGCGTTTGAAAGCACTGTTAGCCGGATTAAAGAAAGAACCGCACGCGATTCTCTTTATTGATGAGATTCATACCATTATTGGCGCGGGAGCGGCTTCTGGTGGCATGATGGATGCTTCTAATTTAATTAAACCTGTTTTAGCATCCGGGCAACTACGGTGTATTGGCTCTACGACTTATAAAGAATACAGAGGTGTTTTTGAAAAAGACCATGCTTTAGCGCGTCGTTTTCAGAAAGTTGATGTGACTGAATCAAGTGTAGAAGAAACGATTGAAATTTTGAAAGGTTTAAAATCTCGATTTGAAGAGTTTCATGAGATTAAATATAGCTTGAAAAGTCTAGAGCAGGCAGCGCACTTATCTGACCGATTCATCACTGATCGATACTTACCGGATAAAGCTATTGACGTGATTGATGAAGCAGGGGCGCAGCAGCGTTTATTACCTTTATCAGAACGATTAACCTCTATTAGTCCCAGTGAAGTTGAAGCCATTATCGCTAAGATCGCGCGTGTTCCTGAGAAAAATGTATCGTCGAGTGATAAAGGTGTTTTAGAGGATTTAGAGAAAAATCTTAAGTTACTTGTTTATGGTCAGGATGAGGCAGTTTCTGCGCTATCATCAGCGATTAAGTTGTCGCGTGCTGGTCTTCGTGATTCGATTAAAACAATTGGTTCTTTTTTGTTTTCTGGTCCTACCGGTGTTGGAAAAACAGAGGTCACAAAACAGTTATCTAAGGTTCTCGGTGTTGATCTTATTCGCTTTGATATGTCGGAGTATATGGAAAGTCATACCGTATCAAGATTAATCGGTGCACCGCCAGGGTATGTTGGTTTTGATCAAGGTGGCTTGCTGACTGAGCAGGTTAATAAGCACCCTTATGCAGTTTTATTGCTGGATGAGATTGAAAAAGCCCACCCTGATGTTTTTAATTTACTGTTGCAAGTGATGGATCACGGTACTTTAACGGATAATAATGGCAGAAAAGCTGATTTCCGTAATATTATCTTAGTGATGACGACTAATGCCGGTGCTGAGGAGGGGGCGCGAGCATCAATTGGTTTTACCCAGCAAGAGCATGCAGGGGATAGCCGAAAGGTCGTTGACAAAACATTCAGTCCTGAATTTCGTAATCGTTTAGATGCGGTGATTCAGTTTAAGCCCTTGAGTAATTCAATTATTAGGCATGTTGTTGATAAGTTTATTTTTGAGTTAGAAAGTTTATTGACAGAAAAAAACGTAACGTTACTGTTGGATGAAGAGGCTCGGCAATGGTTAGCTCATAACGGATGCGACACTAAAATGGGCGCGCGACCTATGGCACGACTTATTCAAGAAAGAATTAAGTCGCCGTTGGCTAATGAGTTATTGTTTGGCAAGTTAGCACGAGGTGGTCATGTGCAGATCTCAGTTCGAGATGACGATCTTTCGTTAGACGTTAAGAGTAAAGATTTAGTGACACTTGACTCACTGGCCGTGGAAAAATAACGGTGTTTAACGACCTCTAAAAGTAATTCGACCTTTGGTAAGATCATAAGGGGTCATTTCAACTTTAACTTGGTCTCCGGTTAAGATGCGGATGTAATGTTTACGCATTTTCCCTGATATGTGAGCAGTAATAACGTGACCGTTTTCTAGTTCCACGCGAAACATGGTGTTAGGTAGCGTGTCAATTACCTTGCCCTCCATTTCAATTTGATCTTCTTTTGCCATTTGTGTTGCGCACCGTAGTTAATTCAATTTTTAATTGTAACATTGTACTTGTCTGATAGACAGTCCTTAAAAGGCAAGTGCCTTTTTTAAAAAAGAGGTTATAGTGGCTATCGGCTAATTGGTTCACCCTTTTGGTACAAATGCCATTTGTCATTAGTAAAGGCCTCTATCGGTCGGTAATTGGCTTTATAGGTCATGTTCTTACAAGGTTCTATCCAATATCCGAGGTAGATCCAGGTTATTTTTTGGAGTGATGCATAGTGGATCATTTTCAGGATAGCAAAATGTCCTAAGCTGAAATGTTGGAAATCAGGGTCGTAGAAGGTGTAAACGGCTGAAAGCGAACTGTCGATTTGATCGATAACGGCAATGCCGACAAGTGTACTTTTTATCCATATTTCCATAAATAAGGTGTTACACCAAGGTTCGGTTAAGAAGTTCAAGTAGTCATCTTTTGAGAGTTGACTCATTTCGCCGTCGGAGTGACGACTGTTTTGATAACGGACGTATATTTTAAAATGCTGTTCGTTAAAAGCGGCAGGAATTAATCGTGTTGTTGTTTGCATATTTTTGTTGATAATTCGTTTTTGGCTTTTTGAGGGTTTGAATGAATTAACCGGTACCCTTAATGAAATACAGTCTTGGCAACGGTGACAATGTGGCCGGTATAACTGTTCTCCACTACGCCTAAAGCCAAGGGTAATTAAATGTGTATATAGATTGTTAATGGGGGGTAATTCAGGGTGTACATAGAGTAGACAAGCTTGTTTTTCATTTTGATAGTTGCAAGGGTGCTCAGCACTATCAATGACTGGGATATTAGTCATATGATATTTTTTTCCAAGCGCCTACAGCAGTATATTTGATGCTGTATTGGTTAACTAAGGCAATGAATCCATCACGAGGAAGTTCTTGGGCACCCCAGTTTATTAAGTGCTCTGATTTAACTTGGCAGTCGATGAGTTGGTAATTCCATTCGCACAGTTTCTCAATTAAAAAATAGAAAGCCAATTTTGATGTATTACTTTCAGTATGGAACATGGATTCACCAAAAAAAACTTGACCTATACCGAGACCGTAAAGGCCACCTACCAAAGTATTTTTACGATACACTTCAATAGAATGTGCAACGCCAATATTATGCAGAGTTTGATAGGCGTTAATCATTTCCGGTGATATCCACGTTTTGTCTTGGGTTTTTCGGGGCATAGCGCAGGCTTTTATGACCGTATTAAAGGATTGATCAATACGGACGGTGAAATTATTTTTTCTGGCTAAGCGTTGCAAACTCTTTGAGGGCTTAAATTGGTTGGGTAAAAGGCATAGTCTGGGGTCGGGTGACCACCATAATATCGGGTCGCCAGGGCTATACCATGGAAAAATACCGTGTTTGTAGGCGTTAATTAGTCTTTCAGGACTTAGGCAACCTCCGACTGCAATTAAGCCATCGGGATCTTTTAACGCGTGTTTAACTTTTGGAAAGGGTTGCTCTGGAAGGCTGGGATCTAGGTAAGTGAGCATAGAGGCTTCTACTCACTTAATTAAAAGTACAGATAACTTTAGTTTTCGTCAAGTTCGTCCAAGTATTTTTCTGCATCGAGTGCAGCCATGCAGCCAGAACCTGCAGAGGTGACGGCTTGTTTGTAAATAGAGTCCATGACATCACCGGCGGCAAAAATACCCGGGATGCTGGTTCCTGTTGCATTGCCTGAAATACCGCTGTTGACAGTAATATAGCCATTTTCCATAGCCAATTGATTTTTGAACATTTCAGTATTTGGATTATGACCAATAGCAATAAAAATACCGTGAACATCAATATTTTTAGTTTCTGCGGTTTGGCTATTTTTTATTCGGATTCCGGTGACCCCCATGTCGTCGCCTAAGACTTCATCTAAATTCTGATTCCATTCAATGACAACGTTACCGTTTTTTGCGCGTTCTAATAATTTATCCGCTAAAATTTTCTCTGAACGAAATTTATCTCGTCGATGCACCACAGTTACTTTTGAGGCGATATTAGAAAGGTATAGAGCTTCTTCAACGGCTGTATTGCCACCGCCAATTACTGCTACAGGTTTGTTTTTGTAGAAAAAGCCATCGCAGGTTGCGCATGCGGATACGCCACGACCTTGAAAAGCTTTTTCAGAATCAAGACCTATATATTTAGCAGAGGCACCCGCGCAAATGATCAAGGCGTCACAACTATAGACGCCAGAATCGCCAGTTAATGTGAATGGTTTATTGTTAAGATCTACGGTGTGAATGTGATCAAAAAATAGTTCGGTATTGAAACGCTCAGCATGTTGGCGCATACGGTCCATTAATTCCGGACCTTGAACACCATTATTGTCACCAGGCCAATTATCAACATCTGTGGTCGTGGTTAATTGCCCGCCTTGTTGCATTCCAGTGATCAGTACTGGGTTAAGGTTGGCGCGTGCGGCATAAATAGCAGCAGTGTAACCGGCAGGGCCAGAACCTAAGATAAGTAGGCGACAATGTTTGGTTGTGCTCATTTAGATATTCTCCACAAAGATCAATGTTAAGCAATTTTTTGCATATTATGACGATGACAGTCCATTAGGTAAAGTTAGAGATTGAATTTTTAAAAATTAGTCTCAAAAAGTTTTCTTTTGACGTGTAATTAAGTTAATGTGCTATGAAATAAAAACATCCTATGGTACTGTTATATAAAGCTAAAAAATGGATATTAAATCAGAAATGGCATGGCTGCGATAATTAAAGAAAATACCTCAACAGGATTGCGTGAAATGGGCGTTATAGTCTTTGTCACCTGGGCGACTTTTGTTTTGATTGCCTTAGTAACGTTTAGTTATGAAGACTCTGGGTGGACACACAGTGGCAGTGGTGGGGCGATCATTAATGCCTGTGGCGTTATGGGCGCTTGGGTTGCGGATTTTTTATTTAGTTTGTTAGGGCTCAGTGCATTCTTTTTCCCAGTGATGATTGCTTGGCATGGGTACCAATTATTCATTGGACGGTCGATTCGTCAAGCGCATTGGGGGGTCGGGTCACATTGGAGCGGTTTTGTCTTATCAAGCTTGGCCATTTCGACGTTAGCGTATTTGTATATCCTACGCTTAGGTTTCCCAATGCCAAATGGAGCAGGGGGTATTTTAGGTGAGGAGTTAGGGAACTTGTTGGTCGTGATTTTAGGTCACTCAGGAGTCACTTTAGTTCTGTTATCCATTTTGCTTGGTGGGGTCACTTTGTTAACCAATTTGTCATGGTTAGCTGTTATTGATGGTGTTGGTAAATATGCATTATTAATTATTCGATTTTTAGGACAAAAAATTAATGTTTGGGTCGTTCGGTGTAATGTGTATGTTAAATCCTATTTTCAACGTACCACAAATGTCGTAGACGATATTTCAGAAGTTAGTTCGTCACGAACCCAAAAGCCGAATGTACTGAAAAATTCAATAGCTAAGAAAGCACGTGTTGAACCGACAGTAGGGGATTTTGAATCCACGAGTAATATTGAACCAGTAATGACTCTGATTGAACCTTCATCGGTAGATGTCATTGATCCTCCCATGACGTTTAGCTCATTCCCTGCTAAAAAGCATGTGAGTCGTTGGAAGATTAAAAAGACAGCAGTGGCGAATGAAGGTTTACCTAAATTATCCCTATTGGATCAGTATATTAATACGACAAAAGGATATTCTGAGAGTGCCTTACAAGATATGTCTCGATTGGTTGAGAATATTTTAATCGATTTCAATGTCGATGTGGATGTGGTCGCAGTCAACCCAGGGCCTGTTGTAACGCGCTTTGAATTACAGCTAGCTGCAGGGATTAAAGTGAGTCGTATTAGTGGTTTGGCTAAAGATCTTGCAAGAGCTTTGTCTGTCACCAGTGTTCGGATTGTTGAGATAATTCCCGGTAAAACCGTTATTGGTCTTGAAATCCCCAACAAAGAGCGAGAAATGGTTTCGTTACGGGAGATTTTTTCTTCATCGGTTTATCAAGAATCTAATTCAGCGTTAACGCTAGCGTTAGGTAAGGATATCTCAGGTACTCCAGTCATTGCGGATTTAGCTAAAATGCCTCATTTATTGGTAGCGGGAACAACGGGATCCGGGAAATCAGTTGCTATTAATACCATGATTTTGAGTTTGTTGTATAAATCGACGCCTGCAGATGTGCGAATGATTATGATCGACCCAAAAATGCTTGAGTTGTCTGTTTATGAAGGCATTCCTCACTTATTAACGCCGGTGGTGACAGATATGAAAGATGCGGCCAATGCGCTGCGTTGGTCGGTTGCTGAAATGGAAAGGCGGTATCGATTAATGTCTTTATTGGGTGTTCGAAATATTGAGGGTTTTAATAAATTGGTCAGAGCGGCTGAGGCCCGTGGGGAGCCGATTAAAGATCCTTTATTTAAACCTGAGATGGGCTTAGTAGAAAACCAAGAGCACCCTGTTTTAGAACCCTTGCCTAATATAGTTATCGTTATTGACGAATTAGCCGATATGATGATGATTGTGGGTAAAAAGGTAGAAGAGCTCATTGCCCGGTTAGCTCAAAAAGCGCGTGCTTCTGGGTTACATTTGATTTTAGCTACCCAGCGGCCTTCTGTAGATGTATTGACCGGGTTGATCAAAGCGAACGTGCCTTCTCGTATTTCTTTTCAGGTTTCATCTAAGATTGACTCTAGAACGATTATTGATCAAGGCGGTGCGGAATCCTTGTTAGGAAATGGGGATATGTTATTTATGCCTTCGGGTACGAGTTTACCGATCCGGGCCCACGGTGCATTTGTTAACGATCATGAGGTTCATCAAATTGTTTCTTTTCTGAAGGAAACGGGTCCGACAGATTACTTGGATTTAGTCGTTAATGATGCGGCTGATCAATTTAGTAGCGTCTTTGGCAATGTTGAGAGTGAGGCAGATCCTATTTATGATCAAGCTGTGAGCTTTGTCACTGAAACTCGCAAAGCCTCTATCTCTAGTGTGCAAAGGCACTTTAAGGTGGGGTATAACCGTGCGGCGCGTTTAATTGAAGATATGGAAGCGGCAGGGGTGGTGACATCGCCTGAATCTAACGGGAGTCGTCAGGTTATTGCGCAGGCCCCGCCGAGTCTTGAATAGGACGATTGTGGTTGCTCTTCTGGTACTTCAGTGCCCAGCGAACGTGTTCTTGGACGAATTCTGAAGGATTATCGCGGTGCTTTAATAGTGCTTGTGTAATTAACTGACTGGTTTTCGCGTTACCTAAGGCAACTGCAATATTGCGTAACCAACGATGATGACCAATGCGGCGAATGGCAGAGCCTTCTGTTTTTTTAAGAAAGGTTTTCTCATCCCAAGAAAATAAATTAACTAATTGGCTCGAATTTAAATTATGTCGGGGATTAAAATCAGGGTTTTGAGTGGTTTTAGCAAAACGATTCCAAGGGCATATAAGTTGACAATCATCGCAACCATAGATTCTATTGCCAATTAAAGGGCGTAATGGCTCAGGAATAGAGCCGTGAAGTTCAATGGTTAAATAAGATATACATCGTCTTGCATCAAGTTGATAAGGTGCAATAATCGCTTGTGTAGGGCATATATCAATGCAAGCCGTACAGTCACCGCAGTGAGAACTGGTTGCAGAATCAATTGGCAGTTCAAGATCAGTATAGATCTCGCCTAAAAAGAACCACGAGCCAGCCTGTTTATTGATGAGATTAGTATGCTTGCCAATCCAGCCTAAGCCAGCTTTTTCAGCAATGGCTTTTTCAAGTACCGGTGCGCTATCGACAAAGGCTCGGTACCCAAAAGGACCAATTTCTTCTTCAATGCGAGAACATAGTTTTTGTAATCGATTTCTAATGACTTTGTGGTAATCTCGACCCAAGGCATAACGTGAAATAAAACCGTCTTCAGGACTTTCTAAGGCTGTATGTATGCGCTTTTGATTTTCAGGTAAGTAGTCTATGCGGACAGAGATAATTCTTTTAGTCCCTGGAATTAGTAATTTTGGATCACTTCTTTTCTTGCCATGTTTGACCATGTAATGCAATTGACCGTGATAGTCTTTTTTTATCCAGTTATCGAGGTGTTGTTCAGCTTCTGACAGCGATGTATCAGAAATTCCAACTTGTTGGAAACCTAGTTCCACGCCCCATTTTTTAATGCTCTGAGTGAGGCAGTGTCGGTTTATTGTAGCCATGATTCTTTGGGTGGAATGTATCTAAAATTGTAATTATACCGCTTTGATTGCCGTGGGCTAGTTAATACCCTATGATGAATAATATAGTTTGAATGGTGGTTAAGGAGTTGGGGTGGTTACTAGTAATGATCTGAAACAATTGCCTTCGGAATTGTACAGTGCTGAGCAAGTACAAGAATTAGATCGTATTGCTATTGTAAAATATGGTATTGATGGTTTTTCTTTAATGTCTAGGGCTGGACTGGTCGTAGTCGATTTGATTGAGCATTGTTACCCCGACGCTTGTATTATTCATGTTTTTTGTGGTTCGGGTAATAATGGCGGTGATGGTTTTGTTGTGGCGAATGAGGCGCTTAAAAAAGGGTTGAAGCCACTTGTTTTTTTACTGTGTCCAGTAGCAAAGGTTACTGGCGATGCACGTTTGGCGCTGGATGAATATTTATTGTTAGGCGGTGCAATAGAAACACAGAATGTAGCGGTGGCTTTACGCTGTGATGTTATCGTTGATGCTTTATTAGGGACAGGATTATCGCGTAAAGTTTCTGGGCAATTTGAAACGGTAATAGAGCATATAAACACCTCTAGCATACCTGTTGTTGCAATTGATATACCATCTGGATTAAATGCCGATACCGGCCAACCAATGCCTTGTGCTGTTGTTGCACAGCAAACAATCACTTTTATTGGTTTAAAAAAAGGAATGGTTACCGGTCAAGCTAGTTTTTTTTGTGGGGATTTGTTTTTTTCCTCGTTGGCTATACCCAGGGGAGTTTTTGGCGGTTGTCAGGGGCAAGCGCAATTAACGTCTCATGTTTCTTTGCCCCCTCGTAATCGTTATGCGCATAAAGGAAATTTTGGTCATGTGGTCTTGATTGGGGGGGATTATGGCTATCATGGCGCGATACAATTAGCCGCTGAAGCATCAACTCGAGCTGGAGCAGGGTTGGTATCGGTGGCGACCCGGATAGATCATGCGAGGCACATGGTCCAGAGGTATCCTGAAATAATGGTCCATGGCGTGGAGCAAAGTCAAGCACTCTCTATGGTGCTAAATAAAGGGAACGTGATTGCAATAGGTCCAGGGTTGGGTCAGAAAAGTTGGGGAGAGTCATTGTTTGAGGTTAGCTTGACTACTCAACAACCTAAAGTTCTTGATGCAGATGCTTTAAATATTTTAGCTAAACGGGGGGGCTTTAGCGATAATTGGATCTTAACACCACATCCCGGTGAAGCAGCAAGGTTAATGCACTGTTCGGTTGATGATATTCAGCGAGATCGATATACTGCTACTAGGAATATTCAGTCAAAATATGGAGGGGTTGTTTTGCTAAAAGGCCCAGGAACGATTATTACCGATGGGAATATTACCAAAGTAACGATGACAGGTAATCCAGGTATGGCTTGCGGTGGAATGGGTGATGTATTAACCGGTATAATAGCTGCTTTGGTAGCGCAAAAAATGCCGTTAATGGACGCCGCTGTTTGCGGTGCCTTTTTACATGGTAAAGCAGGTGATGAAGCGGCTTTGCTGGGTGAGCGTGGGTTGGTCGCAAGTGATTTGATGCCTTATATTAGAACAGTCGTAAATGAATCATGACCCTTTTGTTTAAAACAACGGAAGAAACAGAACAATACGGAGGCACATTATTTAAGTCTCTAGGGGATTCTCGATTAGTTTTCTTAACCGGTGATTTAGGGGCGGGAAAAACCACATTGGTTAGAGGTGTTCTTCGCTCCTTAGGGTATCAGGGGATTGTTAAAAGCCCCACTTATACGTTAGTGGAAGAGTATACGGCAGGCGGAGTACGTATTGTTCATTTTGATTTATATCGAGTCAAAGATCCTGAAGAGCTGGAATGGATCGGTATAAGAGATTATCTACAGCAAGAGGCTTATTGTTTTATAGAGTGGCCTGAAATGGGTTTTGGCTATTTGCCGAAACCCGATTGTAATTTTCAGCTCTGGTCGGGTGAGGCGGGGCATTCACTTGAGTTGTTAGAGTAGAAATAGAGTGTTTGAAATTGGGTTTTTGTAAAAAGAATGAATGGGTCTAAGGATGCATAAATTTATTGCGTACATACTATATTTTGTAGGCTTATTACTTGTGCCTACTCTGGTCGCTGCAAAACAATTGCAAATAGCAGATCTACGATTCTGGTCTGGCCCGGATCATACACGATTAGTTTTTGATACAACGACGCAACCACGACATCAAGTCTTTATGTTGCAAAATCCCGATCGATTAGTTGTCGATATAGCTAATGCAAAATTAGGGAAGCATTTTTTGCAGCCTGCGGCGGATCATAATTTACTCTATCGAATTCGTAGTGGTGCCCGTAACCAAATCGATTTACGAATCGTGATGGATTTAAAAAAAGGGGTTAAACCGAAAAGTTTCATTTTAAAACCGAATAATCTCTACGGGCATCGTTTAGTGATTGATTTATTTGACACGGGTAAAGCTAAGCGTGCGCCAGTCATAAAGCCAATTGTTAAGCAGGTTATTAAGAGTCGTGCAAAAGAGATGGTGATTGCTGTTGATGCCGGGCATGGCGGTGAAGACCCTGGGGCACACGGGCCGCATGGCGTTCAGGAAAAAGAAGTAGTTTTGTCCGTTGCAAAAAAAATAGTCGCTAAAATTAATGCACGCCCAGGGATGCGTGCCTTTTTAGTTCGTAAGGGTGATTATTATGTAGGGCTTAGAAAACGTCTTAAAATTGCTAGACAATCGAGAGCTGATTTATTTATATCAATTCATGCCGATGCATTTCATAATGCAAAAGTACGTGGCGCATCAGTTTACACACTTTCAAGAGGTGGCGCATCCAGTGAAGCGGCGCGGTGGTTAGCGAATCAGGAAAATGCTTCTGACTTGGTTGGTGGAGTCAGTCTTGATGATAAGGAGGATGTTGTAGCTTCGGTAATATTGGATATGACGCAAACGGCAACACTGGATATGAGTGCTGTAGCGGCTAAAAAGATTTTGGGGGAATTAAATGGAATTGTTAAGCTGCATAAGCGTAGCGTGCAAGCGGCTAAATTTATTGTGCTGAAGTCACCCGATATACCCTCTGTGTTGATTGAAACGGCCTATATATCAAATCCTACAGAAGAAAGAAGGCTTAAATCACCGGAGTATCAAAATAAAATCGCTGAGGCTATTTATCGGGGAGTTAATAAATATTATCAGGATGTTACGCCAGCTCATTTGGCTATAAATGCGCGAGTGGCGATTAAGAAATTAAGTAAACATAAAATTATGCGAGGTGAAACATTATCAGAGATAGCCGTTCGTTATGGTATTAGCATGAGTAAATTGAAGAATTTGAATGCGCTGAAGAATAATGTTATTAAGATTGGGCAGGTGCTAACGATTCCAAAGAGTTAGTGTTAGGTCTGTAGGGTTTCAATGTGATGACCTGCCGGGGACCAACATAAAACGCTGCCTTGTTGATTTGTCCAGTTTGCCAGTACAAATCGTTCTGCAGGTTTTTTACCGATTGTAAATTGATGTATAGTGGGTCGATGGGTATGACCATGAATTAAACGAAAGCTGCTGTAATTTTTAAGCGTTTTGACCACCTCTATTTGATTAACATCTAAGATGTCTTCAGCATAATTTCGTTTGTGTAATAAGCTTTTAAATCGATACCAACGGCTAGCGATTAAACGTAACCACAGTGGGTAGGCTAGCTTTTCTTGTTTCCAATGCGCTGTATGTGACAACGCCCTGAATTTTTGGTAGCCAATATCATCGGTGCATAATAGATCGCCATGCATGAGTAAAGTTTTGGTGCCATACAAATCTAATAGGTGATGGTCGTTCAATAGAATGACACCAGTTTCTTGACAAAAACGTGTGCCTAGTAGGAAGTCGCGGTTACCTTGTTGTAAGTACACACGGGTTCCGTTTGAGGTGAGGTTTTTTAAATGGCGTCTGATTTTTTTGTTGGGAGGGGTTAAGTCGTCATCACCGACCCAGACATCAAAAAGATCCCCTAGAATATAAAGTTCTTTGGCTTGAGTTGCGCGCGAATTAAGAAATTTTAAAAAAATATTAGTAATTCGCGGCTTCTCAATGGCAAGATGAAGATCAGAAATAAAAAGGATTTCGTCTTTCAAGTGCTAGGCCACTAGTCAATCATTTGTGCGTTCTCGACCACAATATCTGTTTTGGGCACATCTTGATGCATGTTGCGGCTTCCTGTGGGAATTTCTGTCATTGCATCGATAATATCCATACCCTCTATAATATGACCAAATACAGCATATCCCCAGCCTGAAGGTGTTGGGCTAGTATGATTTAAGAAGTCATTGTTTTTGTAGTTGATGAAGAATTGACCGGTCGCTGAGTCAGGATCTGAGGTACGGGCCATAGCGAGAGTTCCGCGATTATTAGCCAGACCATTATTTGCTTCATTTGCAATTGGGTCATGAACGTCTTTTTGCTTAAAGTCAGTATCAAAACCACCGCCTTGAGCCATAAAATCAGGAATGATGCGATGAAAAATAGTGCCGCTATAGAATCCCTCTGTGACATAGGTAATGAAGTTGGCCGTTGTAATAGGAGCCTTGTCAGTATCTAATTGAACAACAAAGGCGCCTAAATTGGTCGTGAATTTTACTTTAGTTAGAGTCTCAGACATATTTGCTTCCTTAGCCAATAAGAGGGGGGTGAACAAAAGTAGAGGTATTAAAAAACGAAAAGTACGCATTAAAAATTACCTGACTAGCGATGATAAATCATTATTCTAATTTTTTTTAGGTGGCTTTACAAATACCAATCGAAATTTTCTTTAGGCTATAATGAAGAAATTATCTCGTTTGTTTTTTATAAAAATTTAAAAATGTTGAAAATATTTAATACGCTGACAAGGAAAAAAGAAACCTTTAAGCCGATTGTACCGGGTAAAGTTGGGATGTATGTTTGTGGGATGACCGTGTATGACTATTGTCATATTGGGCATGCGCGGGTCATGGTAGTGTTTGATGTGGTAGCCCGTTATTTTCGTTATTTAGGATATGATTTGACCTATGTACGTAACATTACTGATGTTGACGATAAGATTATTAAGCGTGCGAATGAGGATGAACAAGATATTGGCTCACTAACTGAGTTTTTTATTGATGCGATGCATGCTGATGAGCACGCATTAGCAGTTCTTCCGCCTGATGTGGAACCTAAAGCGACACAGTCAATGGAGCAAATTATTAATTTGATTCAATTGCTATTTGAAAAAGGGTTGGCTTACACGAGTACTTCAGGTGACGTTTTATATTCGGTTTCTAAGTTCCCTAATTACGGGCAATTATCAGGTAAGCAATTAGATGCATTGCAGGCAGGAGAGCGTGTTGCAATAGATAAAAGCAAACGGGACCCTCTGGATTTTGTGTTGTGGAAAAAAGTAAAACCGGGTGAGCCTTTCTGGAATTCCCCTTGGGGCCGCGGACGTCCAGGATGGCATATTGAATGTTCTGCTATGTCAACTTGCTGTCTGGGGAATCATTTTGATATTCATGGGGGGGGTATGGATTTGCAATTTCCACACCATGAAAATGAAATTGCACAAACAGTTGGTGGCACCGGTGAGCAATTTGTTAACTATTGGATGCATAATGGTTTTGTTCGTGTTGATAATGAAAAGATGTCAAAGTCCTTGGGTAATTTTTTTACTTTAAAAGAGATTCGTGAAAGTTACCAACCCGAAGTGATTCGTTATTTTATTTTATCGAGTCATTACCGAAGCCCGCTTAATTATTCTAATGAAAGTTTAGATGATGCTAAAGCGGCACTAGTACGCTTATATACCGCATTAAGAAATATAAATATTACCAGTACGGAAGTACTTGAAGAATATAAGGTGGTCTTTGAGCAAGCGATGAATGATGATTTTAATACGCCTGAAGCCTTAGCGGTTTTATTTTCTCTGACGACTGCATTGAATAAATTAAAACAAGAAAGTAGCGCTGAGGTGGGGGTTTATGCAAATACGTTAAAAACATTAGCGGCAGGGCTAGGAATTTTACAAGACCTACCGGACTCGTTTTTACAAGATAGCGATGGTGACTCTAGTGAAGACCAATTGATAATGTCAAAGATTAATCAAAGAACCGCGGCTAAAAAAAATAAAGATTGGCAGTTAGCGGATCAGATTCGTGATGAGTTACAAGCGGACGGTATTATCGTAGAGGATAATCCAGATGGGACTACTTGGCGCCGACTCTAAGAAGGTTACATTTTTAATAGAAGATATCTAGTTAAGGTTTAAAAATAGGGAGATAACTTGACGGAAATAAAAGATAAATCAATTCAGCTTTTTCTTGAAGAGTTGGCTAGTCATGAAGCGACTCCAGGTGGCGGAAGTGCAGCCGCTGTGATGGGAGCCACTGCGGCTGCATTGACCAGTATGGTTTGTAATTTGACTATTGGTAAGCCGAAGTACAGCGCCGTTGAATCAGACATGAAGGTTTTGCTGGCCAAGTCAGAGGTTTTACGTGAAAAGTTCACAGCGATGATTAAAGCGGATGTAGAGGGGTTTAATCAAGTTATGCTAGCGTATGGACTTCCTAAAGAGAGCAGGGAAGATAAAGAACGCAGAACAGCGGCCATACAGGCGGCGTTAAAAGAAGCGACCGAAGTGCCTTTAGCCTGTGCAATAGCCAGTGCAGAAGTAATTTCATTAAGTCAGGAAGCGGCTGAAAAAGGGAACACTAATGTGATTACTGATGCGGGTGTTAGTGTGGTTTCAGCCCATGCAGCACTAAAAAGTTCGGCGTTAAATGTGTATATAAATGTTGGCAGTATTAGAGACAAAAGATACGGTGCTGAAAAGTTAGCCGAATTAGAAAAGATTCTAGTCAAAGCCGAAGTCTCGGTTGATTCGATTTATGAATCTGTTAAGCACCAGTTGTTGTAAAAGAAGCATCGGTTAGGTCATGATTGAATGGATGTCATGTTGGTGGGTCATATAAATAGTTATTGACGGAAGGCTGAAATATCAGTATTATTTGCAGGCTTCGTAGCAGGGTTTCATTGCTTTGTGTCGTTGAGTATCAGTGTTCGGGGTATAGCGCAGTTTGGTAGCGCGCCTGCTTTGGGAGCAGGATGTCGGGGGTTCGAATCCCTCTACCCCGACCAAAAGAGCGCTTGTAGCTCAGCTGGATAGAGCATCGGCCTTCTAAGCCGAGGGTCGCAGGTTCGAATCCTGCCAAGCGTACCAGTTTTGATTTTATGGTGAGCGTAGCTCAGTTGGTAGAGCCCCGGATTGTGATTCCGGTTGTCGAGGGTTCGAGCCCCTTCGTTCACCCCATTTCAGCTCTTTTTTCAGTGCTCGCAACATCTGTGTTGTGAAGTGAAACTGCTTAGCTATTGCAGTCCTAATAGCATTCTTCAATGTGTTTTTTGACGGCATTATGTGCCATTCTTTTTGTGATCTGTTTGGATTAATAGTTTATGCAAATATGGGTTGATGCAGATGCATGTCCTGTAGTCGTTAAAGAAATTTTATTTCGGGCTGCTGAACGTTCAAAAATAATATTGACGTTGGTTGCTAATCAGGCGATCCGTATTCCTCCTTCACGGACTATCAAAATGTTACAAGTTGCGCATGGTTTTGATGTTGCAGATAATGAAATTGTGAAGCGATTAACAGTCGGTGACTTGGTAATTACCGGTGATATACCGCTGGCTGCTGAAGTTGTTGCTAAAGGCGGGCTGGCATTAAATCCACGAGGTGAGCTTTATACGCTTGAGAATATACGAGAACGTTTGGCGATGCGTGATTTTATGGAGACTTTGCGATCCAGCGGTGTTCAAACGGGTGGGCCAGCACCCATGAGTCAGACAGAAAGGCAGGCCTTTGCCAATCAACTGGACCGCGTCATAACTAAAAACAACACCAAATAACTTAAATTTTTTGTTGTTCTGCTAGGTCACACATTCAGGGTGCTCTTCTAGAGCGATAATGTTTCGTATTCCTTCTTTTGGGGTGTGCTGTATTCCCAGTATCACGCTGACCTTCTCTATTTCCAGGGTGGCTTCTCTTGGCTTTTTTCGCTTGAGTAGGGCGCTGATTCAAGTTGGATTCAGGCACATCGTGAATGGGTTCGAAGTCGTCAATTAACTTACGGGTTAGTGTTTGTTTTATTAAGCGTTCAATGTCAGACAATTGTTTGAATTCGTCGGCGCTCACGAGTGATATGGCATGGCCATTTGAGCCCGCACGCCCCGTTCTTCCAATTCTATGCACATAATCTTCAGGAACATTAGGCAGGTCGAAGTTGATAACGTGTGGTAGTTGATCAATATCTAATCCACGTGCAGCAATATCGGTTGCGACTAAAACGTGTGTAGATAAATCTTTGAATTCCGCAAGTGCTTTAGTTCTTGCCGCTTGGCTTTTGTTTCCGTGAATCGCAGCTGCCTTTATGTTGTGTGCCTCAAGTTGACGGGTAAGTTTGTTAGCGCCATGTTTTGTTCGTGTAAAGACGAGAACTTGCCGCCACTTATTTTCGTTGATTAAGTGACAAAGAAGTGCTGATTTTTGTTTTTTATCAACGGGGCAAATCCATTGTGTTACATTTTCTGCAGTGGTGTTGCGTGGACTCACAGATATTTCAACAGGATTGTTAACCAGTCCTCTGGCAAGTTTTCTTATGTCGTTTGAAAAAGTGGCTGAAAACATCAGGTTTTGACGTTTCTTGGGTAGAGTAGCGATTATTTTACGAATATCATGAATAAACCCCATGTCTAACATTCGGTCTGCTTCATCTAAGACTAAAACTTCCAGCTGAGAAAATGTAACGGCATTTTGTTGGTGTAGATCAAGAAGGCGGCCAGGGGTCGCAACCAGAATATCGACGCCTTTTCGTAATTTTGAGATTTGCGGATTAATCTTAACGCCGCCATAAACAACAGTGGATCGAAGCGGTAGGTGTTTACCGTAGTTTGTGACACTTTCGCCAATTTGAGCGGCTAATTCACGTGTAGGTGTTAGAATCAGTACTCTTGCATGGTGAGCCTTTGCATGCTGCCCTTGAGATAGCCTTTCGAGTATGGGGAGAGTAAATCCCGCTGTTTTTCCAGTCCCAGTTTGTGCCGCCGCCATAACATCGTATCCCTTGATGATCGCTGGGATAGCTTGTTCTTGAATGGGGGATGGGGTGGAGTAGCCTTTATCGGCAATTGCTTTTAGAATGGGTTCAGATAAGCCTAGGGGGGTAAAACTCATAACAATTCTCTTAAATAGGTTTTGTGCTTTTGGGGCAAGGTTGACGCGATGGTCAGTTGGGCTTTCATGAATGTGACGATGAAAGTCATTTTTCAGACGATAATTTTTTGTGTGCTATCGTCTTATGATCAATCAAGTAATGCAGTCGCGCATGATGTAGCTAAAGGTGTCGAGGTATAGGCTGGGACGGTAGTTTTACCGGCGACGACCGCCACGGCCTTGTTTGCGTGGGTCTTCAAATTTGACAACAAGAAGTTTGTCGCCCATGCTTTTTCCGTTAAGTCCGGCTATTGCCGCACGTGCCTCGTGTCCTTCCATTTCAATAAAGCCAAAGCCTTTGTTTCGACCTGAAAAGATATCACTGGCAATTTCTATTGATCGTACGGTTCCAAATTCTGCAAATAAAGTTTTAATGCTCTCTTCAGTGGCGTCATGAGGTAGGCTACCAACGAACAATTTTTTCATGTAATCCTCAATAATAATAGTAAGTGTAAGTAAGACGCCTTCCCTGCATGGAATAGTGATGCAGGGAAGGCAGGTATTTATTGTTTATGCAAGTTCAACGTCTGTTGCTTGAGGACCTTTAGGGCCATCTTCAGTATTAAAAGTGACTGACTGTCCTTCGTCTAGAGTGCGGAAGCCGTCTGTTTTTATAGATGAATAATGAACAAATACGTCAGTATTACCTTCAGAAGGCGTAATAAAACCAAAACCTTTTGCTTCGTTGAACCATTTAACTGTGCCTGTAGCCATAATAGAAATTACCTTTTTTTGAATTAAAATTAATATTGTAAAATAACTCAAGGGAATTACAGTGAAGCACAAGAAACTAGATCGGGTACAACGGGATAAAACCAAGATAAGATACAATTACAACCTGATGATTAGAGCATAATTGCTGAAAAATAGCTATCTATTTGTTTTTTCATAGGGTTTTAACAAGAAGATTTATAAGAATTACTTAATTTGTTGCTGAAAAAATTTTGATTACTATGAAAAGCGGTATATAATTAACTTAGCTTTAAAGTACTTTTTTATGTTTGCGCACCATTTCGATGTTCTGTCTGTAGTATTCGTTCTGTTCTTCATAATTAATAGCAGCACTTTTAGCTAAATAGCCTTATTTAAGGTATTAAATATTTTTGAAAATTATAGGATAGATTATGTCTACAACTACTGGTACAGTTAAATGGTTCAACGAAGCAA
>JASMBU010000080.1 GCA_030753675.1 Methylococcales bacterium
GGTAATTATCAAATAACCTTTGCTGTAAAGAATAAGATAAATCTCTACGTTGCCTTTTTAAAACCGTAATCCCATCTGTAAAATAAGAAAGATTATCACGTGCTTTTTGGCTTTGCTCATCCCAATAAAACTTTAAATCTCTTAAATGGTTCTTTTGCTGAATACTTTCTTTACTTAACGTGTGTTTCATTTGTAAATAGGCTTCATTATTTAGGCTTTTGTGAGCGATAACTCTCCGTTCTTTTCTATCTCTTCGCCCCGTTATCATACGAGCTCGATGATCTTGTATGGCTAAAAAACCTGCTGCCTCTTTAGCCGTTAGCTCTGTTTTATAGGTTGCAATTAGAGGATTTCCTTCTAACTGTTTAATCTGTTCAGTTATTTGTGACAGTTCATCTTGTCCTTTTCTAAAAAAACCATCCGGTTCTAACATATCAAATACAGGCGGAACAAAGTGTGCAAGCTGATGGCCATCAGCTATCTTGCCTGAAAACGCAGATAAATAACCGACTTCACCTTG
>JASMBU010000081.1 GCA_030753675.1 Methylococcales bacterium
TTTAATTCAGCAAAGCTATCAAACTTAGCTCGCGGTGTGAATAGCCATTCTCTGATATTACCGACTTGGTTTTCTACCTGACCTTTTTCCCATCCTGCTGCTGGCGTACAAGCCACTGGTTCAAAGAGGTAGTGATTAGCCAACGCCATGAAGCGGCGATTAAACTTACGCTCTTTACCCACAAATACGGTATCAACAACTGTTTTAAGATTGTCATAAATCATTTGTAAGGGAACACCACCATAAAAGGCAAACGCTTTATTATGCGCATCCATCACCATTTCCTGTGTCTCGCGCGGATAGGCAACAACAAACATTTTTCGACTATAAGCTAAGCGGAAATGAGCGACTTTAATCTTGAGTTCTCTACCGCCTATATCAATGGTTTCTTGACTCCAATCAAACTGACAGACTTCACCTGCTGGAAAAGCTAACGGTATAAAAGCTTGTTTTGTAGAGGGTGATTTCCTGTTATCAATTTTCCATTGTTTAACAAATCGCTGAATACTGTCATA
>JASMBU010000082.1 GCA_030753675.1 Methylococcales bacterium
ATAAGATCATTTGAAAGGTGGCCATGAAAGTATTCTAGATACTTGTAGTCCTCCTGGTAGTTGTAGGATTTTGAGATTAAGTGTGTACCCCAAAATGTGCCTCATTGAAATATCGGTCCCCTATTCCTGGGGCTTTGTGAGACTCATTATGAAAAAGTAGCAGAATGTAAGGCGTTGATTTAGTTAAAGTAAAAAAATTACAAATAGGTCTTTTAATGCGATGGTCGACGGTTCGAATCCGTCACGACCCACCATATTTTTCCTTACAAGTCAGTTAGTTACCTAGTCCCTAGGTAAATCCAAATACACTCATTAACTTCTTGGCTAACCTATGGCTAACTTTGAAGAGTGATAATGGGTAATTCTAAAGCGTTTTTAGTAGCCTAAGTTCGCAATTATTGAGTTGTTTTCGTAATTGTCTTAGTCCGTTCATACGTTGACCCACAAAAAAGACGCACCCCAACTCCTGTCAGGATAGACCTCACCTTAATTTTAAGAAGTATGTAATGCTG
>JASMBU010000083.1 GCA_030753675.1 Methylococcales bacterium
AAATTTCTTTTGGTTTGTTGCCATAATTGCAGTTCATCTGATCTTATTAAAACAATAATAGAACAGCTCGGATAAACACTAAAGCTGTATCTCTGTAGAGGATTTAAAAAAAAGCCCCGCTGTGCAGGGCTTTTTATTCTTTGCGTAATGGATTTCTTTACATCATTCCGCCCATTCCACCCATGCCGCCCATATCAGGCATCGGTGCCGCAGGTACATCATCCTGTGGCGCCTCGGCAACCATTGCCTCTGTTGTTAACAACAGACCGGTAACAGACGCCGCGTTTTGTAGGGCAAAGCGGGTTACTTTGGTTGGATCAATAATTCCCATTTTAACTAAATCGCCGTACTCATTGGTGGCTGCATTGTAACCATAATTACCTTTACCGTTTGCTACTTCATTGAGAACAACTGAAGCATCATTTCCTGCATTGCTGACAATTTGTCGAAGTGGCTCTTCTAAAGCTTTTTTGAGAATGTTGATGCCAACATTTTGATCATCATTATCTCCC
>JASMBU010000084.1 GCA_030753675.1 Methylococcales bacterium
GCACAGAGGGGCGTAGATATGTCAGTCATCAAAGGATTGATGGGTCATAGGCGTATTGAAACAACCATGCGTTATGCTAAACTAAGCCCTCTCAACTATAGGGATGCTATAAATAAACTAGGGGATGTGCAACTCCCCCGCTAAATCGTGTGGCGAATTAGGGTTGAATTAGCCGCATACAGGGGATATAATAGCCCCTCTACTAACAACAAACCCGCAAGTCCACCCCTGCCTCGGTGGCGAAATTGGTAGACGCAAGGGACTTAAAATCCCAAGCGTCTGCCTTACACTCATGACCAACATTTACGACAAACCCAGTTATTTAGGGGGAATTTACTTGTCTTACTTGTTGCAGTAGTGTATAATAAACACTCGCTCACTATTTGAAGTGGCGATATTGTGGCTAACAAGGAAACTATTAATGGACACTATTGTCGAGAGGGTTCTACAGGATAAGCAGATAGAGTTGGAAGAAGAGATGTCTTCTAAGGGTATCCGTCAGTTCCGTAA
>JASMBU010000085.1 GCA_030753675.1 Methylococcales bacterium
TACTGCGGCTTGCTGTTACTTCATTACAGGTAGAACACGCATTACACGGTTCATAATCAACCGGATTTTGGCAATTCAATCCTTTGGCCATGAGTCGAGCCATAGTTGTTTTTCCCACACCTCGCGGTCCGGTGAACACATACCCTTGAGCAATGCGATCTTTTGCAAAGGCATTTTTCAGTGTTTGGGTCACGTGATCCTGACCCACAACATCGCTGAATGTTTGCGGTCGCCATTTTAATGATAGTACTTGATATGTCATAATTTTATATTTTTAATGGCCGTGCACCATAGTTTGACCCACCTGAAAACAACATCAAAGCAGCAGTTAACTCCATTCCAGAGGTCCATCGGCACACGAATACGACACTTACCGCTGCTCCCTTCCGGGCCTGACGGGGTTCACAGTAGCACCATTGCAATGGATTGAAATTTCAACACCACTTATTCTGCTGAATCAACGCAGAAAACATCTCACCATGTCTTTAACCCTGCTAGAGCGGATT
>JASMBU010000008.1 GCA_030753675.1 Methylococcales bacterium
AGGCTGTCAGCACGGTTAGCCGTTTGTGTTGTCTCGTCGGCGAGCTCTTCTGTGGCTAAAGTTTGTGATAGGTTGACTAGGCCGGCTAAAAAAAACAGTGCTAAGGCGAAGCGGGGGAGCCGTAAGTGGTTTCGGTTATTTAAAAAGTTGCACATGGGTGATCAAAAAGGCCAAAGAGATAAGCAGTATAAATTATCAACCGCGTTCATGCATCCTAAGGGGCTCAATAGTTAATCGAAAAGCCGGTGAAAGCGGTGCCAGTTGCCCGTTTTTTAGTCAATTATCTGTATAATAACTGTTTTTAATTTTATCTGAAGATAAGGGCTTATGAGTGATTTTCCCGAAAACTTAAAATATGCAAAATCTCATGAATGGTCAGCGCTGGAAGACGGCCATGTGGTTCGTGTGGGTATTACCGACTTTGCGCAGGAAGAACTTGGCGATTTAGTTTTTGTTGAACTGCCGGAAGCAGGTAAAAAAGTCACGGCAGGAGAGGTGTGCGCTGTGGTGGAATCTGTCAAAGCAGCCTCAGATCTTTATAGTCCGGTGACTGGCGAAGTGATTGACAGTAATCAGGCGGTGATCGATGAGCCAGAATTAGTCAATGACGATGCTTTTGGGACTTGGCTGTTTTGTATTAAGGCCGATGACATAAGTCAATTAGACGCCTTAATGAGTGCCACGGAATACCAGGAAATGATCAACGACTAAGTCTTGGTTTAAGCTTTGGGTTTTATTTTTTAAGCTCAGACGTTTGGCCTTAGTGTCTTTTTTTAATGAGTGGAGTTTAGAATAATGAGTGCATTGATCTGTGGATCCATGGCTTTTGATACCATCATGGTCTTTCAAGATAAATTTAAGAATCATATTTTGCCCGATAAAGTCCACATGTTAAGTGTTGCTTTTTTAGTGCCTGAATTGCGCCGTGAATTTGGCGGCTGTGCCGGTAATATTGCATACAATTTAAAGCTCCTCGGTGAAGAGCCACTTATGATGGCGACCGTCGGTCAAGATTTTGGTCCCTATCAACAGTGGTTAGCGCAGTGCTCTATTCGAACCGATTATCTGAAAGTTTTGGATGACCAGTACACGGCGCAAGCTTATATCACCACCGATGAAGACGATAATCAAATTACCGCTTTTCACCCCGGAGCGATGAATGAGGCACACCGTAATGTGATTGCAGCCGTCGATGAGCGTATTCAAGTCGGTATCGTTTCGCCGGACGGGAAAGTGGGTATGCAGCAGCATGCAGAACAATTTGTGGAAGCAGGCATTGAATTTATTTTTGACCCCGGGCAAGGCTTACCGATGTTTGATGGCGCTGAGTTAACCGCGTTTATTGATCAGGCGAGTTGGGTGACTGTTAATGACTATGAAGCCCAGTTAATGCAAGAGCGTACCGGCTTAACCTTAGAAGCCATGGCCGAACAAGTGAAAGCCTTAATTGTCACTCAAGGCGGGGAAGGTTCAACCATTTATACCGAAGGCGGTGTGATTACTATACCTGCGGCACTGGTTGGTGAACTTCAAGATCCAACCGGGTGCGGTGATGCCTATCGGGCCGGGCTGTTGTATGGCTTAATGAATGATTTAGACTGGGCCACTACCGGGCGTATTGCTTCGTTACTTGGGGCGATAAAAATTGAGCAAAAAGGAACCCAAAATCATTGTTTTACACTCGCTGAATTTAAAGTTCGTTATCAGCAAAGTTTTGGACAGTCATTTTGAGTCTAAGCCAGACTGAAAAGCTGTTATCGATTATGGCCCAATTACGTGACCCGTCAACGGGTTGCGCTTGGGACCAACAACAAAGTTTTGAGAGTTTAATTCCCTATACCCTGGAAGAAGCCTATGAGGTTGCCGATGCCATTGAGCGGGGCGATAACGACGATTTAAAAAGTGAGTTGGGTGATTTGTTGTTGCAAGTGGTTTTTTATACCCAGATTGCCGAAGAGCAAAAGCTGTTTGATTTTGAACAGGTGGCCATGACCATCGCCGACAAATTAATCCGGCGCCACCCCCATGTTTTTGCTAATGCTGTCTTTGAAGATGATGCCGCCCGTAAGCAGGCTTGGGAAGAGGCTAAGGCTCTTGAGCGTAAAGAAAAACTAAGCGCCGGATCAACTCGTATTTTATCGGGTCTGACTAAAAACCTACCCGCCTTGATGGCGTGTGAAAAAGTACAAGATCGTGCCGCCGCCCAAGGGTTTGACTGGCAAGAAACGGCGCCAGTATTTGATAAGGTCTTGGAAGAGTTAGCCGAAGTGAAAGACGCGTGGATTTCAGGCGATCAAGTCCACACCGAAGAAGAAGTCGGTGATTTATTGTTAGTGACGGTCAATCTAGCCCGCCACCTGAACGTTAATCCCGAAATGGCGTTGAGAAAAGGGACCGATAAGTTCACCCAACGCTTTAATTATGTCGAACAACAAGTCCTCAGCTCCGGGCGAGTCATGACCGATTGTGCGCTTGAAGAACTTGATGCTTTTTGGGATGAAGCCAAACAGGTCTTGAAACAAGCGTGAGTGATTCCCAGTACTCGTTGTTTAATCTTTAACAGGCCGCTTGTCTAGTTTTCGTTGTAAGGTTCTTCGGTGCATATTTAAGGCGCGAGCAGCGGCTGAAATATTGCCGTTATTTTCCATCAGTACTTTTTGTAAATGTTCCCATTCTAATCGTTTTACCGACAATGGGTTTTCGTTAATGGTTGTTGAGGAATCACCGTCATTTTTGTGTAAGCCCTTAACGATTTCATCGGCATTGGCCGGTTTGGTTAGGTATTGGGTCGCCCCTAATTTGATGGCTTCGACAGCGGTGGCAATACTGGCAAAACCCGTTAGCATGACAATGCGCGTGTTGGAGTCTATTTCAATCAGCTTTTGGACCAGCTCTAAGCCCGACTCATGGCCAATGCGCAAATCAATGACAGCATATTCGGGGGTTTTCTTTTCTGCAAGTGTTAAACCTGAGGCAATGTCATAAGCGACGACAACATCAAAGTTACGTTTTTGAAGTGCTTGGGCTAAGACCATACAAAAGGTTTGATCATCATCAACGAGCAATAAGCGGGGTGTTTCTGTTGAGGTTTCCATGGGCAATATTTTAGTCAGCTGGGTTAGGTTGAGGGATTAACGGTAAAGTCATTTCTGTGCAGGCACCCCCATTGGGCGTATTATAAATGTCAATGCGACCTCCGAGTCGGTTAATCGAGGCATAAGTTAAAAATAAACCAACACCGAGGCCGTGATTTTTTGTTGCTATGGGCTCTTTACCGGCACGGGCTAAAATTTCAGGTTTAAATCCCGGGCCATAGTCTTTTATTTTAAGGTGTAGTGATTCAGGGTCCCATTGGGCAATAAAATCAATGCCACTGTTAGGGTTAGTCGCTCGAGCGGCATTATTAAGAATGTTTATGATGGAATGGGTGAGGGTCTGGTCGGCAATAATTTGACAAGTTTGCGTGTGGTCCGGGGTAATCATTAAATTGATCTTGACTCCCGGTTGTTGGCTACGCCAAGCAGTCAGGAGATCATCTAAGTAGGTGGTGATTTCCATAATTTGTCCGGAATCCGCACGCATTTCACCCCCAGAAGCAGACATGACTGATAAGGCTTTTTTGCAACTATTAATCTGCTCTTGTATGAGCTGCATTTTTTCAAAGAGCTCGGAGTTGTTTTGTCCTTGGGTTTCTTGTTTGATTTCGTGGGCAATAATCGCCATGGTCCCTAACGGGGTGCCCATGTCATGCGCGGCGCTGGCAGCGAGTGTCCCTAAGGCAATCACACGCTCATCACGGAGTGCATTTTCACGGGCTTCGGCAAGTTTTCGTTCACGTTCGCGCAATGATTTGGCCATGCTGAGCACAAAAAAGGCCACTAAGGTGGCGGAAAATAAAAAGCCGATCCACATGCCAAAAACTTTAGTACTAAAAAAAGCAGCGCTACTGTCAAAAGTAGGGTTAATGGATTTTATGCCTTGAGGGTTATAGGTAAAGGTTTCTTCCCCGATTTTAGGTAACGGTATGTTGTAGGCAATCAGTAAGGTGTACAGCGATGTTGTTAATAACATCATATACCAGGTATAAATTTGCGGTAGGGTAATCGCGGTGATAATCAGCGGGAGTAAGAATAACCAGATTATCGGATTAGAGGCGCCGCCGGTTAAATAGAGGATCATCGCAATACTGATAACATCAATGGCTAAATGCACAAAGATTTCTAGTTCAGTGACCGAGGTCGCTTGCTGTAACCGAAGCCACGTATAGATATTGAATGATGCCAGCGCAAGAATTACTAACGATAATGATTTGTGTGGGATGGCTATATGTAGTGCAAAAACAGAAACAAAAACGGTAAATAAGGCGCCCGTGAGGATAAAATTACGAATAACAAAGAGCCAATTCAGATTCTCACGAATTGAAATAGGGGACCGGTCTAGGCGAAAATGATGATGCATAAGCTTGATTTGTTTTAAGGGTTATAACTCTTTTTAGTTAAAGATAAATGTGTAAAGCGGAAAATTAGTCTTTAAAAAATAGCACAGTTTCTTTTAAGGGTGAAGATGTTTGAAAGGTAAGGTCAGGTTTTAGGTTAATTAAAGCTGATCTTGAGTCCGCCTAAACCACAATAGCCGTGAGGATTTTTAGCTAAATATTGTTGGTGTTCTTGTTCGGCATAGTAAAAAGGGGGCGCTTGGATTATTTCAGTCGTGATCGGGGCGGTGATACCGGCTTGAGAAAGTTGGCGTTGGTAGTGTGTTTTTGTCTCTTCGGCTAGGTTGTGTTGCGACGGGTTGAGGGTAAAAATAACCGAGCGGTATTGTGTACCCATATCATTACCTTGGCGCATCCCTTGGGTGGGGTTGTGGCTTTTCCAAAAAAGCGTTAATAATTGCTGATAGCTGATCTGTGTGGGATTAAAAATAACACGAACGACCTCAGCATGGCCGGTTCGGCCGGTGCACAACTCGGTATAATTGGGATTAGGGGTCAGTCCCCCGGCATAACCTACGGCGGTGATAAAAATACCGGATTGTTGCCAAAAGAGCCGTTCAGCCCCCCAAAAACAGCCTAAACCAAAAACAGCCGTCTCTAGTATCTTAGGAAACGGCGGCGTTAAGGTGTGGCCGGTAATCATATGATTAGCCGTTATCGGTATTTCATCGGTTCGGCCTGACGGTGCTGTGATTCCGTCTGGTTCATTGATTGGCTTCATCGTTGGGTTTTTTGTTTTTCGTTATGCTTTATAATAGCAGATTATTTAAGGGCTAAATAATATTCAAAATGACAGATCAAGATACCTTGCGGCGATTTCTTTTTGAGCACGCCGGTGTTCGCGGCGAATGGCTTAAATTGACCGATAGTTGGCGATCGCTAAGCGATAATCATGACTATCCACCGGTGGTTAAAGAACAATTAGGGCATGCAGTGGGTGCGGCAACGATGTTAGCAGCGACTATTAAATTTAACGGTGCATTGGTTTTGCAAGCCCAAGGCGAGGGGCCGCTTAAAACCGTTGTGGCACAGTGTACGCATGATCGCTATATTCGTGGTTTGGCGCGTTACCGAGGTGCCGTTGAGGGAGACCAATTAGCTGAGCTATATGGCGCAGGGCAACTGGTACTGACTATTGAGACGGAACGAAAACAGCCCTATCAGGGAATTGTCAATCTAGACGGTGATAATTTGGCGACGGCTTTGGAGAACTATTATCAGCAATCTGAGCAGTTACCGACCCGGTTGTGGTTGTTTGCTAATGAAACAACAGTCAGCGGTCTATTTTTACAAGCATTACCGGAGTCCTTGGGTTTTGGTTCTGACTGGGAGCGTATTGTGATGTTAGCCGATACCATTACCGCTCAGGAATTGTTGGATTTGTCCTGTGAGGCGGTGTTGCATCGTTTGTTTCATGAGGAAACACTACGGTTATTTGAGCCTGAACCGATACAGTTTAAATGCAGTTGTTCGAATGAGAAAATTGAGCGAACCTTAAAAAGTTTAGGGCGCACTGCGTTAGAGGAAGTTTTAGAAGAGCGTGAGGATATTACTGTTGATTGTGAGTTTTGTAATCGGCAATACCGTTATGACCGGGTTGATGTGGAACGTTTCTTAGTCGCCGAGACTGATCTTGGTACTTCAAAAATAAGCCACTGATGGGTAGGCGGTTAATACCATTGATGGTCAGAGTCCTGTTGGTTGCCGTGTTGCTCAGTAGTTTGACGGGTTGTGTCTGGTGGCGGTTATATCAAGTGTATGACCAGATGGCAGAGTTTGATACGCACTTTTCTGTACAGCACGATAAATCATTTACCTTATTATTTAAAGACCCTGTGGTTTACAGTGAAGACTTTGTTTTTTTAGCCAAATTACAACCGACTCAGAAGGAGGTCTACCAAGGCGTTCATCGTTGGGATTATTTTTTCCAAAAAGTTGATCAAAATAATCAGCCCGTCAACCCGGCTATTGGTTTTACCTGGAGTTTATTTTTTAATACTGAAAACCGCCTTGAAGCGGCAGAATTATCGCCGATTTTCTTAAAAATAGTGCCGCCAGCCTTTCTTGAGGCTTCGATTCGTTCGATAGCTGGAGCGGCCATTAATGCAACGGAGCGGCAATTAAAGGCGGATGTTTCTAAACTGGCTAAGATCACAGTGCCGTTACCGACCAAGAACAGTATTTTAGCGGTATTGGGTGCCCCCATTGACCGTGAAAAAATACCTGCGGGAGAGTTGTTAAGTTTTCGGTTTTTATTAGTCAGTCCCGATATTGAACCGGGGTATGAATCACGGGCAATTTCCACGGTCAAATTAACGTTTGACGCTAAAACCGAACGGTTAATAAAAATGTCGGGACGTTATGCCGGCCTTAAAGTTGCTATTAATTATCAGAAGTTAGCCGCCTTGTAAATTTATGTCCCACATTGTTGAACGAAAAGTTATTACCGAGATCGCACAAAAGGCCGGCGCTTTAACGTTGGCGTGGTACCAAAAAGAAGTTTCTGTGGCATATAAGGCGGACAAGTCCCCGGTGACCGCAGCAGATTTGGCTGCCAATCAGTTTATTTGTCAGGCTCTTGGCGAGGCGTATCCTGATATCCCCCTGTTATCGGAAGAAAACAAAACCATACCCTATAGCGAGCGCCGCGATTGGCAAACCTTTTTTTTGATTGACCCGATTGATGGCACTAAGGAGTTTATTAATCACAGTGATCAATTTACCGTTAATATCGCCTTGATTCATAATAGGGTGCCGGTGCTCGGTGTGGTGTATGCGCCGGCACTTAAAGAAATGTATTCTGCTTGTCAGGGACAAGGGGCTTTTAAAAATGATCGGCGATTGCCTTTTCAGAAAAACGCTAATCCTGGACAGTCCTTAACGGTCGTGGCCAGTAAACACCACTTATCGGTCGAAACCGAGCACTTTATACAAAGTCTGATGGGTGGCACTGAAAAGGTCACGTTGAAGGCGATAGGCAGTTCCTTGAAATTATGTTTAGTGGCAACCGGTGAGGCGGATCTGTACCCACGTTTGGGTCCAACGATGGAGTGGGATACCGCTGCTGCACATGCCGTGGTAATGGCGGCGGGTAAGCAAGTCCTGCAATACGGAACCGATGAGCCGTTAGTCTATAATAAGGCTGATTTATTAAATCCTTGGTTTATGGCGCAATAACCGATCCAATGTTTCTTGAGCTCGATCTATTTCAGCAGAGTGTGCAGCAGTAGCTTTCTTGGAGTGGGTTGTATTTTTCCGTATAATAGCTGTTTTTTTTTCAGTGTAATTTTCAAAATGTTTAGAGTTTTTTTTATTGTCGGTCTTTTTATTACAGTGGGGACTGTTAGCGCAGAAGGTGTCGAGAGTCTTAGCGTGATGAAAGTGACGGCTTCACCGGTTATGTCCCATGGTATTGATGTGGGTAAAGTCGCGGCCAATGTTCAGTCTGTTTCCGCTGAACAATTAGAGGCTGCACAAAGTTTATCGTTGGCTGATTATATGAATCAGCATATGGGCAGTGTTTTTGTTAATGAAGCACAAAGTAATCCGCTGCAACCGGATGTTTATTTTCGGGGTTTTTCAGCATCGCCATTGTTAGGGTTGCCGCAAGGCTTGTCTGTTTATTTGAACGGGGTTCGTTTTAATGAGCCTTTTGGTGATACCGTTAATTGGGATTTGATTCCCGAAAACGCCATTGACTCGATGGCCTTAATGTCAGGCTCCAATCCCTTGTATGGTCAAAATACCTTGGGCGGTGCCATTGCTATAAAAGCTAAAACGGGTTTTTCAGCGCCTGAGCAGGTCTTGGAAGTTTATGGCGGTAGTTGGGACCGACATTCTGAAGAGTTAAGTAGCGGTGGCAATGACGGAACCTGGGGGTATTTTCTTGATATTAAGCACTTAGGTGATTCAGGGTGGCGCGACCATTCCAGAACCATCGCTAAACAAGGTTTGGGTACACTCAGTTGGCGCGGGGGCCGCGGTGAAATGGATGTAACCTTAGCCGCGACCGACAATAAAATGGTCGGCAACGGCGTGATTCCTATTCAATTGTTAAATGAATCCAATAAGGCTATTTTTACCCATCCGGATCAAACCATTAATCGGTTGTTTTTTAGTGAGTGGTCAGGGAAATTTGATTTAACCGAACAGATTGAACTCAGCGGCAATGCTTATTTTAGACAAAATCGAAACAACACCTTTAACGGCGATGATTCTGATTATACCGCTTGTGATGACATCGATGACGGGACTTGGACTACTGCAGGGTGTAATACCGGGGTGGGTGCGGGATTTTTAGCCACCACAGAATATGACGATAGCGTTGCGGATTACGGTAAGGTTTATGATTTAAACGGTAATCAGGTTGCCGATAGCATAGGCCACAGCGGTACCATCAATACCTCAAAAACCCTGCAAAGAAGCCGTGGTGGCGTGATACAAACGGTTATTGAGCAAACCTTGGCAGAAGACATTGAGAATTTGTTAACGGTGGGTGCAGGCTATGATTATGCCCGGATAAACTTTGCTCAGGATACACAGTTGGCCACGTTAACCGCCAATCGCAGTGTTGTCGGTACCGGGACTTATGTCAGAGGGCAGCGGGTTCGACTCGATACGTCATCTGAGACTTACAGCGCTTTTATCAGTGATTATTTAACCTTGCCTTCTGGGTTAACCCTTTCAGCCGGCGGGCGTTATAACCATACTCGGGTTGAAATGCGCAATCAATATATTGTCGGGGCCGATAAATTATCCGGAACCCATAATTTTGAACGTTTTAATCCCATGGTTGGATTGACCTTCGAGCCTGTTGCTGACGTCACGTTTTATGGCAGTTATTCAGAATCCTCACGGGCGCCAACACCGAGCGAATTAACCTGTGCCGATGAAAATGACCCGTGTAAATTACCTAATGGGTTTGTGGCAGACCCACCGTTAGATCAGGTGGTGACGAAAACCTTTGAAGGCGGTATTCGGGGGCTTTCAGAGGGCTTTGATGGGCAAGGGAGTATGACTTGGAATTTGGGTTATTTTTATGCGATCAATCATGATGATATTCAATTTATTGTCGATGGGGACAGTACCACGGAAGGCTATTTTAAAAATATTGGTCAAACGCGGCGTTATGGTATTGAAACCGGATCGAGTATCGAATATCGAAGCTTGTTCAGTACGCTGGATAACTGGGCTTTATCGGTAAATTATAGCTATTTGAGAGCGCAATATTTAGACAGTTATACGATTCATGATCCCAGAGTCGGCGGCGACGAGTTAGGTAGCGTTGCTGTTAACCCGGGTGATCGAATGACCGGTATGCCGGAACATATGTTTAAGGCGAGTTTGGGTGTGCGTTTATGGGCGCAGTGGGATTTAACCTTGGATGGGCAATACAGCGGCGATCAATTCTACCGGGGTGATGAATCTAATATTATGGATCGGTTAGGGGGCTATTGGGTCTTTAATTTTAGGTCAAGCTATAAATTGACGGATAATATTGAACTGTTTGGGAAAGTTAATAATATAGTGGGTCGAAAATATAAAACCTTGGGTACTTTTGCCGATGCCGATGAGGTATTGGGCGACAATTACAGTAATCGCCGTTTTGTGGCTCCGGGAACACCTCGAGAAGCCTTTGTCGGTTTTAAGATTAGTTATTAATGCCCCTCAGTTTTAGTCACATGCAGTATTCTAAATTAACCTAAATTAGGGGCGGGTAATAATAACGGGTTATATTTCTAAATCTCTTTTATTATAACCACCCGCGACTAACGCTTGCATCCATTTCGGTGTTAACCCACGGCCTGACCAGGTTTGACTCGAGTCTTCAGGGTTGCGGTATTTAGCGGCAACTTTAGAGTTCTTGGTGGGGTGTTTTTTAGTCTCGCCTTTAATGTCTATGGTGATATTAATGGAGGCGGCGAGTGCTTTGATTTCAGCGATAACTTCTTTGCGTTTATTATTTTTCTTTTTAATCAGGGTTTGTTGTGCTTGGGTGATAACAGATTCTAATTCTTGTTCTGAAAGATTATTATAATCAGGCATGGTGATATTCACGTTACTAGTTATGAGGAGTAAGACTATTATATGTCTCAATAATATAATAACAAGTTATTATGCTTATAAAAGTATGTATTATTAACGGCCGAGTTTAAGAATTCGCTCTTCTTCAATAAAAAAGGTGAGGCGTTGATCTAAAATAGCGTGTTGATAAAAATTAATACCGGTAAATTTTTTAGCGGTTTTAATATGTTCAATCGCTTTTTCTGTGTGGCCTATTCGATAATAATATTCAGCAAGATAACGGTAAGACTCTATCGGTTGTTGGAGTTTGTCGTAGGCTTGGGCTAATAAGTGGTAACGGGTTGAATCTTGTGTATCGGTATGCAAGCGTAGCAGTATTTCTTGGCGTGCTTGTTGTGCCTGTCCCGTTTTAATGAGAGTGGAAAGGTACAGGGTGGATAACGGCGTAAAGTTAGGGAAACGGTGGCGTGCTTTTTTGAGTATCGTTAACGCTTTGCTGTACTGACGTGACTCGGTGGCGGTTTCAGCTAAGGCAATGTGTAGGGTCGGTCTGTCGGGCAGCGTTTTGAGTAAGGTAGTGAAGATCTTTTCAGCGTCTTTGAAATGTTGTTGCTTTAGCGCGACCCAGCCTAAGCCGTAGTTGGCAATGGCACGTTGCTCGGGTGTGCCTTGCTCGGTTAAGGTTCGGAAATAACGACCGGTCGTATCGAGGTCTTTTGAGCCTAAGACCCGCAATTTGGTCCGGATGATGCGGTAAGCAAAAGAATCGGGGTAGTGGCGATAGGGGTGTTTTTCAGCACGATTTCGGGTGTCGGAAATTCGTGAGGCAGTGACCGGGTGTGTGCGTAGGAATTCTGGGACAGCTTGGCCATAATAGCGGCTATTTTGTTGCAGGCGTTCAAAAAAAGTTGGCATTCCATTGGGGTCAAAGTCTGCTTTAATCAGCGTTTGCATGCCGACGCGGTCAGCTTCTTGCTCATTGGAGCGGGTAAAGTTGATACGCTGCTGCACAGAATGGGCTTGCAGAGCTAACAAGGCTGCTTGACCCAATTCAGGCGATTGAGAGCCAATCAAGATGGCGGCAAGCGTAGCGGCGGCGGTCGGCAGTGATAATTGGCTCGCAGCTTCAAAGGCGCGGTAGAGGTGACGTTGAGTGACGTGAGCAATTTCATGTGAAATAACCGAGGCCAGTTCACTTTCAGAATCCGTTGCCAAAATGAGACCCGAATTGATACCAATATAGCCGCCGGGGCCGGCAAAAGCATTTAAGTTTTTATCGATAACGACAAAAAAGTGAAAAGAGCGTGGTTGAGATTCAGTGTGTGTCGCCAGTTTGTTTCCGATGGATTGAATGTAGGCTTGAATTTCAAGGTCTTGGTTAATGGTTAATTGCCGATGTATATTACGGAAAAAGGCATCCCCCAATTCTTTTTCTTCGCGTGGGGAAATGAGTGTCCCGGTAGAATCACTGATGTCAGGCAGTTCAATGCTTTGGTTGACTTCCCCGCTTATTGTGCCGGTAATAAAACATAAAAAAAAAGCGATGGAGCCAGATAAAATCCTCGATTTTTGCATTATCTAAGCGGGCAGTATTTAATGGGCGCTAGAGATATTTTGGATGATATCTCAAGTGGATAGTTAGCATCTTAGGGCATTAACTCAAACAGGCTTTTATCGACACCGCAGTCAGGACAGGTCCAGTCTTCAGGGATATCTGCCCATAAGGTGCCTGGGGAAATATTGGTGTCAGGGTCGCCGAGAGCTTCATCATAGATATGGTCACAAACGGTACAAATGTATTTTTGGTAATTCGCCATTGTGGATGCCTTCATTTAATGTTGGTAGTGGTAAGAAGTCTAAAGCAACTACAGAGAGAGCGCAAATAGGCGTGTGGCGGTGCTAAAGGGTTTGCGGCTCTCTTTTTTGCCTATGATAACTGTGTGGGTTTTGTGTCGGGTGCATAATTGGCTTACTCGTAGGCTGAGGATGTAATATAATTAACAGTTTTGTTAAGTAAGATAAAGATTAACGATGTTAATCTCAGTTATTTAAGTCTTTTAGGAAGGGCGCTAGATGAATGATCAGATGAATAAGAAAAGTTCTAACGAAGGTGATGTTGATCCTATTGAAACCCAAGAGTGGATTGAATCACTAAAGGTCGTTTTAGAAAAAGAAGGCCACGAACGGGCGCACTTCTTGATTGAACAATTGGTTGAAGTGACGCGGCATTCGGGTTGGGATATTCCTTTTAGTGCAAATACGGCTTATGTGAATACGATTCCTGTTTCTCAGCAGGCTAAGTTTCCAGGAGATCCAGAGTTGGAGCGAAAAATCCGCTCTTATGTTCGTTGGAATGCCATGGTCATGGTGCTTAGAGCTAATAAGAACACCAACGTTGGTGGGCATATTTCAAGTTTTGCTTCAGCCGCAACCCTTTATGATGTGGGTTACAATCATTTCTGGCAGGCACCGTCAGAAGGGCATGGCGGCGATATGATTTTTGTCCAAGGGCACTCAGCGCCTGGAAGTTATTCAAGAGCCTTTATGTTAGGCCGATTGACCGAAGCGCAAATGGATAGTTTTCGTCAAGAAGTCGACGGGGATGGTTTGTCGTCTTACCCACATCCTTGGTTAATGCCTGATTTCTGGCAGTTTCCGACGGTTTCCATGGGTTTAGGGCCCATTATGTCTATTTATCAAGCGCGTTTTATGCGTTATATGGAAGACCGTGGTTTTGCTGAAACCGGTAACCGGAAAGTATGGGCTTTTTTGGGGGACGGTGAAACCGACGAGCCTGAATCGCTTGGTGCGATTGGGATGGCCGGTCGTGAAAAGTTGGATAATTTAATTTTTGTTATTAACTGTAACTTGCAGCGCCTTGATGGCCCTGTGCGTGGTAACGGTAAGATTATTCAGGAATTAGAAAGTTCTTTTCGCGGTGCGGGTTGGAATGTTATTAAGTTGGTCTGGGGCGACCGCTGGGATGCGCTACTGCAACGCGATACCGAAGGCTTATTAGCCAAACGTATGATGGATTGTGTGGATGGTGATTATCAGACCTTTAAGTCTAAAGATGGCGCTTATGTGCGTGAGCATTTTTTTAATACACCGGAATTAGCGGCGATGGTTGCTGATTTTTCAGACCGTGATATTTGGGAATTAAACCGAGGCGGTCATGACGTTTCTAAGGTTTATGCGGCTTACCATGCGGCCGTCAATCACAGTGGTCAACCGACGGTTATTTTAAGTAAAACCGTTAAAGGTTACGGCATGGGTGAGTCGGGTGAGGCACAAAACACGTCTCACCAGCAAAAGAAGATGAGTTTTGACTCGTTGAAACACTTCAGAGATCGTTTTGAGTTGCCATTAACCGATGAGGCCATAGAACAATTACCTTATTTAAAGTTTGCCGATGATTCTAAAGAAATGGAATATATGCGCGGACACCGTGAGTCGTTGGGCGGGTATTTACCTGCGCGTCGTGAAAAGGCAGAATCACTAACAGTTCCTCAACTCAGTGACTTTGACGCTCTCTTAAAAGGCACCGGTGAAAAGAGTGAGATTTCAACAACCATGGCGATTGTTAGAATTCTTAATATTATCATTAAGAATAAAACTATTGGACGTCGGGTTGTTCCCATTGTTCCGGATGAATCGCGCACTTTTGGCATGGAAGGGATGTTCCGACAGCTAGGGATCTGGTCGCAAGTTGGACAACTTTATACCCCGCAAGATGCCGGGCAGTTGATGTTTTATAAGGAAGATAAGTCAGGCCAAGTATTACAAGAAGGGATTAATGAAGCCGGGGGCATAAGTGATTGGATCGCCGCAGGGAGTGCTTATTCAACACATGGCGTACCGATGATTCCTTTTTACATTTTTTATTCGATGTTTGGTTTTCAGCGTATAGGTGATTTAATTTGGGCGGCTGCTGATCAACGCTGTCGTGGTTTTTTGGTGGGCGGAACAGCTGGACGAACAACCCTTAATGGGGAAGGCTTGCAACACGGCGACGGTCATAGTCATCTTATTTCTGCTACCGTTCCAAATTGTATTTCGTATGATCCCACGTATAGCTATGAAATGGCCGTCATTGTTCAAGACGGGTTGCGTCGGATGTATGAAGAGCAAGAAGATGTTTTTTATTATATTACTGCCATGAATGAAAATCACCTGCATCCGGCTATGCCTGAGGGTGCAGAGGCTGATATTATTAAGGGAATGTATTTATTTAAAGCGGGTGAACAAAGCCGTGCGCTGCGTGTGCAGTTGTTAGGGTCTGGTGTTATTTTTCTTGAAATTGTAGCGGCCGCTGAGATGTTAAGAAGTGACTGGGGTATCGAGGCTGATCTTTGGAGTTGTCCTAGTTTTACAGAATTAGCGCGTGAGGCTTATAGTTGTGAGCGCTGGAATCGCATGCATCCTGAACAAGATAAACGACGCTCGCATGTGGCGCAATGTTTAGATGGCAGGGTTGGGCCAGTGATTGCTTCAACGGATTATATGCGTTCTTTTGCGGAACAAATTACCCCTTATGTGTCTGCACCGTATACGGTTTTAGGTACCGATGGTTTTGGTCGTTCAGATACCCGTGAGAAATTGCGGCATTTCTTTGAGGTCGATCGTTTTTTTATTACTATCACGGCATTAAAAAGCTTGGCTGATCACGGTGAAATAGACGCTAAGATAGTGACTGAGGCACTGGCCAAATATAATATTGATACTGATCTCGTTGAACCACGTTTACGTTAAGGAGCCGTTTCAAACATGTCTGATTTAATTGAAGTAAAAGTTCCTGACCTCGGCGGTGCCAGTGATATTGAAGTCATTGAAGTCTTGGTCAGTCCCGGCGATGTTATTGAGCTTGAACAAACGCTGGTGGTTATGGAAGGTGATAAAGCGACGATGGACCTTCCTGCGAGTGCAACAGGTACGGTTGTCGACGTTAAAGTAAGTGTGGGTGACAGTGTTTCTGAAGGATCTTTGATTGTTACGGTAAATTCAGGTGCCGAAGAGGCGGTTGAAGCAGCAGTTACGCCTGAACCTGTTGAGGAAATAAGAGCTTCGGCTACGGGTGCAGTCAGTACCGGCTCTGTTGTTGATATTAAGGTTCCTGATCTGGGCGGAGCCAGTGATATCGAAGTGATTGAGGTTTTGGTCAGTCCTGGCGATATTATTGAGCTTGAGCAAACGCTGGTGGTTATGGAAGGTGATAAAGCTACTATGGATCTTCCTGCCAGTGCAGCGGGTACGGTTGTTGAGGTTAAAGTGAGCGTGGGTGACAGTGTTTCTGAAGGGTCTTTAATTGTTACGGTTAGTACTTCAGCTCCAAGCCCTGCACCAGAAAGTATTCGTTCTGCGCAGCCAACGCCAGCGCCGGTATCAAAACCCGTGCAGCCAGCGCAGACACCAGCACCCACAACGCAGACACAAATCAGTACAGATGTTAATAAGGCGATTAGTGCCAGTAATGTTCATGCAACGCCGTCAGTACGTCGTTTTGCACGTGAATTGGGTGTTGATTTATCGTTAATTCAACAAGGCAGTGGCCGTAAAGGGCGTATTCTGAAAGAAGACGTTTCGCGTCATGTTAAGAAGATGATGACGACAACGACAACGACAGGGACTGGAGCTCATGCTCCAGCCGTAGCGGGGGCTAGTGCTATTCCTGCCATACCGGCTGTTGATTTCTGTCAATTTGGTGAAATTGAAGAGCAAAAATTAAGCAAGATAAAGCGTCTGACCGGTGTTAATTTATCGCGTGTTTGGCTGAATTTACCGATGGTAACGCATCATGATGAAGCGGATATTACCGAAATGGAAGCTTTTAGGAAGTCGCTTAAAGTCAGTGCCGAGAAAGAAGGCTTAAAAGTTACCGGCTTAGGTTTTATGCTGAAAGCTGTTGCGGCGGCTTTGAAACAATACCCACAATTTAATAGTTCATTATCGCCAGACGGTGAGCGATTAATTTTGAAGAAATATTACAATATTGGGATTGCTGTTGATACCCCTAAAGGGTTGGTGGTACCGGTATTGAAAGATGTTGATAAGAAAAGTTTGTTTGAACTTTCCGCTGAGATGTTTGAGTTGGGTGCTAAAGCACGAGAAGGTAAATTACGTCCTGCTGAAATGCAAGGTGGCTGTATGACGATCTCAAATTTAGGTGGCATTGGCGGCACGGCTTTTACACCGATTGTCAATGCGCCTGAAGTCGCTATTTTAGGGGCCACGCGTTCGCAAATGAAGCCCGTTTGGAATGGCTCAGAATTTGTACCCAGACTGATGATGCCGTTAGATTTATCTTACGATCACCGCGTTATTGACGGTGCTGATGCGGCACGTTTTATGCAAACAATTGTTACGTTGTTGACCGATGTTCGGTTATTGTTGGTTTAATTTGTTGGTGCTGTTAGGGGTTGTCTTTCAGCGCTAACGTGTCGGTGCTTAAATAGTGAGGGTGACTGTAGCATATGAAATTTGCAGTTCAGATTAATAGCAGTCCCTATGCTGGAGCTGCAGGTGAAATGGGGTACCAATTTATTTTGGCAGCACTGGCCTCTGGACACAGTGTTCTGCAAATATTCTTTTATTTTGATGGGATCTATCACGGTTTAGCGGCGCAACTGCCGCCCGATGATGAGCGTCAATTCCTTCGGCGCTGGAGTCAGCTCAGTCAACAGCACGGTATTGATTTGGTTATTTGTATTTCCGCGGCACAGCGACGCGGGTTATTGTCTTTAGAGGAATCAAGGCGTCAAAATAGAATTGATCAGGATTTGGCTCCCGGCTTTCGTATTTCTGGGTTGGGTCAGTTGGTTGAGGCGACAATTAACGCTGACCGTTTTATTGTTTTCCCAGGAGCATGAAGAAGTACCTAATTATTATGCGCCATCCTCCCCATGGCAGTATTCATGTTCAAGAGCAACTTGATATTATTTTAACCTTGGCTGCCTTTGATCGGGCAGTGAGTTTATTGTTTTTGGACGAAAGTGTTTTCCAGTTATTTCGTGGGCAATCTGCTGAACAGTATGATCATAAGGAAACACTAGCCATTTTTGATGCATTGGCGCTTTATGATGTTGACGACTTGTGGGTTGAGGCGGAGTCGTTAATAGAAAAGGGGCTGGTTTCAGAGCAGTTGACGTTGCCGGTTAAAACTATTTCACGAGCCCGTGTGAGTCAATTTATGTCTGGATTT
This sequence comes from Methylococcales bacterium, assembly GCA_030753675.1. Taxonomy (GTDB): domain Bacteria; phylum Pseudomonadota; class Gammaproteobacteria; order Methylococcales; family Methylomonadaceae; genus OPU3-GD-OMZ. The sequence continues at coordinate 17,718 of JASMBU010000008.1, forward strand.
GATGTTATCTTAGGCGGCTAGGGTGGGTTGTTTGGTGTGTTGTATTGTATTGCCCCGTCTATTAGTTCACCTATTCCTGAGATGCCGAAAGGAAAGCCTGCCGGTATACGCTGTATTCAACCCACCGAGGATAATCAGTGTCAGCTATTTGGCTTGCCAGATCGCCCGACAGTATGTAGCCATTTTAAAGCTGTGGTTGATGTTTGTGGTCACAATGATCCGCAGGCATGGGTGTTGATGACCTAGTTAGAAACACTAACGCAATAATTTTACTGGGTGATTGGCTAAAAAAAGATGATGATAAAAAAAGGGTGGCTAAAATAGCCGCCCTTTTTTATTGTTCTCAAGTTGAGCTAAACGTTAGCTTTTTTCTTGGCGTTCTTTGACTTCTTTAATGACATCTTCGGCCACGTTTTTAGGGCATGGAGCATAATGTGAGAATTCCATTGAAAACTGTCCGCGACCTGAAGTCATGGTTCTGAGGTCGCCAATGTAGCCAAACATTTCACTTAACGGTGCTTGTGCTTTAACGCGAACACCGCTAACGCCAGCATCTTGTCCTTGAATCATGCCGCGTCGACGGTTTAAGTCACCAATAACGTCACCCACGTGATCATCTGGAGTAAAAACATCCACTTTCATGATCGGTTCAATCAGTTGTGGGCCTGCTTTGGGGATAGATTGACGGTAAGCGGCTTTAGCAGCAATTTCAAACGCTACGGCTGACGAGTCAACGGCATGAAAGCCACCGTCAAGTAAGGTGACTTTCACATCAAGGCAAGGGAATCCTGCCATAACGCCAATAGCCATGCTATTTTTAAAGCCTTTCTCAATGGCCGGCCAGAACTCTCTAGGAACATTACCACCGGTTACTTTAGATTCAAAGACAAAGCCTTCGCCAGGCTCTGCAGGCTCAAGAGTGAAGTCAATTTTACCGAACTGACCAGAACCACCTGATTGCTTCTTGTGGGTGTAGCTGTCTTCGATTTTTTTGGTGATAGTTTCGCGGTAGGCCACCTGCGGTTTACCAACTTCAACATCAATGCCGTGGGTCCGCTTTAAGATATCAACTTTGATGTCTAAATGTAGTTCACCCATACCTTTTAAGATGGTTTCACCGCTGTCTTCATCGGTTTCAACACGGAAAGAAGGGTCTTCAGCGATCATTTTACCGATAGCAATACCCATTTTTTCAGAACCGGCTTTATCTTTAGGAGACACAGCAATAGAAATAACGGGGTCTGGGAAAACCATTGGTTCCAGTGTTGCCGGGTTTTTAGGGCAGCATAAGGTGTGACCGGTTTTAACATTTTTCATCCCTACAACAGCGATAATATCACCGGCTTGGGCGCTACTGAGTTCGATGCGTTCATCAGCATGCATTTCAACGAGTCGACCGATGCGTTCAGTTTTGCCGGTAAAGCTATTAAGAATAGTGTCGCCTTTGTCTATTTTGCCGGAATAAATTCGAATGAAAGTCAGTGCGCCGTAGCGGTCATCCATGATTTTAAAAGCCAGTGCGCGCAGTGGTTTGTCAATATCCACGATGGCGTGTTTGCCGGTTTCAACGCCCTCTAAATCAACTTCAGGCTGTGGTTTAACTTCTGTTGGACTTGGTAGGTAGTCCACAACGGCATTCAGGACCAGCTGGATGCCTTTGTTTTTAAAGGCGGAGCCACAATACGTTGGGAAGAAGGCCAGATTAGTGGTGCCTTTACGAATACAAGCTTTGAGCGTTTCCATTGAAGGTTCTTCGCCGTCTAGGTATTTCTCCATCGCGTCATCGTCTTGTTCAACGGCGGTTTCGATAAGTTTTTCACGCCATTCTTCAACTTGATCTACCATGTCAGCGGGAACGTTTTCAATAGTGTATTGAGTCGGGTCACCAGAATTGTCCCAAATCCACGATTTACGTGTGAGCAGATCAACAACGCCAACAAAGTCATCCTCGGTACCGATCGGTAAAACCATGACCAGAGGGTTGGCGCCAAGAACATCTTCGATCTGTTTGACCACACGATAGAAGTCTGCCCCTAAGCGGTCGAGCTTGTTAACGAGAATAATTCGCGAAACCTCAGAATCGTTCGCGTAACGCCAGTTTGTTTCAGACTGAGGCTCAACACCGCCAGAACCACAGAAAACACCCACACCGCCATCAAGCACTTTAAGTGAGCGATATACTTCGATGGTGAAGTCAACGTGACCGGGTGTGTCGATGATATTTAATCGGTGATCATTCCATGTACAGGTTGTAGCGGCGGATTGGATGGTAATGCCACGTTCTTGTTCTTGGTCCATGAAGTCTGTTGTCGCTGCACCATCATGTACTTCACCGATTTTATGGATTTTGCCGGTTAGTTTTAGAATTCTTTCTGTGGTTGTTGTTTTTCCGGCATCTACGTGCGCGAAAATACCGATGTTTCTGTATAGCGATAAGTCTGTCATGGTTGTACTCTGAAAATGAATATTAAAATCTTTCTTGCATGGTTATCAGCTGAGGCCACATTAAGCTAAGTTGGGCTGTCAGGTGTTGATAGGTTAGCAAAAACACGGTAGTCGCTGAGTTAATAACTGCAATGTTAACCAGCTACAAATAACCGTTTATTATAATATAAAATGATACAAAAACAGAGATAAATCATTAATTTGACCAAATATTTCTCTTGGAGGCGTAGGTTTCAGTGTGTTGAAAGGGCGTGTGGGTCTGAGAAGGCGTTAAAATCGAGGCAGTGGGATTCTAGAGTTGATTCTCAAGAAATCCACTGCCGGGATGATGGGTGCTGGTTTAGCTAATTTTTTTGTATTTAATACGGTGCGGATTGTCGGCATTAGTTCCGAGTCGGCGATGGCGATCGGTTTCGTAGTCGGCATAGTTGCCTTCAAACCAGACCACTTCACTATTGCCTTCGAAAGCGAGAATATGAGTAGCTATTCGGTCAAGGAACCAGCGGTCATGAGAAATAACCACGGCACAACCTGGGAAGCTGAGCAGTGCTTCTTCAAGTGCGCGTAGGGTTTCGACATCTAAGTCATTCGTGGGTTCATCGAGTAAGAGTAGGTTGCCACCACTTTTGAGTAACTTAGCCAGGTGAACACGGTTGCGCTCACCGCCAGACAGATCGCCAATGCGTTTTTGTTGGTCAGATCCTTTGAAATTAAAACGGCTAGCATAGGAGCGAGAGGATGTTTCGTAATTGCCGACGGTAATGATATCAAGGCCGTCGGAAATATCATCCCAAACCGTTTTGTTGTCATTAAGTTCGTCTCGAGATTGGTCGACATAGGCGAGTTGAACGGTGGAGCCGAGTTTTAATGAGCCGCTGTCAGGTGTGTCTTCATTGGCGATCATACGAAATAAGGTGGTTTTACCGGCTCCGTTTGGGCCTATGATGCCGACAATGCCACCGGGAGGTAGATTAAAGTTAAGATCATTTATTAGTAGTTTGTCACCAAAACCCTTTTGTAGTGCTGAGGCTTCAACAACAACATCGCCTAAACGGGGGCCGGGTGGAATATAGATCTCTTGAGTTTCGTTTCTTTTTTGAGTGTCTTGTTGTGAGAGCTCGTCAAATCGAGCCAGACGGGCTTTGTTTTTAGCATGACGGCCTTTGGGATTAGTTCTAACCCATTCGAGCTCTGCTTTCATGGCTTTTTGTCGAGATGATTCTTGCTTTTCCTCCATTTCAAGGCGGTTTTGTTTTTGTTCGAGCCAAGAAGAGTAGTTTCCTTCCCAGGGAATTCCTTGGCCGCGATCAAGTTCTAAGATCCACCCCGCAACATTATCGAGAAAATAACGGTCATGGGTGACAGCGACTACAGTGCCGGGGAAATTGTGAAGAAAAGTTTCAAGCCAGGCAACAGACTCGGCATCAAGATGGTTGGTGGGTTCGTCGAGTAAAAGCATGTCCGGGTTAGAAAGGAGTAGACGGCAGAGTGCAACTCGGCGTTTTTCGCCGCCTGATAAAGTGCTGACATCGGCGTCCCAGTCCGGTAAGCGGAGTGCGTCTGCGGCAATTTCAAGTTGTCTTTCAAGTTCCCAAGCGCCTGCGGCATCAATTTTGTCTTGTAGTTCGGCTTGTTCGGTAAGCAGTGTGTCAAAGTCGGCATCGGGATTTGCAAAGGCATCACTGATTGCGTTGAAGCGATAAAGTAGTGCCTTGGTTTCGGCAACGCCTTCTTCTACATTGCCGCGAACATCTTTGCTGAGGTCAAGTTCGGGTTCTTGTGCTAAGTAGCCTATTTTTATACCGGATTGAGCGCGTGCTTCGCCTTCAATTTCTGTGTCAATGCCGGCCATGATTCGTAATAACGTTGACTTTCCTGAGCCATTGAGGCCCAAGACGCCAATTTTTGCGCCGGGAAAGAAGGAGAGGTAGATATCTTTCAGAATATATTTTTTAGGCGGAACGATTTTGCCAACGCCATTCATTGTGTAGATATATTGAGCCATGAGTGCAAAGGGGATTGTTTGAAAGCTATATTATTCCATGTTATCGATGAGATGATAATCATTGATTTCAAAAACCAGCGGAATAAGGCGGTATGGCTTAGCGTGTTTTTAACTGGCTGTGGATGGGGCCTTGTCATCAGTAACGTATTTGTTATGGAATAGACGGCTGGTGTAAGGGGGTTGTGTTAAAATTACGGTTAATTTAGCCTGTTTTTTTATCATGTTATTGTCTACTACAGGAGTGTCTGCAACGACTCCAGTGTTATATTCTTTTCGACGTTGTCCTTATGCGATTAGGGCCCGGCTTGCGATTCATTACAGTGGTTTTAACGTTGTCTTACGTGAAGTTGTTTTGGGTCATAAGCCACCATCTTTGTTGAACTGTTCACCCAAAGGGACGGTTCCGGTTTTAATCTTGCCCAATGGTCAAGTGCTTGATGAAAGTTATGACATTATGCTTTTTGCATTGCAGTATCATGACCCCGATCATTGGCTAGAACCATTGGATCCGATAAAACGATCGGAGGCCGAGGCATTAATCGCGCACAATGATGGTGAATTTAAGTTCTGGTTAGATCGCTATAAATATAGTGATCGGTACCCTGATTATCCGGTTGAATTTTATCGAACCCAAGGGGCGTTGTTTTTGGCGCGGTTAGAAAATAAATTATCGGGTCACGCTTATTTGTTGGGTGATAGGGCGGGGCTTGCTGATATGGCTGTTTTTCCATTTATTAGGCAATTTGCGCAGGTTGATCGTGTTTGGTTTGACCAATCATCTTATTCTTTAGTGGGGGCATGGTTAGACCGATTGCTTGAGTCGCCATTATTTTTGGCGGTCATGACACGGTATGTGCCTTGGGATGAGGGCGCTGATGAAGTGAGTTTTCCTTGATTGAATCGGTCGGGCACCAAGGATCAAGATCAGGTAAAATAGGCAATTGGTTTAATTTGATCTGGATTTACGGTCCAGGGGTCTGATAGAGGAGAGTTGAGTATGGTTGATTGTGTTGTGACGGCGTTGTATAAGTTTGTGCGTCTGGAAGATTTTGAGCAGTTACAAAAGCCGTTGTTGTCTGTGCTGACAAGGCATGAAATTAAAGGGACGATTTTATTGGCGAAAGAAGGCATCAATGGTACGGTCGCAGGCTCAAGGACTGCAATTGATGCGCTTTACAGATGGTTTGAAAGTGATCAGCGCTTAGTCGATATGAGTTTTAAAGAATCGTTTGACGAAACCGTTCCTTTTTATCGCACTAAGGTTAAGTTGAAAAAAGAGATTGTAACGATGGGGGTTGAATCGATTGATCCCAATAAAATTGTCGGTACTTATGTGAAGCCCAGCGAATGGAATGCGTTAATTTCGGATCCTGATGTTTTGTTAGTCGATACCCGCAATGATTACGAAGTGAATATTGGTCAGTTCCAAGGTGCGCTGAATCCTAAAACAGAAACTTTTCGTGAATTTCCGCAGTATGTTAAGGATAACTTAAATCCAGAGCAGCATAATAAAGTAGCGATGTATTGCACCGGTGGAATACGGTGTGAAAAGTCCACGGCTTATCTGAAAGAGCAAGGTTTTGAAGCGGTTTATCATTTGGAAGGCGGGATCCTAAAGTATTTAGAAGAAGTGCCGGAAGCTGATTCAATGTGGCAGGGGGAGTGCTTTGTTTTTGATAATCGCGTTGCGGTTGATCATAGTTTAGTGAAAGGGCAATATGATCAATGTTTTGCTTGTCGGTACCCGGTGAATGAGGCGGATAAAGCCAGTGAGCATTATATTCAAGGTGTAAGTTGTCCCCATTGCTTTGACAAAGTAGATGAGCAACAGCGAGAACGTTTTAAAGAGCGTAAGAAACAGATGGAATTGTCGCGAGCACGGGGCGTTCAGCATATCGGTTCTGATGTTAAGGGTGATAACCGAGAACGACGTGGGTTAAAATACCGTGATAAGGAGCAACAACGTCAACGGGTAGCTGAGAAAAAACGGTTAGCATAAAGATAGGGTATTGTTTTTGAGTCATTTCGTTATAATGCTGTTATGTAATAAAACGATGGCACAAAAAGAAACTATTGTCCGTGTGTATTGAGTGGCTGTCCTAATATTTTAACCATTTTGAGACAAATGAATGATTCAAGGTAGTATTGTTGCGTTAGTGACGCCGATGGGTGTGGATGGAAAAATTGATTATGCGCGTCTTGATCAATTAGTTGAATTCCATATTGAGCAGAAGACCGATGCCATTGTTGCGGTTGGGACGACTGGGGAGTCGGCGACACTTGATGCAGATGATCACATGGCGGTTGTTCAGGCGGTGGTTAAACACGTGAGTGGACGTATTCCGGTGATAGCCGGCACGGGTGCAAACTCCACCACAGAAGCTATAGCCTTGACGCAGCGGGCAAAAGAAGTGGGTGCGGATGCATGTTTATTAGTGACACCTTATTATAACAAGCCGACACAAGAAGGACTTTTTTTGCATTATCAGGCTGTGGCAGCGGCGGTTGATATTCCGCAGATTTTGTATAATGTTCCAGGGCGAACAGCATGTGATATGTTGCCAGAAACGGTTGTCAGATTATCGGTCCTTGACAATATTGTAGGCGTCAAAGAGGCTACTGGCGATCTTGATCGTGTTTTGGCGTTGCGTCAATCATGCGGTGATGATTTCGCGCTTTATTCTGGAGATGATGCTTCTTCATGTGCATTCTGTTTATTAGGAGGGCAAGGGGTTATTACAGTGACTGGAAATGTTGCGCCTCAGTTAATGCATGATATGGTTGTTGCCGCGGTTGCCGGTGATCGTGCGACCGCGTTAGCGGCTGATGAAAAATTAACGGGCTTACACAAGGACTTATTTGTTCAGGCAAATCCCATCCCTGTTAAATGGGCTGTGAATGAAATGGGCTTGATTGATCGGGGTATTCGGCTACCACTCACTTGGCTCACACCAGATTGTTTTGCAGTGGTTAAAGAGGCCATGCAGCAAGCTGAAGTAATCTAATGTTCAAGCATGGTGTTGTGGCTTCTGCAGTCTTGTGGCGGGTGGTCATAGTCCTCGTGGTTTTTGGTGTTTCTGGGTGTACCCGTATTCAGACTTACTTTCCTGACAAGCACATTGAGTATCGAAATAGTACTGAGTTGCCGATTTTAGAGATACCGGTGGATTTACGAAACAATGCGTTAGAAAGGCAATTAACGGAAGTTAAAAGAGCGGCGCAAGCCACGGAAATATCGTCTTTGTCACCAGAACAACAAGCATTGGCGCCAAGTCAAGCGGTTCGGATTGTGAGCTATACCGGCGGGTCGCCGCGATTAGAAATGGCGAAACCTTATGATTTAGCGTGGCGGATAGTCGGCAAAGCATTGATTCGTGAAGGCATAGAAATTGTCGCGAGGAATCAGGCGAATGCTATTTATTTTATTCAATATGACTGGAATAAGACGCCAATTGAGGATGGGTCGCTACTCAATGAGTTTGATTTTATCTTTGGTGATGATCCTACGAACGAGCAGGTGTATCAAATACGTGTTTTTGATAGTAATGGGCGGAGTGACATCATGCTACTGGATGAAAATGCAGATCCCCCGCCGGCACATGAAAGTTTACAAATTTTAAAAATTTTAGAGCAAGCCATCAAAGAAGATTTGGCTGACGAATGACAAAAACATATCTAACCATTTCGATGAGATGATTGGATCTTACCTAATAAATCACCATGCTAAGACTATCAGGCCCTAAGGCGCTTTCTTTATTTCGCACCAAAAAGTTATTACTCGAACTTCAGGGTATTAACCGAAATATTGGGGCGTTGTCAGCACGTTTCGTTCACTTTGTTCATATTAAGGGTCAATCATTAACCGGTGTGCAATTGGCGCAATTGGAGCAGTTGTTGGATTATGGCGATGTCGTCAACGATACTGTCGATGACGGGTTACCGATTTTAGTCATTCCTCGACCCGGGACTATTTCACCGTGGTCAAGTAAAGCGACGGAAATCGCACAGCGTTGTGGGTTAGTCGATGTCTTACGTATTGAGCGAGCGATTGAATACCGTTTAACGGTTGACGGTGAGGTTGATGTGAAGGGTGAATTAACCTCTTTAGCTGAGGTGTTGTTCGATCGTATGACTCAAGCCGTTTGGTTAACCTCAGAACAGCCTGATATTTTTGTACAGGCATCACCACAACCACTTGTAACCATTGCGGTTTTAGAGCATGGGCGAGCAGCTTTGGTTCAGGCTGACGAACGGTTAGGTCTTGCCTTGTCGGATGATGAAATAGATTATTTACTGACTAGTTTTCAGGATCTAGGGCGAGACCCAACTGATGTGGAATTGATGATGTTTGCACAGGCCAATTCTGAACATTGTCGACATAAAATATTTAATGCGCAATGGACTGTGGACGGCGTCGAACAGGATCAATCGTTGTTCGCTATGATTCGTAATACGTATAACTGTAATCCGGGTGGTGTTTTGTCCGCCTACAGTGATAATTCCTCTGTTATCGAAGGTTCTCGGGCAGACGTTTTTATTCGTAATCCGATTACCGGTCAGTACGGTTATATCGATGAGGAAGCGCACATTTTGATGAAGGTTGAGACTCATAATCATCCGACGGCTATTTCACCCTATCCCGGTGCTGCCACAGGTTCTGGCGGTGAAATAAGAGATGAGGGGGCAACCGGATTGGGGTCACAAACCAAAGCAGGACTCACTGGCTTTTCGGTATCTAATTTAAAAATACCTGGATTGTCACAGCCGTGGGAAGTTGATTACGGTAAGCCTGAGCGTATTGCCTCAGCACTGGATATTATGTTGGAGGCGCCGTTAGGTGGGGCGGCCTTTAACAATGAATTTGGCAGGCCTAATCTGGCCGGTTATTTTCGTAGTTTTGAGCGGCCTGCTGTGGCCTCTGCTGATGCGCATTTGTTGGGTTATCACAAACCGATTATGATCGCTGGTGGCATGGGTAATATTCGTCCGATGTTGGTTAATAAAAACATTATCCCCCCCGGTGCGCTGATTATTGTTTTAGGGGGGCCTGCAATGTTAATCGGGCTTGGTGGCAGTGCGGCGTCGTCACAATCGTCAGGTGAAATTACCGCTCAGCTAGATTATGCTTCGGTACAACGTGAAAATCCAGAAATGGAACGGCGATGTCAGGAAGTCATTAATCATTGTTCGGCGCTCGGCGATGAATCGCCAATTGTTTCTATTCATGATGTTGGGGCCGGTGGTTTATCCAATGCGGTTCCTGAAATTATTCATGATTGTGATCGTGGTGGTCGCTTTGAATTACGTAAAATATTAAATGCGGATCAAGGCATGTCGCCGATGCAGATTTGGTGTAATGAAGCGCAAGAACGTTATATCTTGGCGATCATGCCAGAATCATTGCCCTTGTTTGAATCTTTTTGCCAGAAAGAAAAATGTTTGTATGCAGTCATTGGCGAAGCCATTGAAGAAGAGCAGTTACAATTAACCGATAATCTGCTACACAAAGATGCTGTTGATCTGCCGATGTCTTTATTGTTTGGTAAGGCGCCTAAAATGCATCGTGATGTTAAACGTCAATCGCCTAGTGTTCAGCCGTTTGATCGATCAGAGGTGTCCTTGTCTGTGGCCATTCAACGGGTTTTGTCTTTTCCAGCGGTTGCGGATAAAAGTTTTCTGATTACTATTGGCGATCGGTCTGTGACGGGCTTGGTTGTTCGCGATCAAATGGTAGGGCCGTGGCAAGTTCCGGTTGCCGATGTTGCCGTCACGGCCTCTGGTTTTTATGCACAGAGCGGTGAGGCGATGGCGATGGGCGAAAGAGCGCCTGTGGCGGTTATTAATGCACCCGCATCAGGGCGATTAGCCATCGGTGAGGCGTTGACTAATCTGGCAGCGGCGGCCATTGGTGAATTAGGGCAGGTGAAATTGTCGGCGAACTGGATGGCAGCGGCCGGTTTTGGTGGTGAAGATGCCGCTTTATTCGAAACGGTCAAAGCAGTGGGTATGGAATTATGTCCAGCTTTGGGGATTGCCATTCCTGTGGGTAAAGATTCGTTATCGATGAAAACGGTTTGGCAAGAAGATGATCAAGCCAAGTCGATGACTTCACCGGTCTCGTTGATAACCACCGCATTTGCACCGGTTGAGAATATTTATAAAACGCTAGCCCCAGAGCTTCAGGATGTCGATAGTGTACTTGTTTTAATTGATTTAGGACAAGGAAAGGATCGCTTAGGCGGTTCGGTTTTAGCGCAGGTTTATCAGCAGCTAGGTGATGTGTCACCGGATTTGGATGATGCTATTTTGTTTAAATCATTTTTTGAAACCATTCAGACACTTAACCAACGTGAGTTATTATTGGCTTATCATGACCGCTCTGATGGTGGCTTGTTAGCGGTTGCTGTAGAGATGATGTTTGCTAGCCGTTTAGGGGTTTCGCTAACACTTGATGTTTTAGGTGATGATCTTTTAGCGGCTCTTTTTAATGAAGAGTTGGGTGCGGTTATTCAAGTCTCTTCAGCGCACCAAAGCGCTGTTCTAAAGTGTCTTGAGCAAGCGGGATTGTCTGCTTGCAGTCATATTGTCGGCACATTGAATTCGCAAGTTGAATTAACTATTCAAGCCGGTGGCAAGGTTGTGTTTTCACAGCCTCGGGCTCAGTTACAGCAGAAGTGGTCAGAAACGAACTTTCATATGCAGGCATTAAGAGATAATCCAGTGTGTGCAGAACAACAGTTTAAGCAAATTTTGGATGATACTGACCCCGGGCTTAATGCACAATTAACCTTTGATGTGCATGAAGATATCACCGCTCCTTTTATCGGGCGTTATAGACCCAAGGCGGCGATCTTAAGAGAGCAAGGTGTTAATGGTCATGTGGAAATGGCCGCTGCCTTTGATCGGGCCGGTTTTACCGCGATTGATGTGCATATGAGTGATCTGTTGGAACAACGAATTTCTTTGCGTGAGTTCCAAGGTGTTGTTGCTTGTGGCGGGTTTTCATATGGCGATGTTTTAGGCGCTGGCGGGGGTTGGGCTAAGTCTATTTTGTTCAATGATTATGCGCGATTACAGTTCCAGAACTTTTTTGATCGAGAAGATACCTTTGGGTTAGGGGTTTGTAATGGCTGTCAAATGCTGTCAGGTTTGAAGTCGTTAATCCCGGGAACGGATCATTGGCCACAATTTGTTGGTAATACATCGGAGCAATTTGAAGCACGCGTGGCGATGGTTGAAGTGCTGGACTCGCCATCTATTTTATTGTCTGGTATGGCAGGATCAACAATGCCAGTCTCTATTGCTCATGGTGAAGGGCGGGCACTTTTTCAAACCGGTCAGTTAGAGGCCGCTCAGCGAGCCAATCAGGTTGCATTAGCCTATGTCGATAACTACGGGAAGAAAACAGTTGCTTTTCCAGCCAATCCGAACGGTTCGGAAATGGGTGTGACGGGGCTGACTTCTGACAATGGTCGTTTTACCATTATGATGCCTCACCCCGAGCGTTGTTTTAGGACGATTCAGAATTCTTGGCATCCCAGTGATTGGGGGGAATATGGTCCGTGGATGCGATTGTTTGCCAATGCGCGTCAATGGTTAGGGTGATGGCTATGAGGGTGGCTACGTTATGAGTGGATCTACGATCGAGGCATTTGTCGGCAATACACCGTTGGTTAAGTTGCAGCGGTTGCCGAGCAATTCAAGTAATACTTATTGGGTTAAGCTAGAAGGAAATAACCCTGCCGGTTCGGTTAAGGATCGCCCGGCTTTAAGTATGATTCAACAGGCTGAGCGTCGCGGTGAAATTAATCCGGGCGATCGTCTTATCGAGGCAACGAGTGGAAATACCGGTATTGCACTAGCCATGGCGGCAGCCATCAAGGGCTATCGAATGACTCTGATTATGCCTGATAATATGAGCGTCGAACGTCGAGCTTCAATGGCGGCTTATGGTGCTGAACTGATCCTCACGCCAGCGGAAGAGAGTATGGAAGGCGCGATTGATTTAGCCCGGAAAATGGAAGCTGCAGGTCAGGGCCGAGTGTTAGACCAATTTGCAAACCCAGATAATCCAAGGGCGCACTATGAAGGGACAGGGCCGGAGATTTGGCGTGATACTGGTGGCCAAGTGACGCATTTTGTAAGTTCTATGGGGACGACGGGGACTATTATGGGAACGTCGCGTTTTTTAAAAGAACAAAATGATGGTATCGAGGTTGTCGGTGTGCAACCTAAAGATGGTGCCAAGATACCAGGTATACGTCGTTGGCCTGAAGAGTATTTACCTAAAATATATAACCCTGCTCAAATCGATTATATTCTAGATGTGGACCAACAACAGGCAGAAGACACCGCGCGGGCTTTAGCGGCTCAAGAAGGTATTTTTGCAGGGATTTCATCAGGTGGCGCCGTTGCCGCGGCTTTACAATTAGGCGAGAAGTTAGAAGGAAAAGTGATCGTGACTATTATTTGTGATCGGGGCGATCGATACTTGTCAACCGGTGTGTTTTCCGTATAAACATTTATTATTTTGAGTAGATACACTATTAGTTAAGAGGCAAAATATTATCCATGGCAAGAAGGCGATACAAAAAAAAGAAATTACTCGAAGCACCCGTGACGGTGACTATCGAATCCTTTGCACATGATGGTCGAGGGTTGGCATATGTTGACGGTAAGGTTGTTTTTGTTGATGAAGCGTTACCGGGTGAGCAAGTAGAATTTATTTATACCGATAGTCGTCGTGATTATGCAGAAGGTAAGGTTGTTAACGTTATCACATCAGCACCAGAACGCGGTGAGCCCGGGTGCCCTCATTATGGGGTTTGTGGTGGGTGTAGTTTTCAACATGTTAAAGAACCTTTACAGATAGAAATCAAACAGGCGATATTAGAAGATCAATTTAAACGGATTGGTAAACTGGATATCCCCCTTATTTGGGAACCTTTAACAGGACCTTTTTGGGGGTACCGACAAAAGGCACGAATGGGTGTTAAATATGTCGCTAAGAAAGGTCGTGTTTTAGTTGGCTTCAGAGAGCGGAGGCAACCTTTTTTAGCGGATATTGAATCGTGTCGTGTTATGCATCCTGCCGTAGGTGAGCGGCTAATGGACCTCTCAGCGATGATTGGCCAGTTGACTATTAAAGATAAAATACCACAAATTGAAGTTGCCATTGGTGACAGTGATGTGGTGTTGGCTATTCGGGTATTGGAGTCGCCGACCGATGAGGATTGTGTCATTATCCGAGATTTTGCAAAAAGCCATAATATAGTGATTTATTTGCAACCTAAAGGGCCCAATTCAATTATCCCGTTGTGGCCCGATGCGGGGATGATGCCCAGTTATGCTTTGCCGGATCATCAGGTTAGTTTTAAATTCAAGCCAACGATGTTTACGCAGGTTAATTCGACGATTAATCGAAAGATGATTGATCGTGTTATTGACATCTTGGCGTTGACGAAAGAAGATCGGGTGTTGGATTTGTTTTGTGGGTTAGGAAATTTCACCTTGCCTTTGGCTCGTTATGCCGGTCATGTTGTGGGTGTTGAAGGGGATTTGCCTTTGGTTAATCACGCACAAGAAAATGCGTGCTTAAATAATATAAGTAATGTTGATTTTTTTAAGGCGGATTTGTTTGGTGATTTGTCAGCGCAATCTTGGGTGGCGCAAACGTTTACTAAGGTGTTATTAGATCCTTCTCGCGCAGGGGCAGTTGAAGTCTTAGCTTGGATACCGAAGTGGAAGCCAGAATGTATTGTTTATGTGTCGTGTAATCCTGCAACGCTCGCCAGAGATGCGGGTATTTTAGTTAATGAGTTAGGATACCGGTTAGAAAAAGCGGGCGTGATGGATATGTTTCCGCAAACGTCGCATGTTGAATCTATTGCGGTTTTTCGTCGTTAGTTATGGTGATTGATAAGTGTTGTGCGGATTATTTAGATATTGATTTAAACGCACAAAAATTATCTGTAATTCGTGACGGTCAAGTGTGTCGAGATTTTATCGTTTCGACAGCAAAAAATGGCTCCGGTGAGGAAATGGGTAGTGAGTGTACTCCGCGAGGCTGGCATAAAGTCAAAGCAAAAATTGGTGCGAAGGCGCCTTTGTATACGGTATTTTCAGGCCGTAGAGCAACGGGTGAAATTTATACGACTGGTCTTGCGGCGGTAAGTCCTGAGCGCGATTGGATTTTGACGCGTATTTTGTGGTTGGTAGGACTTGAGCCGGGGCGGAACCGATATGGTTTGGTCGATTCTGGGTGGCGATATATTTATATTCACGGCAGTCCAGATGATTCTGTGACATCAACACCGCAATCTCATGGTTGTGTCAGAATGAAAAACAACGATGTTGTAGAGTTATTTGATCTCGTCGTAGTTGGTGAGCGGGTCCTGATTCATGAGTAAATGGACTTAATTTAAGTAGCGGTTTGGATTAAAGCAATGAGTCGACTAGTCATGGGTGTTGAATATAATGGCAGCCAGTTTTCAGGGTGGCAGTGGCAGCGTGGACTGAGGACCGTGCAGTCAGAACTTGAGCGTGCCTTAGCGACCGTTGCTAATGCGCCCGTTTCGGTTGTTTGTGCCGGGCGTACGGATAGTGGTGTACATGCTTTTGAACAAGTTGTTCATATGGATACCGATGTGATTCGAACACACCGGGCATGGTTAATGGGCACAAATACCTATTTGCCGGAAGATGTTCGCTTACTCTGGGTTCGAGACGCACAGGAAGGGTTCCATGCTCGATACAGTGTTATTGCGCGTTTTTATCGATACATTATTTTAAATCGGCCTACCCAGTCAGCGTTGCGACACCATCAGGTGACTTGGTGCTATCCGGTGCTGAATGTGACTCGGATGCATGAAGCGGCTCAACATTTGGTGGGGGACCATGATTTTACTTCTTTTAGAGCACAAGGGTGTCAGTCAAAAAGTCCTCGTCGACTGATGTATTTTATTAAGGTTTATCAAGAAGATGACACTATAATTATTGATTTATGTGCCAATGCCTTTGTGCATCATATGGTTAGAAATATTGCTGGGGCTTTAATGGAAATTGGCCAAAGTAAACACCCCGTAGATTGGTGTGAACAGTTATTGGCAAAAAAGGACCGACGTTTAGCGTCGGCAACCGCATCGCCCCATGGCCTCTACTTAGGGGGGGTTTTTTATCCGCCTGAATACGGCATGGTTAATCACCCTATCTTTGATGCGTTACCCGTTAATGCAGCACGATTTGATTGAATAATCTTTTCCTAACGTACTATCAGCGTTTCACGTATAGGGGAATGTTTTAACTCTATGGTATAATCCCCAACTTTGAAGAGCCTTGAGGATCATGCGGACCCGAATCAAAGTATGTGGCTTTACCGACCCAGAAAATGCAGTGGCGGCAGCTTCTGAGGGTATTGATGCTATCGGTTTAGTATTTTATCCGCCAAGTCCACGCCATGTCACCCTGGAGCAAGCGCAGAAAATTGTCGCGGCAGTGCCGGCATTTGTGACTACGGTGGGTTTGTTTGTTGATGCGTCCCAGGGTGCTATTGAAGAGGTGTTGTCTCAGGTACCCATTGATCTGATACAGTTTCATGGTGATGAGACGGCTACTTTTTGCCGGTCACTCGGGCGTCCTTTTGTGAAGGCCGTTCGAATGCGTCCTGAAACCGACTTGATGCATATCGCTGAAGATTTTTATGATGCCTCGGCGTTGTTGCTAGATACTTATCACCCAGATCTGAAAGGGGGGACAGGGCATCATTTTGATTGGAATTTAATACCGGAAAGTTTCCCGATACCGATTGTTCTGGCGGGTGGAATTAGCGTTGAAAATGCGCAACAAGCGATCGGACAGGCTCAGCCTTATGGGCTCGATGTGAGTAGTGGTGTCGAGCGTTATAAAGGCATGAAAGATATAAATAAAATAGTAGAGTTGATCACAGAGGTAGAGTTAGGTGACAGAAGAAAATAATTTGCAATATGATATGCCTGATGAAGCAGGTCATTTTGGGCCTTATGGGGGAAAGTTCGTTGCAGAAACACTGATGGAGCCCATCAAACAGTTAGATGAGGCTTATCAAAAATATGTGAAAGATCCTGATTTCTTAGCGGAATTGGATAAAGATTTACACTATTACGTGGGCAGGCCATCCCCGATCTACCATGCTGAACGCTGGAGTCGTGAGCTAGGCGGGGCGCAAATCTACTTAAAGCGTGAGGATTTAAATCATACTGGCGCGCATAAAATTAATAATGCGATTGGTCAAGCCTTATTAGCTAAACGAATGGGAAAGACGCGTATTATTGCTGAAACAGGGGCCGGTCAACACGGTGTTGCCACGGCAACAGTCGCAGCAAGACTCGGCCTAGAGTGTGTCGTGTATATGGGGTCGGTTGATGTTGCCCGACAAGTTCAGAATGTTTATCGGATGCGTTTGTTAGGCGCGAAAGTAGTCTCGGTCGATTCGGGTTCTAAAACATTGAAAGACGCACTCAATGAAGCGATGCGAGATTGGGTTACTAATGTTGATGATACCTTTTATATTATTGGCACGGTGGCCGGACCGCATCCCTATCCGGCACTGGTTCGTGATTTTCAAACGATTATTGGACGCGAATCTAAAGTACAATTGCAAACCATGATCGGATGCCTACCTGATGCTTTGATTGCATGTGTCGGTGGGGGATCTAATGCTATTGGCTTGTTCCACCCTTTTATTGATGATACTTCCGTTAAGATGTATGGCGTGGAAGCTGCGGGTGATGGTGTTGAAACCGGACGGCATTCGGTAACACTGGGCGCAGGACGACCCGGTGTATTACACGGTAATAGAACTTATCTTATTGCCGATGATCATGGTCAAATTATAGAAACTCATTCGATTTCTGCGGGATTAGATTATCCGGGTGTTGGGCCTGAACATGCGTGGTTGAAAGATTCTGGTCGTGCTGAATATGTCAATATAACTGATGATGAAGCGGTTGAAGCTTTTTACGCATTAACCCGGATGGAAGGTATTATTCCGGCTTTAGAGTCGAGTCATGCTTTGGCTTACGCGATGAAGTTGGCACCGACCATGAGTAAGGACAAGGTTGTTTTGGTTAATCTTTCCGGGCGTGGAGATAAAGACATGCATACTGTAGCTGAACGAGAAGGAGTGGAATTATGAGCCGCTTAGCGCAAACTTTTCAGAATCTTTCAGCGTCTGGACGACAAGCCTTAATTCCTTTTGTGACATCGGGTGACCCGACGCCAGAATTCACCGTTCCTTTGTTGCATGCTATGGTGGCAGCAGGGGTCGACGTGATTGAGTTAGGGGTGCCATTTTCTGACCCTATGGCTGATGGCCCCGTGATCCAAAAGGCGAGTGAACGTGCCATAGAACAAGGGATGAATTTAACACGCGTTTTATCGATGGTGGCAGAGTTTCGTAAAGGCGATGATACAACTCCAATTGTACTTATGGGTTACCTTAATCCAATTGAATTTATGGGTTACGAATATTTTGCGCAGGCCGCAGCCCGTGTTGGTGTTGATGGGGTTTTGACGGTTGATATGCCGCCTGAAGAGGCAGAGGAGTATGTGCCGTTATTGAAATCAGTGGGGATTGACCCTATTTTTTTACTGGCACCGAACAGCACGGAAGAACGTATTAAAAAAATGGCTGAAAAAGGTAGCGGTTATCTTTATTATGTCTCTTTGAAAGGGGTTACCGGAGCAGGTCATCTGAATACCGACGATGTAAAGGAAAAAGTAGCCCAAATTAAACAGCATACTGATTTGCCGATAGGTGTTGGGTTTGGCGTCAAAGATGCGGATTTTGCGAGAACGGTTGCGGGTATTGCAGACGGGGTTGTGGTCGGGAGTGCTATTATCAATAAGATACAAGAAAATATTGATGATTTAAGTATGGCAAAGCAAGAGGTTATTGCGCTTTTGAGTGCTATGCGTCAGGCCATGGATAATGAATTTAATGACTAGGGGTACGCTATGAGTTGGTTTGAGAAATTAGTTCCTTCAATCAGAACGGCGGCATCAACTAAGGGCGCTGTTCCAGAAGGGCTTTGGAATAAGTGCACAGCGTGTAACGCTATTTTATATAATTCTGAGTTAGAAAAGAATTTTAATGTTTGTCCAAAATGTGATCATCACATGCGTATTGGTGGCCGGAGACGGTTAGATATTTTCTTGGATCCAGATGGCCGAGTAGAAATTGCTGAACAGCTAATGCCTACTGATCCGTTACGGTTTAAGGACAGTAAAAAATATAAGGATCGCTTGGTTCAGGCACAGAAAAAAACCGAAGAAAATGATGCTTTGGTGGTAATGTCTGGACAGGTAAAAGGAACTGGGATTGTTGCTGCTGCATTTGATTTTGGGTTTATGGGCGGTTCAATGGGTTCTGTTGTTGGAGAGAAATTTGTCCGCGGTGTTAATGCTAGTATCGAACTAAATGTGCCTTTTATTGTCTTTACCGCCAGTGGTGGTGCGCGAATGCAGGAGTCTCTGTTCTCGTTGTTTCAAATGGCAAAAACCAGCGCCGCGCTGACTCGTTTGTCTGAGGCAGGGCTTCCTTTCATTTCATTTTTAACGGATCCTACCATGGGTGGTGTGTCCGCTAGTTTAGCCATGCTGGGGGATCTTAACTTGGCTGAACCTAATGCGTTAATAGGTTTTGCGGGGCCCCGTGTCATTGAGCAAACCGTTCGAGAGAAGTTGCCTGAAGGTTTCCAGCGCAGTGAATTCCTTGTGGAACACGGCGCGGTTGATATGATCGTTAATCGTTTAGATATGCGTGATCAAGTGGCATCTATGTTGTCTATGTTGATGGAGAATCGGCCGTTAAATGAAGGCCCTATATCAGCAGTGCCCGAGATTACAGTTTCAGAGATGAATGATTTTATTGCCAGTGAAGAACAAGAAGATAACAGTGTGGAGTAAGGATCAGTAGCGTTTGTTTTTTATTTGAGACTTTTTTTGTTGAGGATCAATGCATTTTAAGTCATTACACGGGTGGTTACAATGGCAGGAAACGCTCCATAGTAAGCAGATAGATTTAGGCTTGGAGCGAGTTCTCAAGGTTTTTCAGTTGCTGGAAAAGCCCGTTAATAGACCGCTCACGATTACCGTAGGGGGGACGAATGGAAAAGGGTCCTCGGTAGCCTTTCTGGATGCCATTTTAAGGCAAAGCAGTTATCGTGTCGGAAGCTACACCTCGCCCCATATACAAATCTATAATGAACGGATAAGAATTAATGGTATTGTCGTTCGAGATGAGTTAATTTGTCAAGCATTTGAGCGCATAGAAGCCGTACGGGGCACAACCTCTTTAAGTTATTTTGAATTTTGTACCCTAGCGGCGCTGGATATTTTTGCTCGAGCAGAGTTAGATGTTCAGTTATTGGAGGTAGGGCTCGGGGGTCGACTTGATGCGGTTAATATTATAGATGCAGATGTTGCCTTGATACCCAGTATTGGCATCGATCATAGCGACTGGTTAGGTGATACTCGTGAGCTCATTGCTCAGGAAAAAATGGGTATTTTTAGATCTAGATGCCCTGCAGTGGTTGGAGATCTAGACCCGCCGGCTATTATGGAAACGTATTCTAGAGAATTAAACACACCACTTTATTTGGTCGGTAAGGATTTTTCGTATGAAAAAAACGATGACGATTGGACCTGGTCAAACGGTATGGATACGTTAACGCATTTACCGCATCCGAATTTATTGGGCCAACACCAGATGGGTAATGCTGCTGCCGTTCTGCAAGTGCTTAGTTTATTGTCACCGCAGTTACCGTTGACTGACCAGGCTATAGTGAATGGTTTGCGGCAGGTTCAATTACTGGGACGTTTTCAAGTTATTGACGGTACGCCAATTATCTTATTGGATGTGGGGCATAATCCTTTATCTGCGGATATATTAAGAGACTATCTGATCTCGTCCTTTCCAGATAAGAAGATACATCTTATTTTTAATATGATGAAAGATAAAGATTTTGTGGGTGTAGGTCGGTTGTTGAAAACGGTTGTTAGTCATTGGTATATAGCGCCATTAGATAACCCACGGTGTGCGGATGTGGAACAGGTTCTTGGAGAACTTAATAGCTGTTCAATTGAAAATATTTTTTCTGGATTTACAAGTTTTGATGAAACATTGGCGGCGGCACAAGATAATTCCCAAAGTCAGGATTTAATTGTTATATTTGGATCTTTCTTTTTAGTGTCGGCATTTTTGTCTAAGCGTTCAGGTCAAGAGGTATAACAATGGATGAGAAATTAAAGCAACGGTTAACGGGAACAGTGGTGATTACTTTACTGTTAGCCTATTTTCTACCGATGTTAATTGATGATACGACAGATCAGCAACAACGTTCTCTCAGTGAATTGAATATTCCTCCGTTATCGGAGGAAATATTTGTTGAAACACTACAGCCGATGTCGTTTAATTCAGCTAAAGTAGTTGAGCCTTCAAATAATCGTAATCCATCAGTGGGTAAGAAAAAAAATCTGGTTAAATCAAAGGCATCATTAATTCGGTGGGTTATTCAGGTGGGTAGTTTTGGTAGTCAGGAACATGCCATAAGATTAAGAGATGATCTGCGATCGAAAAATTTTACGGTTTATACGGAGTTTTTTCAGGGCATGCATCGGGTTCGAATCGGTCCTGAATTAGATAAAAAGCGTGCTGAAAAAACGCTACAGTTTTTAACTAAGAAGACGCAACTTAAAGGATTGCTCATGCCCGAGTAATGGGGGTGAATAAATCCAAACAATGCATTTTAAGATTTGTTTAAGGGGGATGTTTACAGTGAGTTCGCCATGGTTTGGATAGATTATGCGTTATTAGGGTTGGTGGCTATTTCTACGACTATTGGTTTGTTTAGAGGGCTGATACGAGAAGCATTATCGTTGTTGAGTTGGGGAATTGGTATTTGGGTTGGGTTAAATTATAGCCGAGACTTTGCGGGATTATTAGCCCAATGGATTGAATACCCTTCGATTAGAATGGCAGTATCTTTTGTGATACTGCTCCTTTTGACTTTGTTGTTGGGAGGGTTTGTTGGGCATTTGTTAGGTGCGTTAGTTAAAAAAACCGGGCTGACGGGTACCGATCGATTTTTAGGCATGTTTTTTGGTATTGCGCGTGGTGTTTTGGTTGTAACCGTAGTAATTGTTTTGGCGGGATTGACACCGATGCCACAAGATTCTTGGTGGCGGGAATCGCAATTAATACCGCCGTTTCAGTCAGTAGCAGAATGGCTTCGTGCTTATTTGCCTGAAGGCCTAGCGGGATATTTGGACTATGGTTAGCTTTGTGTGCAAGCCGGGTTGAATTGATTTTTACAGATTAGGGTTGATGAATTATGTGTGGTATCGCTGCAATTGTTTCTCATAACAATGTAAATCAGGAGTTATATGATGCACTTACTGTGCTCCAGCACCGCGGGCAAGATGCGGCAGGTATAGCAACTTATGAGAAGGGCCGTTTGTTTTTACGGAAAGAAAATGGCTTAGTCCGAGATGTTTTCAAGACACAACATATGTTGAAGTTACCCGGTTCGATGGGTATCGCTCATGTGCGTTACCCTACAGCAGGTTGTTCCAGTTCTGCTGAGTCACAACCTTTTTATGTTAATTCCCCTTTTGGTATTACTTTAGCGCACAACGGGAATTTGACGAATGCGAGAGCATTGAAAAAAGATTTATTTGCGCAAGATCAACGACATATTAATACCGAATCAGATTCAGAAGTGATTCTTAATGTCTTGGCTAATGCCTTACAATCTCAAGGTAAAACGCGGTTAACGGTTGATGATGTTTTTGATGCCGTCTCCGAAGTGCATCGCCGTTGTCGAGGGGCTTACGCTGTTGTGGCAATGATTACCGGTTTTGGGATTGTAGGTTTTAGGGACCCTAATGGTATTCGCCCGATAGTTTTTGGTGAGCGAGAAAGTGAAGATGGCTTAGAGTATATGATGGCTTCTGAAAATGTAGCGTTAGACGCATTGGATTTTAAACTTACTCGGGATATTAAACCCGGTGAGGCGATTTTTGTTGAACGCAGTGGTGAATTGCATACGGCACAATGTGCGGACCCTGATAAAATAGATCATGCGCCTTGTATTTTTGAGTATGTTTATTTTGCACGTCCTGATTCGATGATTGATAATATTTCTGTGTATAAAGCCCGGTTACGAATGGGTGAGAAATTAGCCGAAAAAATACAACGGGAGTGGGCGGATCATGATATCGATGTGGTGATGCCTATTCCAGATACCAGTCGGACGGCAGCTATTATGTTAGCCACGAAGTTGAAAGTGAAGTTTCGTGAAGGGTTTATTAAAAATCGATATATTGGACGTACATTTATTATGCCTGGGCAAACAATGCGTGAGAAATCAGTGCGCCAGAAATTAAATGCCATTAAGTTAGAGTTTGAGGGAAAGAACGTCCTTTTAGTCGATGACTCTATTGTTAGAGGGACTACGTCGGCACAGATTATTGAGATGGCTCGCGATGCGGGTGCAAAGAAAGTCTATTTTTCATCGGCGGCGCCGCCGGTTCGATACCCAAATGTTTATGGTATAGATATGCCGTCACCTTCTGAGCTTATTGCACATGAACGAACAGTGGCAGAAATTCAGGCCGTTATTGGTGCTGATAAATTATTTTATCAGGATCATGACGATCTCATTGCCGCCGTGGGGGTGGGAAATAAATTGATTAAGCATTTTGATACTTCTTGCTTCAGTAATATTTATGTTACTGGAGATATTGATGCGCACTATTTGGAAAGTCTGGATGCTTTACGAAATGATGATGCGCAAAGGAAGCAAAATACAGACAGTTTTGTTATTGAAATCTAAGTGTTTATTAACGCGTAAGATAAGTAAACGTAAAGTTGAATTTAAAAGCTCATGAACGATAAACCTAAAAAAATATCCCATTGGGATGACTATTCATTTGAAACACAAGCGATAAGGTCAGGCCATAATAGAACCTATGAAGATGAGCACAGTGTGCCTATCTTCACCACTTCAAGTTATGTCTTTGCCAATGCAGCAGAAGCCGCTGAACGTTTCTCCGGCAGTCAGCCAGGTAATATTTACTCTCGTTTTACTAACCCAACGGTTAATGTTTTTCAAGAGCGGTTAGCCTTGATGGAAGGTGGTGAGCGTTGCTTAGCTTTTTCATCGGGCATGGCCGCTATTATGGCGGTGGGTATGGGGTTGTTGAAAGCAGGAGACCATGTTGTTAGCTCTCGAAGTGTTTTTGGCAATTCAGTATTAATGTTTCAGAATTATTTTGGCAAATTTGGCGTGACCACTGACTTTGTTGATTTAACTGATTTGTCAGCGTGGAAGCAAGCTATTACGCCGAAAACACAATTTTTATTTTTAGAAACACCGTCTAATCCGATGATGGAGATTGCTGATATCAAGGCATTAGCAGAATTAGCGCACGTGCATGATATTTTATTGGTGGTCGATAATGTTTTTTGTACGCCCGTTTTACAAAAGCCGCTTGAGTTAGGTGCGGATATTGTTGTGCACTCTGCGACGAAGTATTTGGATGGTCAAGGGCGATGTGTTGGTGGGGCAGTGATTGCCAGTGATGAACTCATTGAAAAATCGATCTATCCTTTTTTGAGGACCGGGGGGGCAACAATGAGCCCTTTTAATGCTTGGGTTTTTCTATCCGGGTTGGAAACGTTGGCGCTGCGCATGAAAACTCATTGTGAAAATGCGGCAGAATTAGCGTTATGGTTGGAAGGGCAGCCAGCGGTTAGGCAGGTGTTTTATCCTGGACTGAAGTCGCATCCACAACATGACCTAGCGGCGCAGCAGCAGGCAGATTTCGGCGGCGTTGTCAGCTTTGAGTTGGAGGCAGGGCAAACGAAGGCTTGGGAGCTAATCGATTCTACGCAAATGATATCAATTACGGCTAATTTGGGGGACGTTAAAACGACCATCACCCATCCCGCATCCACGACGCATAGTCGGCTGACTCCAGAAACGCGTTTTGAGGCTGGAATTAGTGATGGGTTGCTGCGGATATCTGTGGGATTGGAGAATATAGCCGATATAAAGAAAGACTTGAGTCGGGGCTTGTAAGGGGTTTGGTTATTAAAATCATCTTAGCTAGGGTTAAGTAGGTTATCGAGTTTATTGTTAACTTCAAGGCGATAAAGGTCATCGAATCCACCAATGTGTTGTTGGCCAATAAAAATTTGAGGGACAGTTCGTTTTTTTGTTTGTGTCATTATTTCGTTGCGTAACTCAGGGTCTTTATCAAGATTGACTTCATCAAAGTGGGCGCCTTTTTGGTTGAGTAGGTGTTTAGCCATGGTGCAATAAGGGCAGATTATTGACGTGTAAATAAGGATTTTGGGTTGTTTCATGGTCTTTTAGGTTATGAGTAAGCGTTAATAGCTCTTGCTGCTGCAAGGGATTTTATTAGTTCGATACCGGCTTTTTCCAGTGTTAATCCAAATGAGACAATACCGTCTTGATGACCTAACATGGCAAAAGTTCCTGTGTTAGTGAGTTGTTTATCGATAAAAAGTTGTTCGACAGCGAGAGCCAATTCAGGCGTTCCGTAGGGGATGTCAGGCGCTGTGCAAGGCAGACTTAAGGGCTGAGCTGTGTGCCATATTTCAGGGCTGTGGACATGAATGATAGCCTTTATGGTTGGGTCGATGGCGTAGATGATTGCATGAGTAAGCGCTTCTGAAGAGGGTTTACAAAGGCCTTGTGCTGTCATTGTATTATGTTCAATGTCTGCCGTTAGAATGCCACAGTATTGTTCTGGGGATAAGGAGGCTTCATGGCCTGTCTGGGTTCCAGAAATGATAAATTGAATGGCTTTGTGGGTCACGATTTGACTGATGTTGCCAAACCCAAGTCCGCCGTAACGCGTCGAGTCTTGACCAATAACACCCAGTTGATAGGCCATGGTTCGCCAAACGTTGATCTTGGAAAATGCAGTGCCGCTCAGTGGTAAAGGTTCTTCGATGTGCGTGAGTTGATATTTGATGACGCCTTCTGGATCATGCATGGTGTGAATAATAGCTTTAAAGAAGTTAATTGAGACAAAGTACGCTAAAATACTAGAGATTGTACGGGTTTTTTTGTTTAGGTGTGGGTGTTATAGCTGATGAGATGTCCTTTTTGTTCTGCGCAAGATACTAAAGTCATTGATTCGCGCTTTGCAAACGAGGGTGATCAAGTGCGGCGGCGACGCGAATGTGCAACCTGTAAAGAGCGCTTTACGACTTATGAGGTTGCTGAGTTAAATTTACCTCGGTTGGTTAAGAGTAACGGAACGCGAGTCCCTTTTGATGAGGCGAAATTACGGTCTGGAATGTTGAAAGCATTGGAGAAGCGACCGGTTGACAGCGAGCGTATTGAACAAGCGGTCTCACAAATTAAGAAAGAACTGATTTTGAAAGGTGAAAGAGAATTTCCAACCCGTGAAGTTGGGGAATTAGTCATGCAAGCATTAAGTAAGTTGGATCATGTTGCCTTTGTTCGGTTTGCTTCTGTGTACCGGAGTTTTCAAGATGTTAATGAGTTTACCAAGGTTATAGAAAACCTGAAAAAATAGCATGACGACTCCGGCAGATGAAGTATTTATGGCGCAAGCACTAAAGCTTGCGCAAAAAGGTATTTATACGACAGATCCTAATCCCCGGGTAGGCTGTGTTATTGTTCGTGATCATCAGGTTATTGCCGAAGGGTGGCATCAATTTTCAGGGCACAGGCATGCTGAAATAATGGCTTTGGAGCAAGTCGATGATGTTACTGGAGCAACCGTTTATGTCAGTCTTGAACCTTGTTGTCATACCGGGAAGACGCCGCCCTGTAGTCAAGCGCTCATTCGAGCCGGTGTCAGTCGTGTCGTTATAGCGATGACTGATCCTAATCCAGAGGTTTCAGGTCGAGGGGTTGCAGAATTGGAGGCGGCAGGTATAAAAACGGACACCGTGGTGTTAGTCGAGGAGGCCAAGAGGCTTAATCGTGGATTTATAACACGAATGCAAAGACAAAAGCCTTTTGTTATCGCTAAATTGGCAGCCAGTTTAGATGGACGCACAGCAATGGTTTCGGGTGAAAGTCAATGGATTACCTCAGCACAATCACGTGTGGATGTTCATCGGCTAAGAGCAAGTAGTTCAGCGGTGGTCACAGGCATAGCAACAGTCATTGCGGATGATCCTTTATTGACAGTAAGACTGGAGGATGATGCGGTGACGCAACCGGTGCGTGTCGTTTTGGATTCCACTTTAAAAATACCTGTAAAGGCGGCGATTTTAACCGGGTGTTCTCAGACGTGGATTATGACAGTTTCTGATGACGGCCATCGAAAAGCACAGCTCGAGGCATTGGGCGCTAAAGTATTTACTTTGCCCGAGACTGACCAAGGGCGCGTTGACCTCAATGCTGTTTTGTCATTGCTCGCTGCGCGACAAATTAATCAGCTTATGCTGGAAGCGGGGCCGACGTTGAATGGTGCTTTTTTAGAGCAGGGGTTGGTCGATGAGTGGTGTGTGTATCTTGCACCGAGTATTTTAGGCGATGCAGGACGCGGGTTATTTCATTTGCCGAGTTTACACGCTATGGCTGATAAGGTGACCTTGTCATTACAAGCGATTCGACAGGTTGGTCCTGATATTAAATTAACATATACAAAATAAAAGATGTTTACAGGTATTATTCTAGCAATAGGGAAGGTTGAGCGGTTAGATGCTCTAGGTGGTGATTATCGGCTAACATTTAACACCGGTCAATTATCACTTGATGGTGTTAATATAGGCGATAGTATTGCCGTGAATGGTGTGTGCTTGACGGTCATCAAATTAACAGCAAATTCGTTTAGTGCGGATGTTTCTCGGGAAACGTTATCACGAACAACGTTAGGGCAGGCAAAACCGAATAAATCGGTCAATTTAGAGTTGGCTTTAGTCCCCACAACGCGACTAGGTGGGCATTTTGTCAGTGGCCATGTTGATGGTCTCGGAACGGTACTACGAAAAGAGCAAGACGGACGCTCATTTCGATTTGATATTCAAGTTCCTCAAGTGTTGGGGCGGTATATTGCGGAAAAAGGTTCTGTTTGTATTGATGGAATTAGTTTGACAGTTAACCAGGTAGAAGGGTTGATCTTTTCAGTCAATATTGTGCCACATACGTTATTAATGACAACACTAGGGACTATTGAGAGTGGGGATAAGGTTAATATCGAAGTGGATATTTTAGCACGCTATCTTGAGCGACTTCTTCAGGGAGACAGTGGTGTTAGTCAAGATTCCAAAATTACTGCATTATTAACGAATGCAGGGTTTATTAAAGGACAGTAATGAATTCTATTGATGAGATAATTGAAGATCTGAAAAACGGCAGAATGGTTGTCATTTTGGATGATGAGGACCGTGAGAACGAGGGTGATTTGTTGATTGCAGCCGCTAAAGTGCGTACTGAAGATATTAACTTTATGGCTCGTTATGGCCGTGGATTAATCTGTCTAACGATGACCCGCGAGCGCTGTCACCAATTACGGTTGCCGTTGATGGTGAATGAGAATAAAACGGCACATTCAACTAATTTTACCGTTTCTATTGAGGCTGCAACCGGTGTAACCACAGGAATTTCAGCGGCAGATAGGGCGCGGACTGTTCGTACTGCTGTGGCTAAGGATGTTAAGCCCGATGATTTAGTGCAGCCAGGGCATATTTTTCCTTTGATGGCACAATCGGGTGGCGTTTTAAAGAGGGCTGGGCATACCGAGGCCGGGTGTGATTTAGCGCAGTTGGCAGGCCTTGAGCCTTCTTCAGTGATTGTCGAGATTTTAAATGAAGATGGGTCCATGGCAAGGAAACCGGATTTGGAACTGTTTGCCCGTGAACACGATTTGAAAATTGGTACTATTGCTGATTTAATTCACTATCGCATTCAAAATGAACATACGTTGGAGCGGATTAGTGAATGTAATTTTCCGACTGAATTTGGTGATTTTCGATTATATGCTTATCAAGATAGTCTCGATAACAAATTACATTTGGCTTTAGTTCTAGGTGAGGTTTCAGGGGAAGATCCGATTTTAGTACGTGTTCATGGGCGTAATGTTTTAAATGATATATTCGCAGGTCAGCGTGGTGGTTCAAGTATCACAATTAAAGATGCGATGATGAAAATTGCTAAAGAAGGCCGAGGTGTATTGGTCATGGTTCGTCAAGAAGAAGATAATAAGTCGCTGGTGGAGATTGTTCATCAATATCAGATGGAAGATCATGGTGTTGTTTTGGATGTTTCGTTAAATGATCAATCTGATGATTGGCGAAACACAGGCACAGGCGCTCAGATATTAGCTGATTTGGGCGTTCGAAAATTAAAGGTTTTAGGCGGGCAGAAGAAATACTTAGGGCTTTCTGGCTTTGATTTGGAAGTGGTTGAATTTATAAATTAATTTTTAGAGAAGGTTTTATGGCAACAATTAAAACGTATGAAGGTGATTTAGTGATCCGCGAAGCGAAAGTTTGCTTGGTCGTTGCTAGATTTAATAGTTTCATTGTCGAGCAATTAGAAGCCGGTGCTATTGATGCATTGCTCAGGCATGGCTCTGACCGTGATGATATTACAATGGTTAAGGTGCCGGGTGCTTTTGAATTACCCTTGGCTGTGCAAAAGGTTGCTAGCACGCAAAAATTTGATGCTATTATCGCGTTAGGTGCTGTGATTCGTGGAGGAACGCCACATTTTGAATATGTTGCTGGAGAGTGTGTTAAAGGAATTTCGATGGTTTCTTTACAGCACGATGTGCCAGTCAGTTTTGGCGTTTTGACGGTTGATACTATTGAGCAAGCTATTGAGCGTGCAGGTACTAAAGCGGGGAATAAAGGGACTGAGGCCGCATTGTCGGCGATTGAAATGATTAGTTTATTGAAGTCCTTAGAGGAAGTATGAGTCAAGCAAGATCAAATGCACGTAAAAATGTAGTTCAAGCCTTGTATCAATGGCAAATGACGGGTACTTCTGTTATTGAAATTGAGCGGCAATTTAGTGAATCGGATCGATTAAAAAATGTACAGCGAAGTTATTTCTCTGAGTTGTTGCGTGGGGTCCCTAAGGAATTAGCCGCTATTGATGATGCACTTAAGATGTTTATTGACCGACCTGTTGAGAAAATAGATCCGGTCGAGCGTGCTATTTTAAGAATGAGTATCTTTGAGTTGTTTCACCGGTTAGACATTCCTTACCGTGTTGTTTTGAATGAGGCTGTTTCTTTGTCAAAGATATACGGGGCTCAGGATGGCTATAAGTATATTAATGGGGTATTAGATAAAATTGCACACCGTTATCGGTCGGACGAAGTAGCAAAGGTTAAAAGTTAGTTGAGTGGCGTTATCTGAATTTTCGATTATTGATCGTTACTTTACCCCTAAAAACCATAAGCACTCGCAGGTCCGATTAGGTGTGGGTGACGATTGTGCCATTTTGGGTATGACTGAGAATTCAGAGTGGGTTGTGACGGTTGACACCATGGTAGAAGGGGTACACTTTTTCCCTAACACACAGCCTGAGTTTTTGGCTCATAAATTAATAGCTGTTAATTTAAGTGATTTATCCAGTATGGGAGCAAGACCTGTAGCTTTAACACTAGCCTTGACTCTGCCGACGATTGATGAAAATTGGTTGCAACGTTTTTCGGAGCGATTGTTTAATTTAACAGATCAGTTTGAAGTGGATTTGATCGGCGGGGATACGACATCAGGGCCGTTAACCTTAACCCTTCAGGCTTTAGGGTTAGTCCCCAAAGGCCAAGCATTAACTAGGCATCGAGCAAAGGTCGGTGACTTCATTTATATGACTGGTTTTTTAGGCGATGCAGGATTAGGCCTTAAGGTGTCTCAGGGTTTTTGTGTGGAAAATAGTGCATCAGTTTTAGAGCGTTTTCATTGTCCTGAGCCTCGAGTGGCAGTAGGATCAATGATTTTACCTTATGCTAATGCCTGTATTGATATCTCCGATGGTTTGTTGTCAGATTTAGATCATGTTTTACAACGAAGTTGTGTAGGCGCAAATTTATTTTGGGAGCAAATACCCCTATCCCCACAAGTTAGACGCTATATTGATGAAACGCAGGATTGGAAAATGCCACTGAGTAGTGGAGATGATTATGAGTTGTGTTTTACGGTAAGCCCTGAAAATCAGCAGAATTTGGAACGTTGTTTGTCTGAACAAGCTGTGCGTTATACTCAAATCGGTGTTATCGACGCCGGAGAGGGTATGTTTCTAATCAAAGCAGGGGTTAAGGAATCTATTGCGGCCATTGGCTTTAAGCATTTTAGGTGAATTATGGAGTTTGGAAAGAATAGGCTAACGGTCCATCAAATTATCACGGACTGGCGGTTATTTTTGGCGTTCGGTTTTGGTTCTGGTTTGAGTCCAAAAGGGCCTGGGACCGCAGGAACTCTGGCGGCTATTCCTGTTTACCTCTTATTGTTTTTTTTGGGTGAGCAGATTTATCTATTGGCGACGGTGGTTATTTGTATGAGTGGCGTGTGGATTTGTCAGTATGCGGCGGATAAGTTGGGTGTCCATGACTTTGGTGGAATTGTTTGGGATGAAATTGCCGGGTATTTGGTGACTATGTTGTTCATCCCTTTTTCTTGGACAGCTGTTTTCATGGGTTTTTTGTTATTTCGCATATTTGATATTTTTAAGCCGTGGCCGATTAGTGTTTTAGATAAGGAATTAGGTGGTGGTTTAGGCATTATGCTGGATGATTTGCTGGCGGGATTTTTTTCATGGGTTGTCTTGATGGCTCTGGTTTCATTGGGGTTTTTGCCGTAAAAAGCCTTACCAATGCTATCTTTGTTAAAAGTGGCTGTGTTTGTAAGTTAGACGTTTAGGCTGAATATAACTTGCCAAAAAGCACTTTATAATGTATATTTATAAATTCAATCGCGGGGTGGAGCAGCTTGGTAGCTCGTCGGGCTCATAACCCGAAGGTCGTAGGTTCAAATCCTGCCCCCGCTACCAAGAAACCCCATTATGGGGTTTTTCTTTTTGTGGCATGTTATTATTTGGGTTGCAGAAAATAAAAGAAAATATTGGGCTTAGTGCCCTTTTTTTATGTGTGAAGGTTTTTTTAAGTGAGAATATGAAGCAGGCACCAAAACATTTAATAGATTTAATTGAGCCGATTGTTGAAGGTATGGGTTATGAGTGCGTGGGGATTGAGTTTAATCCACACCCAATAAATGGTCTTTTAAGAATTTATATTGATGCCGAGTCAGGTGTTGTACTTGATGACTGTACGCGTGTGAGTCGTCAGGTCAGTGGTGTATTAGATGTCGAAGACCCTATTAAAACAGTTTATCAATTAGAAGTTTCGTCGCCTGGGGCGGAACGCCCGTTGTTTAAAATTGAGCATTTTCACCGTTTTATAGGTCAAAAAGTTCAGGTTAATTTGTTTGTTCCGATCGAAAAAAGAAGAAATATTATTGGTTTTATCAGCGCCGTTAAAGATAACGTGATTATAGTTGAAGAAGAAGGTAATCAGTTTGATATTCCTGTTAAATCAATTAGTAAGGCTAATTTAGTCGCTGATTTTTCGATCTAAAAAGGATGATACAGTAAATGAGTAAAGAAATATTATTAGTGGTTGATGTTGTTTCTAATGAGAAAGATCTTGAAAAAGAAGAGATTTTTGAAGCATTAGAAATGGCGCTAGAGGCAGCTACAGTTAAGAAAAACAGCGGTAATATCAGTGCACGCGTGGTGATTGATCGAGATACTGGCGATTATGAAACCTTTCGCTGCTGGCAGGTTGTTGCGTTGGATGACGAGATTGTAGCCCTTGAAAATCCGGAGATTGAAATCACTTTGGAAGAGGCTAGAAAAACCCATCCTAATATTGAAGTGGGCGAGATAGTTGAAGAACCTATGGCGTCTGTTGCGTTTGGCCGTATTTCTGCGCAAATAGCCAAGCAGGTCATTATTCAGAAAGTTCGAGAAGCAGAGCGGCGTAAAGTAGTTGAAGCCTATAAGGATAGAACGGGTGAGTTAATAACCGGTGTTGTTAAGCGGTTGGAGCGTGGTGGCATATTGTTGGATTTAGGCAGCAATATAGAAGCTCAAGTGAGTCGAGAGGATATGATTCCTAGGGAATCTTTTCGAGTGGGCGACAGAGTGAGAGGGTATTTAAAAGAAGTGCGTTCCGAAGCGCGTGGCCCACAGCTCTTTATTAGTCGTTCAGGACCCGAATTAATCAAAGTCTTGTTTCAATTAGAGGTTCCTGAAATTGGCGATGGTATTATTGAAATTGTAGAAGCTGCTCGTGACCCAGGGTCGAGAGCTAAAATAGCGGTTAGAAGTTTGGATCCTCGATTAGATCCGATTGGATCATGTGTCGGTATGCGGGGTTCGAGAGTACAGGCTGTTTCAAATGAGTTAGCCGGCGAACGAGTTGATATAATTGTGTGGGATGAAAACATGGCGCAATTTGTTATTAATTCTATGTCTCCCGCTGAAATTAGTTCGATTGTAGTGGATGAAGATTCACATAGTATGGAATTAGCTGTTGCTAATGATAATTTGTCACAAGCTATTGGTCGAGGCGGACAGAATGTTCGTTTGGCTTCGGAATTAACCGGTTGGGAACTTAATGTTGTTGATGCGGAGGCAGCCGAGCAGGAAAGTGAAGCCGAGGCGGAGAAGATAAAGCAGTTATTTGTTGCACAATTGGATGTGGATGAAGACATTGCAGAAATTCTTGTTGAGGTTGGCTTTAACAGTGTTGAAGAAATAGCCTATGTGCCGATTAATGAAATGCTTGAAATAGAAGCATTTGAGAAAGATCTCGTCGAAGAGCTAAGAGATCGCGCTAAAGATGCTGTGCTCATTAGTGCGATTGCAACGGAAGAAAAAATTGAGAGTAGAGAGCCTGATGAAGATTTATTGAATATGGCTGGAATGGATAAAGAATTGGCTCATGATTTAGCTAAAAAGGACATAGTGAGCATGAATGACTTAGCTGAATTAGCAATTGATGATTTGTTGGTTTTTAGTGGAGTTGATGAGGCTCGTGCGGGGGAATTAATTATGACAGCACGTGAGCCATGGTTTGCAGAGGATGCCGGCGAATAGGAGCCTAAGGATATGAGTGATATTACAGTAAAAAGCTTCGCAGAAGTTGTTGGCATTCCAGTTGATCGATTAATATTGCAATTGAAAGATGCAGGAATAAGTGTGAAATCAGGAGATGAAACGTTAACTGAAGAACAAAAGTTTACTTTATTGGGGCATTTAAGGAAGCGTCACGGGAAAGCGGGTGATGAGAATTCGCCAAGCCGCGTTACTTTGAAGCGGAAATCAGTGAGTAAATTAAAACAGGGCCAAGGCACAGGTAAGGTAAATAGAACGGTTAGCATTGAGGTGCGTAAGAAAAAAACGTATGTCAAACGCAGTGAGGTCGATGAGGTTGAATCTTCCGATGACAAAGCGCAGGCCCAAAAGGCATTGGATGAACAGCGTAGTGAAATAGCTGCAGAGGAACAAGTGCGATTAGAAAAGGATCGTTTACGTGACGAAGAGAAAACGCGCGTAGAAGCAGATCAACGTAAAATAGAAGAACTCAAAAAACAAGAAGCTGATGAGCATCAATTACATCTTGATTCTCAAGCGCACCTGAAGTATGAAGAAGAAAAGCGACGTCATGAGGTGCAGAAACAAAAAAATGATCAAGAGCGTTTAGTTGAAAAAGAAGAGGCTAAAAAGAAGTTAGAGCAAGAAGAGAGAAAGGCGAAAGAAGTGGAATCTAAAAAGAGCAAGCCTGTTCAAAGTCCAGCTCGCAAGCCGTCGAACCATCAGCGTCCGGGCGCTAAAAAGGGAAAAACTGGAGCTAAGCGTTTTAAAGGGTCGGGCAGGGGACGTAAACCCGTAGAGATTGAATCAGATAATCAGCATGGATTTGAGAAGCCAACAATCCGGATCACTAAAGAAGTTACGATCCCTGAGCATATTATTGTGTCTGACTTAGCCCTGCGTTTGAGTATTAAAGCGGCCGATGTGATTAAGGTTATGATGAAGCTTGGCACAATGGCAACGATTAATCAAAGTATCGACCAAGATACAGCTGTTATTATTGTTGAAGAGTTAGGGCATAAAGCTATTTTGCAGAATGAAGATG
Organism: Methylococcales bacterium; assembly: GCA_030753675.1. Taxonomy (GTDB): domain Bacteria; phylum Pseudomonadota; class Gammaproteobacteria; order Methylococcales; family Methylomonadaceae; genus OPU3-GD-OMZ. The sequence continues at coordinate 52,366 of JASMBU010000008.1, forward strand.
ATATCGAAAACGAGGCGTTAGGACTCGACGATGAAGAGCTGCGTGATAGTCAACCAAGAGCACCTATTGTGACAATTATGGGGCATGTTGATCATGGTAAAACATCATTGTTGGATTATATAAGGAAATCTCGTGTTGCCGATGGCGAAGCAGGAGGGATTACTCAACATATTGGTGCTTATCAAGTTGTTACCGACCATGGGACAGTAACCTTTCTTGATACACCGGGGCACGCGGCTTTTACCGCTATGCGGGCTAGAGGTGCGCAAGTAACAGATGTGGTTATTATTGTGGTGGCTGCCGATGACGGTGTTATGCCGCAAACCAAAGAAGCGGTTGAACATGCTAAAGCGGCAAATGTTCCTATTATTGTAGCAATCAATAAAATGGACAAACCAGCGGCAGATCCAAAGCGCGTTATGCAGGAGTTGGCAACTATTGATGTGGTCCCAGAGGAGTGGGGGGGGGCAGTTCAATTTATTCAAGTTTCCGCTAAAACTGGTGAAGGTATTGATGCGCTGATTGAGGCTTTAATTCTTCAATCTGAGATTCTTGAACTTGCTGCGCCCGTTGAAGGTATTGCGTCTGGGTTTGCTATTGAGGCACGTTTAGATAAAGGACGAGGTCCAGTAGCAACCGTTATCGTACAAAAAGGTACGCTTGAAAAAGGACAAATCGTCTTATGTGGTAGTGAGTATGGGCGTATCAGGAATATGCTTGATGAATCGGGTAAGGTGGTTAAAGTAGCAGGGCCTTCAGTTCCTGTCGAAATCATTGGTTTATCAGGAGCGCCGACTGCAGGTGAGCACTTTATTGTGGTCGCTAATGAGAAGGTTGCACGTGAATTAGCAGAGCATCGTTTAGAAAAATTTAAATCAAATAAGTTAGCAGCACAACAAGCGACAAAATTAGAAGAAGTCTATTCTCGCATGGCGACGGGCGACATAGCGAATCTGAATTTAGTGATTAAAGCGGATGTGCACGGTAGTTTGGAAGCATTAAAAGAGTCGCTCATTAAGCTTTCAAATGATGAGGTAAAAGTTAAAGTTGTCTATGGCGGTGTGGGTGGTATTAATGAAGGTGATGCGAATTTAGCTTTGGCCTCTGATGCTATTGTTATTGGTTTTAACGTTCGTGCAGATGCAACAGCCCGTAAACTTATTACTGATAAAGGTATTGATCTTCACTATTACAGTATTATTTATGATGTGATTGATGAGGTTAAAAAATCAATTAGTGGTTTGTTATCGCCAGAAATAAAAGAACAGATTGTCGGTATTGCCGAAGTTAGAGATGTTTTCCGTTCGCCGAAGTTAGGGGCTATTGCTGGCTGTATGGTTGTTGAAGGCTTTGTTCGACGCAACTTACCAATACGGGTATTGCGCGATAATATTGTTATTTATGAAGGTCAATTAGAATCATTACGTCGATTTAAAGATGATATACAAGAAGTTAAATCAGGGATGGAATGTGGTGTTGGTGTAAAAAACTACAACGATGTTAAGAGCAATGATTATATTGAGGTTTTTGAACGTATTGAAGTTAAGCGAGAGATCTAAATTTCATGGTTAGAGAGTTTGCACGTAATGCGAGAGTTTCATCGCAGTTACATAAAGAGTTAGCGGTGGTTATGCAGACTGTTATGAAAGACCCACGTCTAGGGTTCGTGACTGTCAGTGATGTTGAAGTCAGTCGAGATTTAGCGATGGCTAAGATTTATGTCTCATTATTTGATACCGAAGCTGCGCAAGTCTCAAAAAAAATGGCTATTTTAACTGAGGCAGCTAACTATATCCGCCTAGAAGTGGGTAAAAGAATGAAAATGCGTAGAGTGCCGCATTTTAAGTTTTTTTATGATGATGCGTTAGAAACTGGTATGCGAATTTCTAAATTATTAGATGGTAGTGATCCTGAAGGATTAGAGTAACAACGATGGGTCGGCGACGTAAATCAGGCTTGAATGTTCATGGTCTTATTCTATTAGATAAGGCATCTGGGGGCTCATCGAATGGTGCGCTTCAGGACGTCAGGCGATTATTTAATGCTAATAAAGCAGGCCATACAGGGAGTCTAGACCCTTTGGCAACAGGTGTTTTACCGTTGTGTTTCGGGGAAGCAACAAAAGTATGTTCTTTTTTATTGAATACAGATAAACGTTATCAAGCAACGTTATTGCTGGGTGTAACGACAGATAGTGGGGATACTGAAGGGAAGGTCATATCTACATCTCCCGTTCCAAATTTATCTGGTGAAGAAATCGAACAGTGCTTGTCGAGCTTTAAAGGTAATATTAGTCAAATACCACCGATGTATTCAGCCTTAAAACATCAAGGTAAGCGTTTGTATGAATTGGCTAGAGAAGGGCAAGTGGTTGATAGAAAGGCACGAGAAGTAGCCATTCACCAGCTAGATTTGTTATCATTCACAATGGAAAAAATAGTTTTGGACGTGCGTTGCACTAAAGGGACTTATATTAGAAGTCTTGCTGAAGACATTGGGCGTAAATTGGGGTGTGGAGCAACCATTTCGCAGTTACGCCGAACGGCTGTGGGGTATTTTAGTATTGACCAGTGCTTAACCCTTGAGCAATTCGTATCGCTTAAGCAGAGGAATGAATTAGAACATAGCTTAATTCCTGTTGATAAGGTTTTATTGGATTGGCCGGAAATTAAGTTGGATGATGGGCAGTATAAGGCCATTCAAAATGGACGGCCAGTTGTGTATCAAGAGAGTAATTCTCAAGGCTTAGTGAGAATGTATTTTGAAGAATTATTTGTTGGTATTGGGCAACTGATACCAGCGGGACAATTAATACCTAAACGATTATTTAATTTTAATTAATGTTTAGGTGCATCAAAGGGATATCTATTTGATGCAATTAGATCTTTCGGGTATAAATACACTTTTTTTAATGACCGTATTTATATGTGTGAGTTTTTTCATTGTTTCTGCGCCCTATTGCGGAAAACAATGAGGTATATAGTGCATGGTTTGTGCGCGGCGATATAAATATAAGTGTCGGCGTCTGGCACCATGGCCATGATTTTAATAAATTAACCGTATAGGGGTTATAAGAAATGCCATTTACAACAGAACAAAAACAAGCAGTTATTGCAGACTACCAATTGACATCTACGGACACAGGATCACCTGAAGTTCAAATTGCTTTATTAACAGCGCATATCGCCCATTTGTCGACTCACTTTGAGGCACATAAAAAAGACAATCATTCGCGCCGCGGTTTATTGCGTATGGTTAACCAGCGTCGTAAATTACTGGATTATATTAAACGAAAGGATATAACGCGTTATCGTTCATTAATCGAGCGGTTGGGTTTAAGAAAATAAGTAAGACTTAGCGATTTAATTTATTTTCAAATAGTCTCAAAATTTAGAGGAAAATTATAGTGACTCATATTCGTAAAGAATTTCAGTATGGCAGAAAAACTGTCAGTATTGAAACAGGGGAAATAGCACGTCAAGCCGATGGTGCCGTGATAATTGATATTGAAGGGACATCGCTTTTAGTGACCGTTGTGGAAAAAGATGGTCCAGTGGGTGCTGATTTTTTCCCATTGACGGTTAACTATCAAGAAAAAAGTTATGCAGCGGGTAAAATCCCAGGCGGGTTTTTTAAGCGAGAAGGTCGACCTTCTGAGCAGGAAACGCTGCTTTGTCGATTGATTGATCGCCCTGTTCGACCCATGTTCCCTAAAGGGTTTACTCATGAGGTACAGATCATTGCGACAGTGATGTCACTTAATCCTGAAATTGGAACAGAGGTTCCTGCATTATTAGGTGCCTCGGCAGCTTTATCAATTTCAGGCTTACCTTTTAATGGACCTATCTCAGCGGCATTGGTGGGTTATAACAATGGCGATTACCTATTAAACCCAACGAAGAGTGAGTTAGAAGAATCGCAGTTGGAGTTAGTTGTTGCCGGTACTGATCAAGCTGTTTTAATGGTTGAGTCTGAAGCTGAATTATTGAGCGAAGAAATCATGTTAGGCGCGGTGATGTTTGGTCATGAGCAAATGCAAGTGGCTATTACAGCCATTAGTGAATTGGCTCAGGAAGTTAACAAGCCGGCTATGGATTGGGTTGCACCGGTTAAAGATGAAACATTGGCGGCTCAGGTTGCCAGTGAAGTTGAAGTGGCGATCAGTGATGCTTATAAGATTCCTGAAAAATTAAGTCGTCAAAATCAACTTAAAGTAGTTAGAAATGAGTTGATTGAAAAATTAACTGAAGACGGTTCCTATGAGGCGTCTTCAGTTCGAGGCGCTTTTGAAAGTCTTGAGAAAAGAGTGGTTAGAGACTATGTGTTATCAACGCAAAGTCGTATTGATGGTCGTGATTTAAGTACGGTTCGCCCTATTAGTGTTCGTACCGGTGTTTTGCCTCGGGCACATGGCTCTTCCTTGTTTACGCGAGGTGAGACGCAAGCCATTGTGGTTGCAACCTTGGGAACGGGCCGTGATGCGCAAATTATTGATTCTATCAGTGGCGAGCGTAAAGATAATTTTATGCTGCATTATAACTTTCCGCCATTTTGTGTGGGAGAAACAGGTTTTGTAGGAACACCCAAGCGTCGAGAAATTGGCCATGGTCGTTTAGCGAAGCGAGGTGTTTTAGCGGTTGTTCCAAACATTGATGATTTTCCGTATGTTATTCGTGTCGTTTCAGAGATTACCGAGTCAAATGGTTCAAGTTCAATGGCCTCGGTTTGTGGTACCAGTTTGGCACTTATGGATGCTGGGGTGCCTATCAAAACTCCCGTTGCAGGGATTGCCATGGGCTTAATCAAAGAAGGGGAAGATTTTGCCGTATTGTCAGATATTATGGGCGATGAAGATCATTTAGGTGATATGGATTTTAAAGTTGCAGGTTCGGAAGAAGGTATTACGGCACTGCAAATGGATATTAAGATTGATGGTATCACTAATGAAATTATGGAAACGGCTTTGGCTCAAGCTAAAGAAGGTCGACTTCATATTCTTGATAGAATGAATGATTCGCTTTCTGAAACTCGCGAAGAAATGTCAGATTATGCGCCACGAATTATTTCATTTAAGATTGATCCCAGTAAAATCCGTGATGTTATCGGTAAAGGCGGAGCAACGATTCGCAGCTTAACTGAGAAAACAGGGGCGAGTATTGACTTGACGGACGATGGTATTATTAAAGTAGCCTCTGTTGATAAGAGTGCTGGCGAAGAGGCAAAACGATTGATCGAAGAGATTACTGCTGAAGTTGAAGTGGGCAAAATCTATGAGGGTAAAGTTGCTAGGCTGATGGATTTTGGTGCCTTTGTGACTATTTTGCCAGGGAAAGATGGGTTGGTGCATATTTCTCAAATATCAGACGAGCATGTTGAAAAAGTGAGTGATAAGCTTTCCGAAGGTGATGTGGTCAAAGTTAAGGTTCTTGAGATCGATAGGCAAGGACGGGTTAGATTAAGCATGAAGGAAATTGATTGATAGACTAATCAAATCTTAATCTAATAGAAAAGGGTCCGTGAGGACCCTTTTTTTATGTCTGAAGACGGTTAATCATCATCTTTAGGGATGTATTCTGGGATTGCAAGTAGAGGAATATGATACGACTCTATGATATTTTCTATTTTTTCAGCATTTGTATCAATGAGTTTTTCCAAGAGTTCTTTGCGAGCGTTATCACCATAGCGAACCGCCATAGAGATAGAAAAATCAAATTTCATTCCGGCATTTGATTTCAAGGGGATGACATTGTAATTGGTGACTCCACCGTCACCTAACACATAGCCTGCCATGGGTCCCCATAATATAACCATATCAATTTTACCAGAACGAAGGTCTTTGCTAATCATCATGGCAGTATTATTTTCATTGTCACCGGTCATTGTTTGATAGGGGATACCTTGGTCAATTAGGCCGTTTCGATGTAGCCAAGTTGTTCCGGGGCCTCTGTCAAACATAGCGATTTTAAGCGTACTAAGCCGGTCTTCGTTGGCTTGTGCTAATTGGTACGGTGAGGTTATATCGTCCCACCCACGTCCTTTAGCAATTACCAGGACATAACTGGAGTGATAATAAGGTTTCGTTGTGAGTGCAAGGTCGTAGCCTGTCGGTACGCCCATAACAACATCACAGGTATAGCCTTGGTTGTCAGCAAGTGGTTTTCTAAGTGTATTTCTGATAAAACCGATTCGTTGTGGGAACCAGGTGAACTTGAGCGGTAAATTTAATTGGTCAGCAAAAACAGCTGCAATGTCATTTTCAAAGCCACTGCCGTCACTTAATGAGTAAGGTGGGTGTAAGGGGTCAGCGCATACTTTAAAGGCCTTGTCTGCAAGCACAGTTGCGCTGAAGGCAAGGCAGCAACATAAGGCGGTAATGGATAAGGGAAGCTTAGTCATGAGGGTTCTCTTAAAAAAGAAGATGTAACATTTAATGGATAAAAAAAGACCCTAGCTGAACAAACAGCTAGAGTCTTTAAGATGTACCAATTAAGTTAATTTATAGCAATAAATTTAGTGGTGACCTGGGAGTGCGAATACAGTGAAAACACCGCCCAGTTTAGTGTAAGCACTAAGGCTTCTGTAAGCGCCAACAGCACCTAAACCTTCAGTGTTAGTTGCATCGGTACCGTCATCAATGCCAGCAGCCATACCGATACCGGCCCAGCCACCTACACCAGACAGAACGCCAACATATTGTTTGCCTCGGAAGCTCCAAGTGTTTACGTTGCCGATAATGCCTGAAGGTGTTTTGAATTTATACAATTCACGACCTGTTTTAGCATCAACCGCTTTCAGATAGCCTTCTAATGTTCCGTAGAAAACTAATCCACCAGCCGTTGCAACAGAACCCGACCAAACTGAGAATGGTTCGTCGTTAGACCAAACAATTTCGCCGGTTGTAGCATCCCATGCAGTGAAAACGCCCAAGTTTGTTGAACCGTTCTTACGACCAGTTACTGCATCAACACCTGCTGGATACATGCTTAATGTTGCACCAACGTATGGTTGACCCGCTGTGTAGCTCACTTCAAAAGGCTCATAGTCCATACATACATGGTTACCCGAGATATAGAAGTAACCTGTTTGTGGTGAATAAGAAACCGGTTGTTGGTTTTTACTACCTAAAGCCGCAGGACACACGCCTGTGGTATTTTCGTCTTCACCATGAAATTCAGTACTGAATTCATCAACAACTGTAGGGCGACCGGTATGCATATCAACTTCTGATACCCAGTTCACAGCTTTGTCAAAAGTTTCAGCAACCAGTAATTCACCGGTAACACGATCTAAGGTATAGCCAATGCCATTTCTGTCAAAATGAACGATGGTTTTACGCATTTTACCGTTGATTTTTTGATCAACTAATGGCACTTCATTGATACCATCAAAATCCCACTCATCATGTGGCGTCATTTGGTAAACCCATTTAACTTCACCGGTATCCGCATCACGTGCCCAAAGAGACATTGACCATTTATTATCACCTGGTCGTTGAACAGGGTTCCATGTCGATGGGTTACCTGATCCATAATAAACAAGGTTTAATTTAGGATCATAGCTGTACCAGCCCCATGTTGTACCGCCACCGATTTTCCATTGGTCGCCTTCCCAAGTTTTTGTGCTTGAGTTTGCGCCAACTTTAGTGACTTTACCGTTTGCCCAAGTAGTTGTAGAGCTTGAGTTAATTAATGTGTCAGAATCTGGACCCATGCTGTAACCTTTCCAAGCTAACTGGCCGGTGTTGATATCGTATGCCGCTAAAAATCCACGAACACCGAATTCCCCGCCTGAAATACCTGTGATAACTTTATCGTTCACAACAATAGGTGAGTTGGTGTTGGTCATGCCTAATTTAGGATCACCGTTTTGCACACTCCAAATTCGCTTACCGGTTTTGGCATCAAGTGCCGTCAAAACAGTATCAGATTGTTGTAAAAATATTTTACCGTCACCGTAAGCTAAGCCACGGTTAACTGTGTCACAACACATCACAGGGATAGTTACATCTGCATCTTGTTTTGGGGTGTATTCCCAAATGACCGATTGCGATGCTTGATCAAGAGCGTATACAGTGTTGGGAAAAGGGGTGTGAATGTAGATTGTATCATTCACAACAATGGGGCCGCCTTCGTGTCCACGTAGAACGCCTGTTGAAAAAGTCCAAGCAGGTTGCAGATCGCTAACGTTGTTTGTGTTTATTTCGTTGAGTTTACTGTAACGAGTTCCTTGATAATCACCGCCCCACGTAGCCCAGTTTTTAGCGTTGTTTGTGAGTCGTTCCAAGTTACTGTTAGCAGTTGAAATCGCAGGTGCAGCTAAACAAGTAGCGACAGTGGTTGCGATCAGCCAGCTTTTAACAGGCATTTTCATAAAGTTTCCTCCAAGTAGTCTGTCATGATGGCAGAGTACAGTTAATTTTCTAAGACTAAATTTTAGTTTTAAGTTTAAGCTGGATGATTTTTTGAGATTTAAATTCACTCAACCATTCCAAGTGCGTAAATTGAATGATTTTGACCAAAAAGTCAATATTAAATAGGGTTTGAACTGATAATTTATTTGTATGGCTGGCGATGGTGCGGTTCTAAATCCCCCTAAATCCTATATTCTTCCTAAGTGATAAAAGGTAAGTCTTCATTATTGTTGGGAAAGTTGTTTGTTTTTGATGTGTTTATAAGGCTACTCACAGAGCAGTGACTTGAAGGTTTTGGATGAGCGTGAAAAATAACAATTTTTTGAATTAGAATAAAATGCGATCATAGCGTGCTTAAACTTCGATGCGTTTGCTATTAAAGGGGTCAGGCTATATCTTTAAATAATTATTCAGCAGGGGTTATATTTTTTTGAATTAATTTTATTCATAGGTGCCTTTTTTGAAAAGGCTATTTGAGTTGTCTTCGCTAGCCAATAATTAGTGCAGATATTTTTTAGGCGCTATTGTTACGCGATCGGTTGAATTTTTTTCGTAAGTTTTGAGGCAATACCAGATACAACAGCGTAAAAGGAGCGTGTCGTTTTGATCAACTTAGATCATTTTTTCTCTACTGAGGGCGCATTAAGTCAAAAGGTTCCTGATTATGAGCTCAGAGTAGAGCAGTTTGAGATGGCCACTGCTATTTACCAAGCTATTGAGAATGAAAAACATCTTGTCGCGGAAGCGGGTACAGGGACCGGTAAAACCTTTGCCTATTTAGCCGCTGTTATTGCTGCGGGTAAAAAAGCGGTTATTTCGACCGGTACCAAAAACCTACAAGATCAGCTTTTTTTTAAAGATATTGCCATGTTGAGACAGGTTATTGAGACCCCTTTTAGTGCTTGTTTGCTTAAAGGGCGGAGTAATTACTTATGTTTGTATCGATTGGAGAAGGCGCTCCATAGTCATTCGTTTAACGCCGAAGAGCAAGCCCAATTGATGGCGATTAAAGACTGGTCGTTACAAACTAAATCGGGTGATATAACGCAAATGGAGATTATCTCAGAGTCGGCGCCAGTTTGGTTTCAGGCGACCTCTACGGCTGACAATTGTTTGGGTCAAGAGTGTCCGGATTACCATCGGTGCCATTTAACTCAGGCACGAAAAATGGCTAAAGAGGCGGATATTACCGTTGTTAATCATCACTTACTCTGTGCTGATTGGAGTATACGAGATACTGGCTTTGGTGAGTTATTACCTGATGCGGATGTAATCGTGATAGACGAAGCGCATCAACTTGCTAAGGTGGCGAGTGGCTTTTTAGGTAATACGGTTAGTGGTAACCAAATTAAAGATTTAGCGCAGTCAACGATCGCAGAAAGCGTTAATTTATCGGTGTCATTACCGAATTTACGGAGATGTGCCGAAGAGGTTTTAAGCGCGGTAATAACCTTAAAAATGGCGTTTGGTATTGAATTAAAAAGGGGCGCTTGGGTCGACTTGGAAGTAGATCAACGGCTTTGGACAACATTAAAAGAACTTTTAACCGTTTTAAATAATCTTTCTACGCAATTATCAGAGCTGGCAGGGTCCAGTAAAGGTATAGATCTATGTTCTAAGCGTTCTGAGCAGTTGATAGGGGATCTTGAAACTTTAGTGCAGGCACAAGATAGTTCGTGGATTCAATGGTATGAGGTGTTTAAAAAAACGTTTACGTTGTCGCGTACGCCAGTCAATATCGCGAATGATTTTCAGTCCTTTATGCGCCAACATGGGCAAACCTGGGTCTTTACGTCAGCGACGTTAAGTGTCGGTAAGAAATTTGATTATTTTCTGAGCAGTCTGGGCTTAGAAGGGGTTGATTCGCATTATTGGGAGAGTCCGTTTGATTACCCCGGTCAGTCGTTGTTTTATCATCCTAAAGGGGTTTCTTTACCAAATTCTACGGATTTCATTGATTCTATTGTAAAATATGCCCAACCTGTCATTGTCGCAAGTCAAGGACGTGCTTTTTTTTTATTTACCAGTCATGCGACAATGCGGGCGGTTGCGAAGCAGATGGAAGCTGCTATAGAGTTTCCATTGCTCGTTCAAGGGACCCGTTCAAAATCTTATTTATTGCAACGATTTAAACAATCCGGTAATGCGGTCTTGTTAGGGACCTCTAGTTTTTGGGAGGGTGTTGACGTTAGAGGAGAGGCGTTGTCTTGTGTCATTATTGATAAACTACCTTTTGAGGCGCCTAATGATCCGGTGCTTAAAGCGCGTTTAAAGGTCATGGAGCAATCTGGGGACAATCCCTTTAGTAAGCATCAGTTGCCTGAAGCGGTCATTTCTTTGCGGCAAGGGGTCGGGCGATTGATTCGTGATAGTCAGGATCGCGGTGTACTAATGATATGTGACCCGCGGTTATTGAAACGCTCTTATGGGCGTGTTTTTTTAGACAGTTTACCGAATATGGCACGGACACGAGAGATAGAGGATGTTAGAGAATTTTTTAGACAGGGTTGATTGGGCATGAAATTATTAGCTGTTGAAACGGCAACTGAGGCGTGTTCAGCAGCCTTGATTATTAATGGTGAGGTGGCTGAAGAGTTTGTTGTTCGGCCTCGTGAGCATAGCCGTCTGATTTTACCCATGATTGATCGATTGATGGCCAATGCGCAATTACAACCCGCTCAACTAGATGGATTGGCTTTTGGCGCCGGTCCAGGTGCATTTACTGGCGTGAGGATTGCAACCGGTGTGATACAAGGTATTGGGTTTGGTGCAGACTTACCGGTTGTGCCGGTATCAACATTAGCCGCTATGTCATTGCAAGCACTGGATGAATATGAGTCTTATAATTGGGTGTTGTCTTCAATAGATGCGCGTTTAGGAGAGGTTTATTGGGGCGTTTATCATCGCCATGATCAATATGGTGTTGAATTGGTTGGAGACGAGGCGGTTGTCTGTGCGTCAGAAGTGCTTTGCCCGGCTATTGAAGGTATTGGTGTGGGATCGGGATGGCGTGTTTATGAGGCCGTGTTAGCGGAGCACTTAAAGCATAAGGTGGTGGATGTCGTGGGGGGTTATTTGCCGCGCGCTGCAGTTGTTGCTAAATTGGCTGTTGCCAATTTTTCACAGGCACAATCTGCTGAGCAGGTTAGGCCGGTTTATCTTAGAAATAATGTTGCCAAAAAGTCGCTTAAGCCTTGATCTGGTTTTTTTAGCTGAGGTATAACCGGTGGTGTTGGTTTTGTAATATGGTGTGGGTATTAATAGAGATGAAGAGTTATCATGATTAGAGTTGGCATTGTTGGAGGAACCGGGTATACCGGTATTGAATTGCTGCGATTATTAGTATTGCATCCTGAGGTCTGTGTTTCGGTGGTGACGTCGCGTTCAGATGTCGGTCGTCGGGTTGACGCGCTTTATCCCAGTTTGCGAGGGCACATTAATCAGCATTTCGTTGCCCCTGATTTAGAAAATCTTAAAGTCTGTGATGTCGTCTTTTTTGCGACGCCCAATGGCATTGCGATGTTTTTGGCAGAAGAGTTGTTGCAGTTAGGTATTAAGGTTATTGATTTGTCAGCAGATTTCCGTCTTAAAGATCATGCGCTTTGGGAGCAGTGGTATGGGCAGCGTCATGCCTGTCCTGATCTCATTGAGCAAGCTGTTTATGGGTTGCCAGAAATTAATAGAGTGGCGATTCAGGGGGCTAATTTAGTCGCTTGTCCAGGCTGTTATCCAACGGCTACACAATTGGGTTTTTTGCCTTTGCTTGAAAATGGTGTGGTTGATGAAACCAGTTTAATAGCAGATGTAAAGTCAGGGGTTAGTGGCGCCGGACGGGCGGCACAAGTATCGGCCTTGATGAGTGAGACGGGCGAGGGCTTTTCGGCCTATGCAGTTTCAGGACACCGGCATTTACCAGAAATCACTCAAGGTCTTGAACGTGTGGCTAATCAGACCGTTAAGTTAACGTTTGTACCGCACTTAACCCCAATGGTGCGAGGAATACACGCTACCTTGTATGCGCGGTTGCTTGATCCGACGACTGATTTACAAGCGATGTTTGAGCTGCGCTATCAAGATGAATTTTTTGTGGATGTCTTACCGTCAGGGGCTCATCCAAAAACTAATCACGTTAAGGGCTCTAATCGGTGTCAGCTTGCAGTTTTCCATCCACAAGGCGGTGATCAGGTCGTGGTGTTGTCTGTGATTGATAATTTGGTTAAAGGTGCAGCGGGGCAAGCCGTGCAAAATATGAATTTAATGTTGGGAGTGCCTGAGCATCAAGGGCTAAACCTGGTAGGGCTTTATCCATAGCTGTTGACTAAGTTGTGATCTGTAGGGATAATTAAAAAATATTTAATGGCGGTTAAAAAAACTAATGACACAAATTTCGGATCCTTTTGTTTTTTCTGATAATGCTGCAAAGAAAGTGAGTAATTTGATTGCCGAAGAAGGTAATGATAACTTAAAACTCCGTGTTTATATCACTGGGGGCGGGTGTTCTGGGTTTCAGTATGGCTTCACTTTTGATGAAGAAGAGAATGATGATGATACTTCTGTTACGAAAGAGGGCGTAAAGGTATTAATTGATTCTATGAGCATTCAGTATTTAACAGGTGCAGAAATAGATTATAAAGAAGATATAACAGGGGCTCAGTTTGTTATACGCAATCCTAATGCGTCAACAACCTGTGGTTGTGGTTCATCTTTTTCAGTTTAAGTTTAGTGTTGATAGATAGCCCCTAAGATCACAGGGTGGCTGGCGCCTGTTGCCGAGGTCAGGTTCCCGGGGTTTTTATCTAGACATCTTTTGGCTAACCACGCAAAGGCAATCGCTTCGACATGGTTTGGATTGATTCCAAGCGCTGATGTTAGTGCTATGGGGCTCAGTCTTAATGCCTTCATATCTGCAATAAGTGTGGTGTTGTGAGCGCCGCCACCACAAATATAAATTCGGTCAGTATCGGGTGCGTAGTGAGTTATCGCTTCAGCTATGGTTTGTGCAGTAAACATGGTTAAGCTGGCTTGGATATCTTCAGGGGAGTAGGTTGTGTGTAGTGGTCTGAGGCTATCGGTTAACCAATCGAGTGAGAAATATTCACGGCCACTACTTTTGGGTGGTGGTTGTGCAAAGAAAGGGTCGGATTTTAATAGCGTAATAATTTCAGGGTGAGAATGGCCGCTTTGTGCCCATAAGCCTGATTGATCGTAGGGGTGTTGTTTTATTTTATAGATCCACTGATCAAGCAAGGTATTACCCGGTCCGGTGTCAAAGCCAGAACTGGCTAATCCCGATTGTTGTGAGGGTAAAATCGTGATGTTTGCGATTCCGCCAATATTAACAATAACTCGACTCTCCTTGGGGTGTTGAAAAAGAGCTTTGTGGAAATACGGAACTAAAGGCGCACCTTGACCGCCGGCGGCTATGTCTCGGCGACGAAAGTCAGCAACGGTTGTTATGCCAGTTCGTTCAGCAATAATATTTGGGTTTCCCAGTTGCATAGAAAAAGGGTGTTGAATATCAGGTGCGTGGTGAATGGTCTGACCATGACAGCCAATTGCTTTGATCTTGTGTGGGTTGAGGCGTATTTTATCCAGTAATTCATTGACACTAGTAGCGAAAAGTTCGCCCAGTTGGCTATCGAGCTGTCCGAGCTTTTGAAGTGATGTTAAGTGATTGGGCTGGCAGAAAGCGTTGAGTAGTGTTCTTATATCGTTGGGAAAAGGGGTGTAATGAAAGTCAACGAGCTTAGGGGCGTTAGTCATTTCCACTAAGGCGACATCTATTCCATCAAGACTCGTGCCGGACATGATGCCAATATAGTATTCGGGCAAGGGAGTAGGCATGAGCGAGTGTGGGGTGATTTAGGGGTTAGAAGGTATTTTCTGCATATGAGTTATTTTTTACATGTAGTAGCTGTGCGAGTAGCGGCGTTGTTTGTGATTTAAAATCAGCCATGTTCGATTTGTTTATGGGGTTGCTGCTGGGTAGCTTAACCGTTAGTGGGTTTCTGTGGGTGCCGTTTATTCTGAATTCATAATGTAAGTGTGGGCCTGTTGCAAGACCAGATTTTCCGACATAGCCAATCGTATCACCTTGGTTAACGCGGGAGCCTACTTTCTGATTGCGCTGATATTTTGAAAGGTGGGCGTATAGCGTGGTGTATTTTTGGCCGTGTTGAACGATAACGGTTCGCCCATAACCGCCTTTACGTCCACGGTAGATTATTTTTCCACGCCCCGTCGATTTTATTCGGGTGCCCGTTCTTGCTGCATAGTCAACGCCTTTGTGGGCACGAATTCGATTTAAAACGGGGTGTTTTCTTTTGAGGTTAAAGTGAGAGCTTACTCGGGCAAAGTCAATGGGCGTTCTTAAAAAAGCCTTTTTTAGACTCTTGCCGTTAGGTTGGTAATAGCTGGCAGCCCCGTTGTTATCTTCATAGCGTACAGCTTGATGTTTTTGGCCTTTATTGATGAATTCAGCTGTGAGGATATTACCAGAACCAATGGCTTCGCCATTGATATGTAGTTTCTCAAAAAGAAGGCTGAAATGGTCGCCTTTTCGCAGGTTGAGGGCGAAATCGATATCCCAGGCAAATATTTGGGCTAACTCCATAATTAATTTATCAGAGAGGCCGGCTTTTTTAGCGTCAATGAATAAAGAGGTTTGGATGGTGGTGTGTATGTAGCTTATTTCACGGTTAACGACCGCGTTGATGGCTTTAACTTGGAAGGTCTCATTGATTCGTTTTGCAACAATCGTCTGAGTTGGTTTCTTGGGGTAATGCAATTCTATAAGTGTGCCGTCTGACGTGCTTTTGAAGGTCAGTGTTTTTCCTGGGGAAATAGCGGCAAATTGGTTGCCGATTGGATTCGCGTGAATAATATGATGTAAATCTTTGCTGCTGTAGTTGAGTTTAGAGAATATAGAAGAAAGGTTTTCCCCCGTGGTTACTTTGTAATGATGTTCATTCAGGCTGGATTGTTGCGGTGTCATTGGAGGCTCAGTGGCGTGCTGTGCTCGACCTTTATCAATAGGCGCGGGTAATAAGATGGACGTGGTGGTGATGGTGGGCGCTATTGGCGTGGTTTCGGGCGATTTATCGGGAGCAATCAGCGCCCAACTGATACCGCTAATAAAACTAATAGAAATAATTAGAGTATTGAGCTTAAGTATTTTCATAGAAACGGAGTCAAGAACATACATTATAAAAGGGCAATTCTAGAGGATTAACTTAATAAAAACAACGAACAATGAATTAATCAAGAGTCAGAGCTTGTTAAATTGTATAATTGTAAATTCCCTGTTATACGGGCCGGTGGTGGAATGCATGTCTTTCCTTGGCGTTTATGGGTGATGAACTTAATGGAGAGTGTGGTGAGAAAACGATGATATTTGATGATCAGTCAATAGTAGAGTTGAGTCGAGGAACTGATGAAATATTGGTTAAGGATGCCTTTATAGAGAAGCTTAAAGAAGGTCGACCGCTTCGGATTAAAGCAGGCTTCGATCCTACGGCGCCTGATTTACATTTAGGGCATACGGTATTAATAAATAAGCTTAGGCAGTTTCAAGATGCAGGCCATCAAGTGCTTTTTTTGATTGGTGATTTCACGGGCATGATTGGTGATCCTACCGGTAAGAGTATAACGCGCAAATCATTGACGCCTGAAGAGATTCAAACCAATGCAAGAACCTATGAAGAGCAAATCTTTAAGATTCTTGATCCTGAAAAGACTGAAGTCATGTTTAACTCTGCGTGGTTAAATAAAATGACCACAGCGGAGTTGATTCAACTGGCTGCTAAGCATACCGTAGCACGGATGTTAGAACGGGATGATTTTAACAAACGGTATAAAGATGGACAGTCTATCGCAATTCATGAGTTTTTGTACCCGCTCATCCAAGGGTATGATTCGGTGGCTATGAAGGCAGACCTTGAGTTAGGGGGTACAGATCAGAAGTTTAATTTGTTAGTGGGCCGACAACTACAGCAAGTTTATGGCCAAAAGCCACAGGTGGTTATGACCATGCCTATTCTTGAGGGTTTAGATGGGGTTCAGAAAATGTCTAAGTCCCTTAATAATTATATTGGAATAGCGGATTCGCCAACGGATATGTTCGGGAAGATTATGTCGATATCAGATGAGTTGATGTGGCGTTATTTTCTATTACTGAGCTTTCGTCCTATGACCGAGGTTGAGCAGTGGCGTGAAGCTTGCGAGCAGGGTGCAAATCCGCGGGATTATAAAGTGAATTTGGCATTGGAAATTATTGCGCGTTTTCATAGTCAATCATTGGCGGAAAAGGCGTTGGCAGATTTTGAAGCGCGTTTTAAGCATGGTGCGGTTCCTGATGAAATGGATGAAGTACAATTGGTGACAACAGCATCACAGATCCAAATAGCGAATATATTAAAAGACGCTGGGTTGACCGTAAGTACATCAGAAGCTATGCGGATGGTAAAGCAAGGTGCGGTGAAAATAGACGGTGAGAAAGTAACAGATCCTAAGTTAGCCGTTGCTGTTGGCAGCACCCATGTCGTACAGGTTGGCAAACGCAAATACGCCCGAGTGAATATTGTTTCGAGCTAAGCCATTGAGTTTGTGGTATTTGTTAAAATAAGGCTAAATAAGGCATTGACGGTTGTATTTTAGGCGGTATACTTTGCGACCCAGTTCGGGGTAAGCAGTTTTCCGGACTGAGGCAGAAAAAATTAAGTTTGACGGGTTGGTTGACACAGTAAAGAAAGTGTTTATAATAGTCAAACTCAGCAGGGCAGTAGCCTTGCCGCTCTTTAAAAAAGTAAATCAAAATAATTTGTGTGGGTGCTGATATAGGATGTTGTAGTCTAACGACAAAACATCGACATCAGTATTCAAACGTTAATTCAAGTAATTTTGCGTTTAA
>JASMBU010000009.1 GCA_030753675.1 Methylococcales bacterium
TACGACCAACAAGCCCGTGTCCAAGACATTTTTAAACGCTTTAATTATGATAGAATTGCGACCCACAACGACTTGGCCGGCAACCCCCGCGTTACCACCGGCGTTTATAACACTTAAATACGCAAACGACTGTATTAACCACTCACTGAACTCATCGCCCCATGACTGCTAACGACATAAGAATTCCACGCCGCATCACCAACGAGCTATTACATCTCGCTCAATTGTCACCGACAAAAGAAGTTTGCGGTCTGGTCGGTAGCAAAGCCGGTATTCCACACCGTTGTTACCATGTAGATAATGTTGCCGAATGCCCTGAACAACGTTTTTTATTGGATGCCCAACAACAAATTCAAGCGATGACGGCGATCCGCGAGCGCGGAGAAGATTTCTTTGCCATCTTCCACTCCCACCCTACCAGTCCTGCCATCCCTTCAGAAACCGATATTAAAATGGCTAACTACCCCGATATCATTCAGATGATTATTTCCTTAAATACCAAAGGCATCCTTGAGTTGCGGGCGTTTAAACTAGACACCCCACAGCCTCAAGAAATCAAACTCACACTCTTTAATGATTAACTTTCCAAGAAAGCAGGCTTAACGCTTTAATTTTGCCTTCAACATCGCATTCACTTCACCGGGATTTGCTTTACCTTGCGTCAACTTCATCACCTGACCAACAAAAAAACCAAACACCTTATCTTTACCGGACAAATACTGCTCAACTTGACCGGCATTATTGGCAATCACCTCATCAATAATAGCTTCAATAGCACCGGAATCGGTAATTTGCTTTAAGCCCTTCTGGTCAATAATTTCATCGGCCGTTTGATCGCTGTTCCATAACGCCTCAAAAACCTGCTTGGCAATTTTCCCCGAAATCGTATTATCCGCTATCCTCGCCAACAAGCCGGCAAAACGCGCATGTCCGATCGGGCTTTGAGTAATATCTAACCCATCCTTATTTAAGGCACCGGCTAAATGACCGGTCACCCAATTGGTACATAACTTTGCCTCACAGCCCGAAGCACTGATAACCGCTTCATAGTAATCAGCCATGTCTTTGGAATGAGTCAATAACACTGCGGTCTCTTCATCGACACCATACTGTTCTTTAAAGCGCAATTTTTTAGCATCCGGTAATTCCGGCAATTCGCCACGCGCTTGTTCTATCAATGCCTCCGTAATGACTACCGGCAATAAATCAGGGTCCGGGAAATAACGGTAATCGTTAGCTTCTTCCTTACTCCGCATAGAGCGGGTTTCATCCAAATCAGAATCATAAAGCCGCGTTTCTTGCACCACACTCAATCCCGACTCAATCCGGTCAATCTGGCGTTCTACTTCATGATTAATAGCTTTCTCAACAAAGCGAAAAGAATTTAAGTTCTTAATCTCCGCCCGAATACCAAATTCCGCCTGCCCTTTAGGGCGCACAGAAACATTCGCATCACAACGAAAAGACCCTTCCTGCATATTGCCATCACAAATGCCTAAGTAACGCACCAATGTATGTATCTTTTTCATATAGGCAACGGCTTCTTTAGCTGAACGCATATCCGGCTCTGAAACAATTTCCAGCAATGGTGTGCCTGCCCGATTTAAATCTATCCCTGACAAACCCTGAAAATCCTCATGCAATGATTTACCGGCATCTTCTTCCAAATGCGCCCGGGTCACACCGATGCGTTTAGTCTCACCCTCGACTTCAATATCCAAAACCCCTTGACCGACGATCGGTAATTCAAATTGACTAATCTGGTAGCCTTTTGGCAAATCAGGGTAAAAATAATTTTTCCTCGAGAAAACCGAATAAGGCGCTATTTCTGCCCCGATCGCCACACCAAACCGCAGCGCTAAATGCATCGCTTGTTCATTTAATACCGGCAAGACGCCGGGCAAACCTAAATCAACCGCACACGCCTGGGTATTTGGCTCAGCGCCATAGGCGGTCGATGCACCTGAAAATATTTTCGATTTTGTTGCAAGTTGGGCGTGAATCTCTAACCCAATGACTGTTTCCCATTCCATTTAAATGCCTCTGTAACACTGACCATGTTTATCTACATACACTCTTGAAAAGAGTGACCTCAAAACTACTGCTTTCTTATTCGATACCCGCGGGTGCTTGTTGGTGCCAATCGGTTTCCTGTTGGTACCGATGAGCCACATTGAGCAACCGTGCCTCTTCAAAATAGTTACCAATAATTTGCAACCCTACCGGTTTCTGATCCACAAACCCTGCCGGAATCGAGAGCGCCGGCAACCCAGCTAAATTAACAGCAATGGTATACATATCAGACAAATACATTTCAATCGGGTCGCCTGATTTTTCACCCAAGCCAAAAGCCGGTGTCGGTGTCACAGGCCCCATTACCACGTCAACTTCTGACAATACCTTTTTGAAGTCATCACTGATCAAACGACGAATTTTTTGCGCTTGAAGATAATAAGCATCGTAATAACCGGTCGATAACGCATAGGTTCCGATCAATATTCTACGTTTGACCTCTGAACCAAATCCTTCTCCACGAGAACGAATATATAGATCGTTTAAATCTTCAGGTGCTTCACAACGATGCCCGTACCGAACCCCGTCAAAACGCGATAAATTAGCAGAACACTCTGCCGGTGCGATAATATAATAAGCCGGAATAGATAAATTAATATTCGGCATGGACACTTCAACAACCTCGGCCCCTAATCGTGTATATTCAGCAACGGCATCTTCAACAACTTGCGCCATTTGTGTGTTTAAGTTGTCACCGAAGAACTCTTTAGGTAATCCTATTTTCAGCCCAGCCAATGAATCATTGAGGCCTTTAGAATAATCCGGCACCGGCTTATCGACACTGGTTGAATCACGCGAATCAAACCCAGCCATTGTCTGCAACATTAATGCCGCATCTTCAACCGTTCGCGTCATCGGACCGCCTTGATCAAGACTGGAAGCAAATGCAATCATGCCGTAACGCGACACGCGCCCATAAGTCGGTTTCAAGCCGGTAATTCCGCAAAAAGCCGCCGGTTGCCGAATAGACCCTCCGGTATCTGTACCGGTAGCCCCAACCGCTAAACGCGCCGCTACCGCGCAAGCCGAGCCCCCTGAAGATCCTCCCGGCACCGCCGAATGATCCCAAGGATTTTTAACCGGGCCAAAAAAACTGGTTTCATTGGATGACCCCATGGCGAACTCATCCATATTTAATTTACCTAAAGTCACCGCGCCAGCTTGATTAAATCGCTCGATGACGGTGGCGTTATAAGGTGCTTGAAAATTATCAAGCATTTTAGAACCACAACTGGTTTTAATTCCCTGGGTACAAAAAATATCCTTATGCGCGAGCGGAATACCCGTTAAAGGGCCTGCTTTTCCATCGCTAATTAATTGGTCCGCTATTTTGGCCTGCGCAAGGGCTTCAACTTCGGTCACCGTAATAAAACAATTTAATGCGCTGTGTTGCTTGATTCGCGCTAAGTGCGCTGTGGTTAATTCCTGACTCGAGAACTCTCTCGCCTGAAGGCCTTTAGCCAGTTCAGCGATCGTTTGATTATGCATATACCTCAAAACTCCTTACTAATCAATGACTTTAGGCACTAAATACAGGCCCGCTTCAACGTCAGGCGCCTGCGCCTGAAATAATGCCCGCTGATCGCCTTCGGTGACTTCATCCACCCTCAAACGTTGAACCTGATCCATTGGATGTGCCATCGGAGTTACCTGTTCCGTGTTCACGGAACTCATTTGCTCCACTAAATTTAAAATTCCAGAAAGTTCTTTTGCGTAACTGTCCACATCTTGTTCGTCAATCCCAAGTCGCGCCAAATATGCAATTTTATTAACTTCTTCTGTCGTTAACGCCATTTACTACTCCATGAACTAAAAATATCATTTCTTTTAGCAAATATAATACTTGATATCTTGCCCAAATACCCACTCGATTGTTAAAGTAGTATCATTTTAGTCGCAAGGATAGAACATGATGTTCAAACGCATACGCGGGCTTTTTTCTACAGACCTGTCAATTGATTTAGGAACCGCGAATACGCTCATTTATATTCCAGAACAAGGGATTGTTCTCAATGAACCTTCCGTAGTCGCCATTAAGGAAGACCGTGCACGCGGCAATAAGTTTATTGCTGCAGTAGGCTCTGATGCCAAAGTCATGTTGGGACGCACCCCTGGCAACATTACTGCAATCCGCCCACTTAAAGACGGTGTTATTGCTGATTTTGCTGTAACCGAACGCATGCTGCGATTTTTTATTGAAAAAGTACATGAAAGCAAACTGTTACGCCCCAGTCCTCGTATTTTAGTCTGCGTTCCTTGCGGCTCCACACAAGTCGAGCGCCGCGCTATCCGCGAATCAGCCTCCATGGCGGGCGCTCGAGAAGTTTATTTAGTTGAAGAACCGATGTCTGCCGCTGTCGGTGCCGGCTTACCGGTCGACCAAGCCCAAGGCTCAATGGTTTTGGATATTGGTGGAGGAACCTCTGAGGTTGCCGTTATTTCCTTAAATGGCATTGTCTACTCCGCCTCTGTTCGTATTGGCGGCGACCGTTTTGACGAAGCCATTATCAATTATGTTCGCCGTAACTATGGCACGTTAATTGGCGAAGCCACCGCTGAACGCATTAAACATGAAATCGGCTCCGCCTATCCCGGCAATGAAATTATCGAAATTGAAGTTAAAGGCCGTAATCTTGCCGAGGGAATACCCCGAAGTTTCACCCTTAACAGCAATGAAATGCTTGAAGCCCTTCAAGAACCGCTTGCCGGTATTGTCGGCGCCGTCAAAGTTGCACTGGAACAAACACCACCAGAACTTGGTTCTGATATTGCCGAACGTGGTATTGTCTTAACCGGTGGCGGTGCTTTATTAAAAGATATTGACCGCTTAATTTCTGAAGAAACTGGGCTACCCGTTTTAGTTGCAAACGATCCTTTGACCTGTGTTGCTCGAGGTGGTGGCAAGATCCTTGAAATGATGGATGACAAAAACATGTTGGGGTTTGCTCTCGATTAGTTACCATTGCCAACCATTCTACTAACCCAGCTAAAGCCAACTTTTACACCGTGCTACACACCTTTATCTGCACGGTGTTACAGTAAAAAATCTCTTACCAGAGCACAACTGAGGGTTCGACCATAAAACCACTATTCACCACCGGCCCATCATTAAACTTCCGTCTACTGGTCACGGCCATTTTATCTGCATCCTTATTAATCACCGAACACCAAAGTAATTTCTTGGACAATACGCGTAATGCATTGTCCATAATTACTTATCCCTTAGAGCGACTTGTCAACCTACCACCACAACTCAATCAAACACTTACCGACTCTCTACTGACCTATCAAGACGTTGTCGATGAAAACACTCGACTCAAAGAACAACAGTTCAAAACTCAAACCAAGCTACTTAAACTGGCTGCTCTGGAAAAAGAAAATATTCGTCTACAAGCCCTACTGGGTAACTCTTTCACACTGGGTGAACAACTCCTATCAGCCGAAGTATTATCTATAAACCTAGCCCCCTATGAGCACACGATTGCCTTAAATAAAGGCAGTCGATTTAGTATCCATAAGAACCAACCGGTGCTAAATATTAACGGTGTTGTCGGCCAAGTGACACGCTCGACCCCGATGCGTTCTGAAGTCTTACTCATTTCAGATCCCAGCCATGCCATTCCAGTACAAATCAACCGTAACGGGCTCTATACCATTGCCGTCGGTAGTGGCCAACTCAATCAACTTAATTTACCTTACCTCCCTAACAACAGCGATATTCAGCCCGGTGACCTACTCATTACCTCAGGACTTGGAGGCACCTTCCCGCAAGGCTATCCCGTCGCGACTGTAAAAACAGTCATCTCGCAACCCGACAAACCCTTTGCTATCATAACGGCTACACCGAAAGCCCAACTGGATCGTATTCGCGAATTATTGGTTGTTTGGAGTAACCCCACCCCAATCCCCTTACTTAATCCTTCTAAAACGCCTACCCCCCAAAACAATGAGCCCGACTAATCAACTTAATTACATCTTTTACCTTGGCTCGCTAAGTCTGGCATTTATGTTGCGCATACTACCGCTACCCCCTTCGGTTCAACTAATAGCACCGGACTGGGTTTTACTGGTTTTAATCTACTGGCTACTATCAGAACCCCATAAAATCGGTATTTTTCATGCCTTCTTGATTGGTCTTCTGATTGATGTTCTCACCGGCCGTATTCTCGGGCAGCACCCATCCGGCTATATCTTTGCGGCTTATCTCTGCCTTACACTACACAAACGACTACAAAACATTCGATTAATACAACAATGTTTCTTTATTTTTTTAATCCTTTTTATCGCTCAATCAATCATACTCTGGACCGACACATTTCAGCGCCCTCTCTCTTATAATACAGCCTTCTGGCTACCCGCATTAAGCGGCACCATTTTTTGGCCCGTCGTAAGGTACTTGTTACGCCGTTGCCAACAAGGGTTCCATTAATTTTTAGATTTACGCTAATTCCTGACCATGCCCCAGCACTTCGCTTTACAAAATATTTATTCAGAAAATAGACTATTTCTCAGTCGTATCGTGGTGATATTTTCACTGATCCTTTTACTTTTAACAGCCCTCATTGCACGATTAGTCTATTTACAAATATCCGGCCACGAATACTACAGTACTCAAGCAAACAATAACCGCATCAAAGTAGCAACGTTACCCCCAACACGCGGTATTATTTACGACCGCTATGGGAAAATATTAGCTGAAAATATCCCGGCATACAGCTTAGAATTAACGCCTGAATTAACACCTAATATTGATGAAACGCTGACACGATTAAAACGCTTACTTAATCTTACAGAAGAAAGAGTCAACCAATTTAAGCAACAATTACCACGTCATCGTTCATTCGATAGCATCCCCTTATTAATGAAAATGGATGATGCAACAGTTGCTCGATTTGCTGTGATACAGCATGAATATCCCGGGGTAGATATTCATGCTCGTCTTATCCGTCATTATCCCTATGGTAAAATTGGCGCTCACTTAGTCGGTTATGTTGGACGAATCAATGAAACTGAGCTGAAAGCACTCTCAGCAACAGATTACAAAGGCACCCATACCCTTGGGAAAACCGGTATTGAAAAAACCTATGAATCAGAGCTCCATGGTACCCCTGGCCATGCAGAAATTGAAACTAACGCCCAACTACGCCCCATAAAAACCCTAAAATCAGAAGCCTCAATCGCTGGTAAGGACCTACACCTATCCGTAGATATCGAATTACAACGCATTGCTTCTCACGCCTTTCAAAACCACAGCGGTGCGGTTGTCGCGATTGAAATTACTACTGGGGATATTTTAACCATGCTTAGCCAACCAGGCTTTGACCCTAATCCATTTTCTTCCGGAATCTCTACGACGGCCTATAACGCTCTGCAACACTCTGATCAAAAACCGTTGTTTGATCGTGCCCTAAGAGGTCAATACCCTCCAGGCTCAACACTTAAACCTTTTATTGGTCTCGCTGGACTCCAATTCGGGCTAACCCAAATCAATACCACTTTATTCTGTCCGGGTTATTATCAACTCCCTAATGTCAGCCATCGTTACCGTGACTGGAAAACATGGGGTCACGGTCTGGTGACACTCAATGATGCTATCGTACAATCATGTGATGTTTATTTTTATGATCTTGCCCGCACCTTAGGTATTGACCGCATTCACCAGTTCCTCGGGCAATTTGGCTTTGGCCAAAAAACCGGCATTGATTTAATCGGTGAAAAATCAGGCACACTGCCATCCAGAGCCTGGAAACGTCAACATAAAAAATTACCTTGGTACCCGGGTGAAACCTTAATCACCGGTATTGGCCAAGGCTTCATGCAAACCACGCCACTGCAGTTAGCCGTAGCTTCGGCAACTTTAGCGAATCAAGGCACCCTTGTTAAACCGCATCTGCTCAAACAAGATACTCGCTTGAATAGCGACCCGGCTAACCCAAAAACCGACCTTAACCCGGCGTACATCCGTGACATTATTAATTCCATGATTAATGTCGTGCATACACCCAAAGGAACCGCCTACAAACTCAGCAAAAACATCGCTTTTAAAATCGCTGGAAAAACCGGAACAGCTCAAGTATTCACAATTAAACAAAAAGAAAAATATGACGCCAAAAAATTAACCTCAAAACTTCTCGACCATGCCTTATTTATTGCCTTTGCACCGGCTAAATCACCTAAAATAGCAGTGGCTGTCATTGTCGAAAACGGTGGGCATGGCGGCACAACCGCTGCCCCAATTGCCAAAAAAATTATTACCGAATATTTAAATAAAAATGCAGCCCTATGATTAATGAAACACGCCCTGAACAATTTGAGACCCACTCACCAGTCACTCGGTTTCTTAGTCGCATTCACCTAGACAGCTTATTACTCGCTGGCTTACTCTTACTCTCTTTACTCAGCCTGCTCATTTTATACAGCACCAGTGGACAACATATAGATACCCTGTTACGTCAAACCACACGGATCGCTATTGCCTTCTCAGCCATGCTTTTTATCGCGCAAATTCACCCGAATCATATCAAAAGATATGCCATAAATTTATACCTTATCGGTATTGCTTTATTACTCGCCGTTCTATTTTTTGGGGAAATAGGTAAAGGCGCTCAACGCTGGCTTGATTTAGGATTCTTTCGTTTTCAACCGTCAGAAATGATCAAAATTACAACCCCTATCGCCATTGCCTGGTATTTTTCAGAACACTCGATACCGCCTCGTTGGAAAGAATTTTTTATCGCCTCCCTACTGGTCGCCATTCCGACAATCCTAATAGCCAAACAACCTGATCTGGGTACCGCCATTTTAATTGCTAGTTCAGGCGCTGCTGTCTTTTTCTTTGCTGGAATCTCTTGGCGGATCATCTTTTCCTCCGGTAGCGCCTTAATCGCACTATTGCCTGTGTTATGGCATTTCATGCACGACTATCAACGCGCCCGCGTGCTGACCTTTCTCAACCCAGAGAGCGACCCACTAGGCAAGGGCTACCACATCATCCAATCTAAAATAGCCATTGGTTCTGGTGGACTTTACGGCAAAGGCTGGCTTGCCAGCACACAAGCAAAATTAGATTTTCTTCCTGAGCGCTCGACTGATTTTATATTTGCTGTTTTCGCTGAAGAATTTGGACTATGGGGTTGTTTGTGTTTACTCTTTTTATATCTACTCATTACTTTGCGCTCGCTGTACATCGCCGTTGAGGCACAAGATACTTTTTCCCGGATCCTAGCCGGTAGTTTATCATTTACTTTCTTTGTTTATGTGTTTGTCAACATTGGCATGGTCATTGGTCTTTTACCGGTCGTTGGCGTACCCTTACCGCTTATTAGTTATGGTGGAACATCGATGGTGACACTGCTCATCGGATTCGGTATTCTTATGTCTATCCATACGCATAAAAGTCTGCTACCTCATTAACCATAGTTACTACTGACCTATTGTCCTAAAATATGACTCTCCAAAACAAACACTGCACTTTCAGCATCTTTATCGGTCTACTCGGCGCGGCTTTAATGGCTCCTTGCCTCGCCGAGAAAGTCACTTATAGCCTTGAACAATCTCAAGCCACTCAATACATTATTATTCCAGGCGACACGCTATGGGGAGCCTTCAAAAAACTCAATCTTCCCACACGGTCATGGTCAACTATTTTAGCCAACAACCCTCAGATAAAGGACCGTAACAACGTCCATCCTGGGGATATTATTTACCTGAGCGAGCGACCACCACAACCCACACCGCACACTCCGAATTTGCTTTCTCCAAAAATCAATACTTTTATTGATACCATGGTCGCTGAACATTCATTTAGCCGCTCTGCGCTGGTTACTCTTTTTCAATCGGTAAAAATAAAAGAACCTATTATCAAGGCTATTTCTAAACCGGCTGAAAAACGTCTGGTCTGGCACCAATATAAGAAGATCTTCTTAACCCCAAAAAGAATTCAACAAGGTGTCTCTTTCTGGAAAAAGCATGAAAGTGAACTCAGTCAGGTCGAAAAAAAATATGGTGTTCCTGCAAAAATTATTGTCGCTATCATTGGTGTTGAAACCTATTACGGTAAAATCACTGGTAAGCATCGTGTCATTGACGCTCTGGCAACCATCGCCTTTGGCTACCCTAAGCGAGAAACTTTCTTTACCAACGAATTAAAACAATTTCTTATTTTATGCCGTGATGAAGACATGGACCCCTTAGTTCCAACCGGTTCCTATGCGGGTGCAATGGGCATCCCTCAATTTATGCCGAGTAGTTTCAGACATTACGCTGCTGATTTTGATGGCGATCAAAAACGTAACATCTGGTCCAATCATGGCGATGTTTTTGCCAGTATTGCCAATTACTTTATCCGCCATCACTGGCAACCCGAACAACCGGTGGCCTTTAAGATTCAACATAAAACAGATGCTTTTAATCAGGCTCTCTCAAAAGGACTCAAACCCGATACGACCGTTTCCGCCCTTCAAAATAGGAATCTTCATCTGGCCTTTCCTGAATCACTAAACCCAACCAATCGGGTTAAATTACTGCGCTTCCACCAAAAAGAAACCATTGATTTATGGCTCGGATTACAAAACTTTTATGCCATTACCCGATATAACCATAGTCCGCTCTACGCCATGGCTGTTTTCCAACTCAGCGAGGCCATAGATACACGCCGAACTACCCATGACTAAAACCAAACCAACGATCATGGCGGTGGTATTGTTAGCACTTAACAGTTGCGCTGTACCTTTTTGGCTACAACAAGACCAAGCCCCTGATTCCATTCCTGCCAATATTCTGACCATCCCTAATGCCACGCCTCGCTTTGAATCCCAAACACGCGCAGGTAATGCCCCTGAATATGAGGTCCTTGGAAAACACTACCGCACCTTAAGTCACAACAACCATTATCAGGCCTTAGGGATTGCCTCTTGGTATGGCACTAAATTTCATGGTAAAAAAACAGCCAATGGTGAAACTTATGATATGTTTGCTATGACAGCAGCGCATAAAACACTGCCCATTCCTTCTTATGTCAAAGTAACTCATCTAGACAATAAACGTTTCGTTATTCTACGAATTAATGACCGCGGCCCTTTTCACGACAACCGTATTATCGACCTGTCCTACACTGCAGCGGCTAAACTTAACATTCTTAACAAGGGAACAGGGTTTGTTAAAGTCCAGTCCATCACCCCCCCTAAACAGGGTACTTATAAAACCCAGCCTTCAAAACCCATCGCCTTAAAAAGCCACGTTCACCTCCAAGTGGGTGCTTTTCAACACTTAAAAAATGCCCAAAACCTACAACAACAACTAAAACAAAAAAACTTACCTGCATCACGCATCGTCACCACATCCAGCCCACAAGGATTAATACATAAGTTACATTTTGGCCCGATCCTCTCGGTAAATAAAGCCGATCATCTCACCCAACGCCTTAAAAAAATGGGGTATTCAGTATTCCATTTCATAACTGATTAACCGCCCATAATCGGCTCATGTTATAATTGCCTGCAACAGCCTCAAAATGCTAAGTTAATAACACCCCTAACTGTTGTCATTGATCTTTTTTATCTTAAAAACATTACCCTTATGCTATTTATTAAAAACCGTGTTTTTTCGTCAGGTAAATCATTAGCCCTTTACCTGCTAGTGCTTTTTTTACCCACCCCTTTACTGGCAGCAAATAACCTAATCATTCCCGCCAGCCCAACAATTGCTGCCCGTGGCTATTTCCTTATGGATTATGACAGCGGCCAAATCATCACTGAAAAAAATGCAGACGATCGTCTCGCACCGGCCAGCCTGACTAAAATCATGTCTTCCTACGTGATTTTTCACGAACTACAAGCAGGCCAACTGGCTCTTGATGAACTCGTTGTTATCAGTAAAAAAGCTTGGAAAACACCCGGCTCAAAGATGTTTGTTGAAGTTAACAAACGAGTCAGCGTTGAAGACTTACTCAAAGGCATTATTATTCAATCTGGGAATGATGCCACTGTCGCCCTAGCGGAACATGTCGCAGGCGATGAAGCAACCTTTGCCCGGTTAATGAATCAACATGCACAACGACTCGGCATGATTAACAGTAATTTTCATAACAGCACCGGATTACCGGCCAAAGACCAATATACCACCGCGCATGATCTAGCTCTTTTAAGTCAAGCATTGATCGGTGAATTTCCTGACTACTACCAATGGTTCCAAGAAAAACAGTTCACTTTTAATAATATAAAACAAAGTAACCGCAACAAATTACTCTGGCGTGACGATTCTGTGGATGGCATTAAAACCGGTTATACGGAAAAAGCTGGGTACTGCCTAGTTGCCTCAGCTAAACGCAACAATATGCGACTTATTTCCGTAGTTATGGGAACTCAGAATATCAATGCCCGAGCCCGTGAAAACCAGAATCTATTAAATTATGGCTTTCGCTTTTTTGAAACCCATAAGCTCTATGACGCCCAACAAAAACTCACCGAAGCCAAGGTTTGGAAAGGTGAACTAAACACCTTGCCCTTAGGCATCACTGATGCTCTTTATGTTACGGTTCCAAGACGTCATTACGATGACTTAAAGGCTGTTATGTCTGTTGATTCAAGAATTATTGCACCCGTCAATGCCGGTCAACATTTTGGTTCGATTGCCATCACCTTACAAGGTGAAACCATCGTCAAAAAACCGCTCATTGCTCTTAATCCTATTGCAATCGGCAGTATTTTTCAAAAACTCTACGACACCGTACTTTTGAAAACGCAATAATGACCCCCGATCAATCTCTCGTTTATTTAAACGGTCATTACCAACCACTGTGTGATGCAAAGGTTTCCGTTTTAGACCGAGGTTTTTTGTTTGGTGATGGGGTTTATGAAGTTATCCCAAGCTACCGGGGTCGATTATTTTATCTTGATGACCATTTAAGCCGCCTTGCACAAAGCCTTAATAGTATTCGAATGACGCCCCCGCATAGCGCCACACAATGGCTCGAAATTTTTCAACCGTTGCTCGACCCAACTAAAGACCAATACATCTATTTACAAATTACCCGTGGTGCAGCAGCCAAACGAGACCATAGTTTTTCAGACGATCTAACCCCTACTGTTTTTGCAATGAGCGCGGACATGGCACCGATTGAGCATTTACGTAGCGGTACCAAAGCACTGACTATTGAAGATACCCGCTGGCACCTGTGTAATGTTAAAGCAACAACACTACTTGCCAATATTTTACTGCGACAAGAAGCCCTTGACAAACAGTGCGCTGAAGCCATTTTGATTAAAAATGGGCTTGTTCTTGAGGGTGCTGCAAGCAACATCTTTGTAGTTAAAGACGGCGTTATTTTGACGCCCCCTCTAGCTAGCAACATATTACCTGGCATTACCCGTAAAGTAATTATTGAACTCATACAAAACCAACGCATTCCCTTTCAAGAAACCGCTATAAGCACAGAAACCCTTGATCACGCTGATGAAATTTGGCTAACCAGTTCAACGCGAGAAATCATACCGGTCACCGAACTTAATTCACGTTGGGTTAGCTCTGGGACAATTGGGCCTATGTGGCACAGGATAAACACCATTTTTCAAGAAAAAAAAGCCCATGACTGAACCAACACGCTTACTGGAATTTCCTTGCGATTTTGCGATTAAAGTCATGGGCCTTTCAAGCCCTGAGCTTGAGGCAACGGTCTTAGCTCTGATTCAGGGGCATGTGACTACCCTTGACAACGATGCTATTAAGTCTCGCCCCAGTAAAAAGGGTAAATACACGGCACTGACTGTAACCATAAACGCGACCAGCCAAAAACAACTCGACGCTATTTATCAAGCCCTCAGCAACTGCGATGCTATTTTAATGGCCTTATAAGTGACCCCAACACGACCATCCATTGAAAGCCCTGTTATTCGAAACCTCGGACGCCAGAACTATAACGACAGCTTTCAAGCCATGTACGACTTTACTCAAAATCGACACGCTGAAACCGCTGATGAATTGTGGATCGTTGAACACCCCCCTGTTTACACACTCGGACTCAATGGGCAACGAGAGCATTTGTTAAACCCGACAACCATTCCAGTCATTGCTACCGACCGTGGCGGCCAAATCACCTACCATGGCCCCGGACAAGTGGTCATTTACACCCTCATTGATCTTACCCGCCAAAAAATGGGTGTTCGAACGCTGGTGACTCTGTTGGAAACGGCTATGATCGATACCTTAAAACAATACGGCCTGTTAGCCTATGCCAAAGCCGAAGCACCCGGAACTTATATCCAGCAACAAAAAATAGGTTCCGTGGGTTTAAGAGTTCGCAAAGGTTGCAGTTACCACGGCTTAAGCGTGAACAATAATATGGATCTGACACCATTCAAAGCTATAAACCCGTGTGGTTTTAAAAACCTTGAAATGACACAACTCATCAATCACAATATCTCCATTACTAATGATGAATTAGCCATACCGTTAATTCACTCTATTTACCAACAGCTATCATGACCTCAAAAGCCCCTTTCCAAGCACCTTCCAGATCCACCCCTGACAGCCATCTGCGCAACGACAGCAAATTGTCTCGTATTCCCGTCAAAGTGGATAAAACCATCGAAACCCTGCGTAAACCCGACTGGATTCGCGTCAACATACCGGTTGGCAACAAAATCAATAAAATTAAAAAAGTTTTACGCGAAAAAAAACTACACAGTGTCTGTGAAGAAGCAGCATGCCCTAACCTTGCCGAGTGCTTTCAACACGGTACGGCTACCTTTATGATTATGGGTGATTTATGTACCCGGCGCTGCCCATTTTGCGATGTTGCTCACGGCAAACCTTTACCCTTAGATCCTGGCGAACCCCTGCATCTCGCAGAATCTATAGAAGCCATGCAACTTAAATACGTGGTCATCACCTCTGTCGATCGTGATGATTTAAGAGACGGCGGCGCCAGTCATTTTGCTGCTTGTATTCGTGCTATTCGTGAAAAAACACCGATCACAAAAATAGAAATTTTAGTCCCTGATTTTCGAGGCCGTATCGACGTTGCCTTAGAAAAATTAGCCACTCACCCTGCTGATATTTTTAATCATAATCTCGAAACCGTCCCAAGACTTTACAAGCAATCTCGCCCCGGTGCCGATTATCATGGATCACTCAAACTGCTTAAATTACACCGTCAACAACACCCTCATATTGCCACTAAATCTGGCCTTATGCTCGGCCTTGGCGAAACGCCAGAAGAAGTCCATCAAGTAATGGCCGACCTACTCGAGCACGACTGCTCCATGCTCACCTTAGGACAATACCTTCAACCCAGCGCTGATCACTTAGCGGTACAACGTTATTACACACCCGAAGAGTTTGAACAATTTGGCCACTACGCCCGAGAGGTGGGATTTGCCCAAGTCGCTAGCGCGCCGTTAGTCCGCTCTTCTTACCATGCTGACCTACAGGCTAAAGAAATCACGGGAAACTAACCGCACTACAAACGGCTATTCGCAACCGGTCATTTCACTACCTATAAAAAAAGCCTATCGATTACGATAGGCTTTTGATCGAATCATAGAAAATTACTCAGTCATTAATCCAACCAATTGTAACCCACTTTAGCAGTTTCAATCGCCTGCGAAGGGGCTCCTGTTACCAACCCAACCGGCACCGCATAAGCAAGACCCACAACACCCACTGGAATCTTTAAGAACATATTTGTTGCATATTGATCATTTACAGAAGACCAAGTATCAACAACACCTTCCGCACCACCGGTCAGCGCGCCGACAACACCCCCAATAACGCCACCCACCACTTTAAAAGGTAATTTAACAAGGCCCACACCTGTAGAGACCATATCATGCGAGTGATTACCGGCAGAAACCGTTCCTAGAGGAAGCAATAGGGTCACCGCTACAAATAATGCTGTCATTTGCTTTTTCATAAAATACTCCTTATTTATTAAAAATTAAGTATTGTTTTGTAAAAAACCAACCTACTGACAAAGGAAAAGTACATAAATGCTATTTACGTTATTTTTCTTCCGTTATTTATAACGCTTTTTATCTTTTTTGTCTAATTTACAGATCTATTCATGACCCTAATCTTCAGGCAAAAAAAAGCAGCGCCAAAATCGTTAGATTCCCTGGCACTGCTTCTTTTGGTATTGAACAGTCTGTTTTTTTAGATCACTTCAAAAGCACCTAAAAACAGATGGCGAGCATTACATCATGCCGCCCATACCGCCCATACCACCCATGCCGCCCATATCAGGCATAGCAGGAGCTGCTGCACCGTCATCCGGTTGATCTGCAACCATAACTTCGGTGGTAATCATTAAACCCGCAATAGAGGCTGCATTTTGTAATGCTGAACGCGTCACTTTAGCCGGATCTAGAATACCTGAAGCGACCATATCACCGTATTCACCCGAAGCAGCATTGTAACCGTAGTTACCTGAACTATTTTTCACATCATTCAATACCACCGAGGCTTCAGCACCGGCATTCGTCACAATTTGACGTAAAGGCTCTTCCATGGCACGACGTAAAATAGCAACGCCTACTGACTGGTCACTATTGGAAGATTCCAATTCTTCAAGGCTACTGATAGCACGAACCAAAGCAGTACCACCGCCAGGAACAACACCTTCTTCAACCGCCGCTCTTGTTGAATGCAAAGCATCTTCAACACGGGCTTTTTTCTCTTTCATTTCCATTTCAGTAGCAGCACCGACTTTAATAACGGCAACACCACCGGCTAATTTAGCCAAACGCTCTTGTAGCTTTTCTTTGTCATAGTCTGAAGTTGCATCTTCAGCTTGTGCACGAATTTGCGCCACACGACCGGTAATTTGATCTTCAGCACCCGCGCCATCAATAACGGTTGTATTGTCTTTAGTGATTTGTACCTTTTTCGCAGTACCCAATTGATCAAGCTCTGCTTTTTCTAAAGATAAACCCACTTCTTCAGAAATCACGACACCGCCGGTCAAAATAGCAATATCTTCCAACATCGCTTTACGACGATCACCAAAACCCGGTGCTTTAACTGCAGCCACTTTAACGATACCACGCATGTTATTAACCACTAGCGTTGCAAGCGCTTCGCCTTCAACATCTTCCGCAATAATCAATAATGGACGGCTAGCTTTAGCTACATTTTCAAGAATAGGCAATAAATCTCTGATATTAGAAATTTTCTTGTCGAAGATCAAGATGAATGGGCTCTCTAACTCAACACTCATGCTGTCTTGATTGTTAATGAAGTAAGGTGATAGGTAACCACGGTCAAACTGCATGCCTTCAACCACGTCTAACTCATTATCAAGACCGCTGCCTTCTTCAACAGTGATCACGCCTTCTTTACCCACTTTTTCCATCGCATCCGCAATAATCTGACCGACAGAATCATCTGAATTTGCTGAAATAGTACCGACTTGAGCAATCGCATTGCCATCAGTACACGGTACCGCTAACTCTTCAATAGACTTCACAGCAACAATGACCGCTTGGTCAATACCACGTTTTAGATCCATCGGGTTCATGCCAGCTGCAACCGCTTTTAAGCCTTCATTTACGATAGCTTGTGCTAATACCGTTGCTGTTGTCGTACCATCGCCTGCTGCATCTGAAGTATGAGAAGCGACTTCTTTAACCATTTGCGCACCCATATTTTCGAATTTATCTTGTAATTCAATTTCTTTTGCGACCGACACACCATCTTTAGTAATAGTCGGTGCACCAAAACTCTTGTCGAGTACGGCATTACGACCTTTAGGGCCTAAAGTTACTTTTACTGCATTTGCCAAAATATTGACACCTGCAGCGATTTTAGTACGGGCGTCATCGCCAAAAATTACATCTTTTGCTGCCATTTTATATCCTATAAACGATTAATTAATATTCTTATGCAAGTGAATTAAGTGCGACACTTACTCCAAAACACCCATGATGTCTTCTTCACGCATAACGATCAGGTCGTCGCCATCAACTTTGACTTCGTTACCGGAATATTTTCCAAACAACACTCTATCGCCAACTTTGACATCAACTGCACGAACATCGCCATTATCAAGAACTTTACCATTGCCTACAGCCAACACCGTACCTTCACTGGGTTTCTCTGCAGCTGAACCAGGAAGCACAATGCCACCGGCTGAGGTTGTTTCTTCTTCAACACGTTTGACGATTACTCTGTCGTGTAACGGACGTATTCCCATCAACTTCTCCTAATTAAAAAAATTAAACAATTATTTCTTAAGTCTCTAATGCTATTAGCACTCGACACTAATGAGTGCTAATAATAACTATCTTTTGCAGTCTGTCAAGTATTTTGGCATTATTTATGCCTCTCTATTTAACTGACCTACGCCCATGAACGACCAGCAATTATTACGCTATAGCCGCCAAATCATGTTGCCGCAAATCGATATCGACGGCCAGCAACGCATCTTAAATAGCCGCATACTGACTATTGGTGCCGGCGGACTCGGTTGCCCTGCGACCCTTTATCTGGCGGCTGCAGGTGTGGGCCAAATAACCCTGTATGACGGTGATGTTGTCGATCTATCCAATCTACAGCGCCAAATTACCCACCATACTGAAGATATTGGGGCTGATAAGGTTTTTTCAAGCGCACAAACACTAAAAAGTTTAAATCCTGAAACACAGGTGATTGCAAAAAACGAACGTTTGGAAGGGGAACAACTCTTAGAAGCAGTGAGCCAAGCCGATGTCGTACTAGACTGTAGCGACAACTTTAAAACGCGTTTTGCGATTAACAAGGCTTGTGTCGAACATCAAACACCCCTTATTTCCGGTGCGGCTATTCGTTTTGAAGGACAACTATCAGTCTTTACCCCAGGACAGGCTGAAAGCCCGTGTTATAATTGCCTGTATCAGGAAACCGACGACGAACAACAAAATTGCGCCACCCATGGGGTAATTTCCCCCATCACCGGCATTATCGGGTCCATGCAGGCCTTAGAAGCCCTTAAAGTAATCACCCAAATTGGAAAAACCGTAACGGGCCGACTTTTGTTACTGGATGGCTTAACCATGGAATGGAACAGCCTAATCTTAAAGAAGAACCCGCAGTGCCCCACCTGCAGGTCAGACTAACCGGTGAGTCGTGCTATTTCCCCACCCGCTAATTTAGCTGGCTTTTTTTGGCGCCAACCATTTTTGTAAGAAAGGGTCAAACTTAGCCAAGATTGATCCCATGCCATGACTAGCGTCATGCGCTTCTCCAAAGGGTTGCTTGGGGTCCTTATCAAACGTATAGATAAAAAAACCAAACGGCATAAAAATAAAAACAGCGACTAAAAACATAACAAGTGTTACAAACAAGATTTCACCAAACATTTATCAAACTCCAAAAAATAATACCGCATTAATATAACGTGACTGCCCTAACACTTCAAGTGTAATATCTTAAAAAACAAGCAATTACTCCGACACACAGACAAAAAAAGAGCCTCCAAAGGCACTTTACTCCTAACAATCCCTTCAATCGATATTGCGTTCTCCCTGTGTTCATCGTATACTCACGAACAGCTTTCTTGATCAAGCTAGCTTAAATAATAAAAATTTTGGAGGTATATACCATGAAATGGGAAACACCAAGCTACACAGATCTTCGTTTTGGTTTCGAAGTGACTATGTATATCAGCAACCGTTAATCGATTAACGACTTGTTAAAAAAAGGGGCTCACTGAGCCCCTTTTTTTATTGCTCTCTTTATTCTTTAGCCAACCCCTAGTATCATTCAGCCTCTACATTGACTGACCCATCGCATTTATTTAGGATTTAAAACATGAAAATAAGAGTATTAGGTTCCGGTGCTGGCGGCGGCTTTCCCCAATGGAACTGCAACTGCGATAATTGTCGTCATCTGCGGAACAATGAGATTAACGCCAAAGCCCGCACCCAGTCATCCATTGCGGTTAGTACCGATAACACGAACTGGCTCCTGATTAATGCTTCTCCGGATATTCGCGCACAACTAGAAGCCTTTCCAGCAATTCAATCCAAACACGGTATCCGTGGTAGTGGCATCAAAGCCATTATGCTTGTAGACAGTCAGATTGACCATACTACTGGGTTGTTGATTTTACGCGAAGGCGAGCCTTTAAATATTTACTGCAGCGAAATGGTCAAACAAGACCTGACTACCGGTTTCCCACTCTTTAACATGCTCGCTGACTATTGCACCGTGAATCACCACCCGATTCCGGTCGATGGCAGTAGCTTTGAAATTGCCGGCATTAATGATTTACGTTTTTACACCCACGCCTTAAAAAGTAAAGCCCCGCCGTATTCACCGCACCGCCACGACCCCCATGACGGCGACAATGTCGGGGTGATTATTGAACAAATCTCAACCGGGAAAAAAGTGTACTATTCACCGGGCTTAGGCGAAATTGAACCCCATGTGATGCGCGCGATGGAAGCCGCTGACTGTTTGTTAGTCGACGGTACTTTCTGGACTGATGACGAAATGATTTTAATAAATGTTGGGACAAAGAAGGGGATGGAAATTGGGCATTTACCTCAATCCGGTTCGGGCGGCATGATCGAAACGCTCAACACAGTCGACAATACCCGAAAAATATTGATTCATATCAACAACACCAACCCGATTTTAGATGAAGATTCACAGCAACGACAAATTCTCGATCAAGCCGGTATTGAAGTATCCTACGACGGCCTTGAAATTGAACTATAACGGAAAAAAAATATGACCGAACGACAACCTTTAAGCCGTGCTGACTTTGAAGCTCAAATTCGGGACATGGAACGCTATTACCACATTCATCATCCTTACCATGTGATGATGAATAACGGCGAGCTCACTCAAAAACAAATCCAAGGCTGGGTGGCGAACCGTTTTTATTATCAGGTAAGTATTCCTATTAAAGATGCCAATATCATGGCTAATTGTCCCGATCAAGCGACTCGCTCACAATGGGTACAACGGATTCTGGACCACGACGGTCATGGCGATGATCCTGGCGGCATTGAAGCGTGGATACAACTGGGTGAAGCGGTCGGGTTAACCCGCGACGAAGTGGTATCACAAGAACATGTACTGCCCGGGGTCCGCTTTGCAGTCGACGCTTACATTAATTTTGCCCGACGCGCCGACTGGCATGAAGCGGCTAGTTCTTCGCTCACAGAATTGTTTGCCCCTAAAATCCATCAACAACGTATTGATAACTGGCCTGAAAACTACCCTTGGATTGATCTGCAGGGCTATCGATACTTTAAAAAACGCCTGACCGAAGCCCGACGTGATGTCAACCACGGCCTTGAAATCACGCTGGATTGGTATAAAACCCGTGAACAACAAGAAAAAATGCTCAAAATACTTAAGTTTAAACTGGATCTGTTATGGAGTATGGCCGATGCCATGTATATGGCATATATTCTTGAATGTCCACCCTATTTTAATTTACCTGATTAGAACTTATAAAATTAGTTCCCTGATTGGGATACTTTAAGAATTTCATGAAACACTGCGGAGTTATTACCATTTAAAAAATTGATGTGGATCAAAAGGTATTAGTAAATTTCGTTTAAAATTAGCTTAGTTAAATAGAGCGGTACATGTCAAGTGCCACCTCAAAGTCCTGAGTATGACATAAAAAGGCTCCTTCTTTATTAATGAATTAATCAGTGTACATGTTGAGAACTCTAAGTGTTATCTAAATTGATAGTTAAAGAGATGATTTAAGTTTTAGATCACTAACTCTTTTTAACTGTTATTGATTCGATGATAAATGTTTGAGGAACAGAAGGCCTTTAATGCTGTATTAATGCATTACAATAATCTATCCAGAATTGCCCAATACCAATGCCCCCGAGTCATTCTTAAGCATACAGATGAAAAACCGTATGTTGTTAAGAATAGTGACTCGGATAAACAAGCCTATATGACTTTAACTTACAGAGGTGATAATGAATTTTCAGAATCTATTTGTACTGTTGCTAGATTAGGAAAGGTTGCTAAATTGCTTGTTGATGGTAGAAAAATAATATGATTGATCGAGTTTTATAAGATTAGCTGATCTACAAGGACTCAATTGTATTGGTTTTTTATTAACCACAAAATCATTTAAGGTATAGCTTGGATGTTTACCCTTATAGCTCATGCTACTCAAAAGATAACGCATAGATTCTAGCCGAGCCTTCTTTTTATCATTACCATTAAAGACGATCCAGGGAGACCGTTTACAACTGTTTTGTTTAAGCATGGTTTCCTGATAATGGCAGTATTGTCCCCATAAGGTTTGTGCTTGGCATCTACTCTTCCATTGTTTTGCCGGGGACACGCAACGGGCTTGAATGCGCCTAGTCTGCACTTCCTGACTAATATCAAGCCAGAACGTTACAATCATAATCCCGGAATCAATTAGCATTCGCTCAACATAATTCACCTGACGCATAAATAAAGCATACTGTTGGTCTGTACAATAACCATTAACTTACTCAACAACTGCGCGGTTGTACCACGAGCGGTCAAATAAAACAATCTCGCCTACAGTTGGAAACTGACTAAGGTTACGTTGTAAGTACCACTCTCCACATCACTGGGTTTTAGAAGCGCAACAACGCGACAAAAGGTGTTGACTAAAACGTGGAATGACGCCGCCTTTGCCTGCAGCATCTCAACCTTCAAATACGACCGCCAGTCGCTTGCCATTATTTACAATTGAGTTTGGTAATTTAATAAGTTCGACTTGTAATTCATTCAATAACCGTAAATACAATTGCTTAGTCATACTGCACCTTATCCAGAAACTAATAACTCAACAATAAAAATGCCTGTCTGCTTTGTCAATGATTATGCAAGCATCTTGGCTTGGAGAGGTTATAGATTCTAAGTCAGCATTGATTGAGTTGAGATAAAGTTTAGTGAGCAGATTTGATTCATGCTCAGGACTTAAAACTTTAAGAGAATCCTCTCGCTGAGGTCGTACGTTGTTACAGCAGAGGAATTACTGAATAGACACGATAAACAAATCTTTTAATCTTGTAGAAGAACTCGATAACTTTTCAGAAGCTCTAGCTGATCGAGAGTATAATATATAACATATTTATATTGCAAAAGTGTTTTAGAGGTGTAATATGAAATTATTAGGTTTTGTGTGAGATGTTAAACATCGTAAATTAACAACGCATAGGGGAATTAAATTATGACTAAACAGGTGCGAAAAAAACGTTTTTTGCTATTGTACTTTGGGATGGTGTTTGGCTTGCTCAACTGTCTTCAATCTTCCCCTGTCTGGGCTATGGAGAGCGGAGAAACGCATGTAATCACCTTGAAGGCATCGAATCTTACTTCCGGTCAGTTGGCTTATCAGATGGCGTCTCACAAGATTAAGTCAAAAAACGGGAGAATTCGTAATGTAACCGATCGTTATCCACAAGGCCCAACAGTACCTGGCCCAACCATTATCATGACAGAAGGCGATGTTGCAGAAATCACGCTAGAACATGACATCGAAGGGTCTTCTCTGCCAGTTAGCCTCCATGTGCATGGTGTTCATTACAAGATAAAAGACGATGGAACCGTAAAAGCGATGAATGGAATAGTTGATTCAGCCGCTTTTCCGGGCAAGCCTTATACCTATCGCTGGGAAGCAGCGTCAGGCACTGCGGGAACTTGGCCTTACCACGACCATACGTTCGGGAACCCCATGCTAGGTGCTGAGGATAAAGGGTTGTACGGTGCGGTCATTGTCAACCCAAGCAGTATGGAAGTTCCTGCATTGATTGATGGTGAAATCGTAGACGTGGACCTTGACGATGTTAAGCGAGAGTTCGTACTTTGGATGCACGAGACAACATTTTGGGGGACAGAGATCAATCATATCCTAGATGGTCAGCAAATCCCCCTTTGGAGCAACCCAACAATTGGCGCACGCCTTGGTGAACTGGTTCGTTTTCATGTTATTGGTATAGGAACCGCTTTTCACTCTTTCCATCTGCACGGTCATCGATGGCTTGAACATGGAACCACTAGCGTCGTTGATACCGTCAATATAGGTCCTATATCCCGTCAGACCTTCGTGGTTGAAGCGGGTGAGGGTGTCGGACCCGGCGCATGGCACTATCACTGCCATGTTCTCCAGCATATGCAAAGCGGAATGATGGGGAAATTTC
Organism: Methylococcales bacterium; assembly: GCA_030753675.1. Lineage (GTDB taxonomy): Bacteria > Pseudomonadota > Gammaproteobacteria > Methylococcales > Methylomonadaceae > OPU3-GD-OMZ. The sequence continues at coordinate 24,207 of JASMBU010000009.1, forward strand.
GAGTTCTGGAGTAGTTTTTTTAACAAATGAGGTTAATTGACATGCAAATAAAAATAAAATCAAGAAGTATTATATTGTGCTTGGCAGTATTTTTGGTTGGTTGCCAACAAGGAGGTCCGAAACCTAAAGCCGAGGATATCATCCTAAGCAAACCGGGCCTTATGCCATCAGCAATTCTAGAAATAACGGACGAGCCGGGACATTGGTTTAAAGATCCGGTTGATGGCGATTCCCTAGTAGTGATTAAACCGGGCCAAGCCGTCATGTTGAAGATGACGGCAGAAACACGAACAGAACATACCATTACAAGCCTATTGTGGCCGTCGAATGCTTCTGGTTTTCCAATTGATCAGGAAAAACCATCAAGTGTCAGCGTAACCACCGCTTTTGATCAACCGGGCTTATATGTGTTTACTTGTAAGGTGCATCCGTATGTGTTTGGTGCAGTCGTAGTTGATGATCCGAAGACGGAAGGGTTGGACATCGGTTCTGAAATGCAATTAGTCACTGGTGCCAAAGTGCCAACAACGAGTGACATTGCAAAGAAACTGCTTCGAACCTATTTTATAGCAACTACACCCGCATTATGGCGTGATTATTCCAAACCCACCTGGGATGTGGCATTGCCGGATATTCCACTAAACCTTGCTGGGAACACGATTAGTTTATCAGCACTTAGTTTTTCTGCACCCAATAAAGCGTTCAATCCTGCAATCCCAGGAATAGGCGAAGTATGGGTGGATACTCAATTTGAGAAAATCGACGGAAAGACTAAGGCTGGTTCGGCAACTCAAGTGGATGCAACCACCTGGTCAATCAAGAAAAAGGTCAAAGGCGTGGATATCAACATGAACCACCCTCATAATATGTGGACGGATAGTCAATATAAAAATATCTATCAGACCGAATGGTTTGACAAAAGGCTAACAACTTTCGACCGGGATACGGGTAAAGTCTTGAGCACGGTCGATGTTGGTGAATCGCCTTCTCATGTTCTCACACGACCCACCGATGATTCACTATACGTAGCGATCAATGCTGGAGAATCGGTTGTTAAACTTTCTGCTGGGGAAAGACCTTCTGTATTGAGCGCGATCAATACAGGGCCGCATACATCGCCGCACGGTCACTACATTACCGAAAATGGGAAGCTGATGGTAACGCCGAATGCGTTGGCGTCCAGTGTTTCAGTAGTGGATCTGAACAGCGAGGAAGTAGTGGAAATACCTACAGGCGCAGTGATTCCCATTGCCGTCTGGGGGAATCCAGAAGGAACCCGCGCTTATGTTGCCAATCTATTAGGGACACCACCTGCTTTGTTAAGTTCAATGAGCGTGATCGACTTGGAAACGAAAACCAAAATCACCGATATAAACTTAGCAGAAGATTATAACCCGATTACAGGTAAAGTAACTGGGGAGGCCTATGGACTGTTGCCTATACAAACCCCGGTTAGCCCGGATGGAAAATATGTTGTTACAGCCAATACATTAAGCGCCAGTATCACGATTGTTGATACGGCTTCGAATAAAGTCATTAAGAGTCTTCCCTGCGAACCAGGTTGCCACGGTGCTCATTTTGGATTGAAGAAAGGCGGTGGTTACTACGCGTATGTTGCCAGCAAGTTTGCCAACGACCTTATTATCATCGATATGGACAAGCTTGAGATTGCTGGCAGGGTGGTTCTTGCCGACCGCAATGATTCGACGATATCGGCAAACAATGGCATGGGAGGGCAAGGGGTTTTACCGTTACCGTTAGCTGAAAAAAGTCGGCTTCAGCGTACTAAAGGACTGTTAGGTAGTGGTAAGTTGACCCCCGAAGTCGAAAGATGGTTGAAGCAAGCCACAAAGAGTCAAATTGGAGGAATCTGATCTCAAGCATTTTTCGATGCAGTTAACTCTTTGATGGTTTTGTTTCTCTGGAGCCAATCGTGTTGTCTACCCGCCATAGCGGGTGGACAACACGGCCAAGCTCTCGCCATTATTTTTGCAAAAGCTTGTTTTGAGGCATCCCATCCCAAAGCAAGCGGCAAAAATTACCTGGCAATTAATACCTTCGGCGCCCTAGTTCGTCCTTGTATCTGCATCATATCATTGTAAGCTCGATGCAGACTCCGTAACACTACCTCAAATAACTTGAGGGCGTTTCGGATGTAACACCAGATCCTCTCTGGCGCTACGCCTACTGGAGACTACTAGTCCTCGCGTTCGCTCTCCATGGCTGGCAGCAATGGTTTTTTCAGTCTTTTTTCATGGTGTTAATTTTAAAACGACAGGCACAACCTCCTTTTGCAAGACATTCTGTTAGTTTGACTTCTTGTTCCAGAAAGGTAGACATCAAACCAATATCAAATTCACAAATTTCAGGGTGTGATTGTGCTAACTCGTGGTAAACACAATTATGGGCTTCGATCATAGTATGCGAATTATTTTCGGATTTATTAATTAGGTTAGCCTGATAGCCTAGATCAGTCATAATGTTAATTAATTTTTTAAGTCGATCCGTTATATTAGATTCGTTGAGGGGGTCTTTTAACTGTTGAGCCATCTCCATACCCATGTTTTTAAGGTGATTTCTGAAGGCATTTGTACCGAGTATTTTCTTGAAATCCTTTAAAAGGAGTTCAGAAAACCAAGCATATTGTTTTGGGAAGCATTTGATGCCTCTTTCAGTTAAAGCAAAATGACGTGCGGGTCGGCCACGGGTCTTTTGAGATTCGCTTTCAGTGATATAACCTTTTTTTTCTAAAGTAGCAAAGTGTTGCAGTACAGCAGTTCGTGAAATACCCAATTCTTCAGAAATTTTGTTAATACTATGACTTTTTCTGTGTTTAAGCAGTAGTTCAAGAATTTGGTTTTGTCTGGGCGTTATGGGAGGCATAGTTAGTTCTTGTCGGTTTCAGAAAGCTTTATTTTAAGTTTACATTAAATTTTTTATTAAAGTACTCATACAAGGAAATTACCTGTACTCTTTTAACATAAAAATATTGTTTATATTTATTAATGCCGATAGAATGTGTTTGCGAATGTGATTAGTTCGGATTTTGACACTAAATAATTATAATATTTAAGAGAGGTTTAGAATGAGTCTTTATGAACGTTTAGGTGGAGAAGGAGCAGTAGATGCAGCTGTTGATATTTTTTATCGTAAAGTGGTCGCGGATGATAGCATTAACCGTTTTTTTGAATCGACGGATATGGCTCAACAATCCGTAAAACTTAAAGCATTTCTAACCATGGCATTTGGTGGCCCTAATAATTATACAGGTAAAGATTTACGTGAAGGGCACGCCCATTTAGTTGAAGATGGTTTAAATGATAGCCATTTCGATGCAGTTGCAGGGCATCTTGCTGCGACATTAGGGGAGCTAAATGTACCTGATGAATTAATCGATGAAGTGATGGCTATTGCTGGCAGCACACGAGGGGATGTGTTGGGAAAATAGTTTGGCTGGTATATTGTTAATTATCTTTTAGAGACCGTTTGTGGTTATCAACGATAATCTTAGACGGTCTCTGTTTTGAAAATGTCCATTTTAAAGTACCGTGAGCGTGAATACAGTTGCCATAGTGGTGAAACTATTTTGGATGCAATGTTGCGCCAGAAAGTTGATCTTAGTTATGGCTGTAAGCAAGGTATTTGTCAGGCTTGTATGTTACGTAGCAATATCACACCACCTGATTACACGCAGAACAATTTAACAACTGATCAACGTTCTAAAAATTGCTTTTTAGCTTGTCAGTGGCAACCTGAAGAAGATGTCTGCATCGATCCAGTTGAATCACAAAGTTTTGTTAATGCTCGGGTTATTTGCAAATCTTTATTAAGTCAGGATGTTTTGAGATTAACATTAGAATTTCAAGAGCCCTTTGAATTTCACGCTGGGCAATTTGTGAATTTAAAGAAATCCGAGCAGGTAATTCGAAGTTATTCTATTGCCAGTACCCCTAATCACTCGAACACAGTTGAGTTTCATATTCAGTTATTTAACAATGGTCAGTTTAGCCAATGGGCTTTTAATGAATTAGTTTTGGGCGATGTTCTTCCAGTGTCAGAACCCAAAGGTAACTGTGTTTATAGTATTAAAGGTACTGATAAAAACCTATTGTTGATTGGCACTGGTACCGGTTTAGCGCCTTTGTTTGGTATTGTAATTGATGCACTTGAGCACGGACATTCAGGACATATTCATTTGTTTCATGGTAGCTACAATTCTGATGGTTTGTATTTAAATGCTCAGTTAACTGAGTTATCTGAGAAATACGGAAATTTCTCTTATACTGGTTGTGTCACTAGAGAGAAGTCGGACGTTTTTTTTAGAGGCCGAGCAAACGACAAGGCTTTTTTACAATACCCTGACCTCAAGGGCTGGCGTACTTATCTCTGTGGTAACCCTGAAATGGTCAAAGTTTCGCAAAAACAGGCTTTCTTAAACGGAGCTTTGTGCAGTGATATTTTTTCCGACGCTTTTGTTTTAAATCAGTAAACTTGAATAATGATACAGTTTAGGGATACCTTAGTTTCCTCAATAGCCTGTTTTGTTGGGATATTTTTGGTCTCGTATAGTTGCAATGAAATAATATCAGGACCCGGTAAAATAATTCTTGTTGCTTCCTTAGGTGCATCAACGGTTATTATTTTTGCTATTCCTAATAGTCCTGTGGCTCAACCTTGGGCTTGTTTAGGTGGGCAAGTTATCTCTGCTTTTACAGGGGTTAGTATTGGTTTATTATTTCCTGATCCAATTTATGCTGCAGCCTTTGCTGTTGGTGTGTCTACATTTTTGATGTTATTGCTACGATGTTTGCATCCACCCGGGGCTGCGACGGCATTAGCACCTATTGTGGCAAGTGACCAGTTAGGTGGTTTGGGATTTAATTTTGTTTTAGTACCCGTCGGGCTTAATATTCTCATCTTACTGATTTTAGCATTAATCATTAACCGTTGGATTTTAAACCGAGATTACCCTTCAGGTTCAAAAGTTAGAGAGAGGAAACAAGAGTTTATTGATCAAGAATCCATTGTTTTAAGTCATGTGGGTATTTTGGATGAAGATTTAAAAACTGCTTTAGCGCAACACGATGGATTTATAGATGTCACTTCTCAGGATTTGACTCTTTTGTTTAATCAGATGGAAGCATTATCTTTTCAACGTAAGCAAGGGGCTATGTTGTGTCGGGATATCATGGTGACAGAGATCCCTACGGTTGAATTTGGGACCGATATTGAAGCGGCGTGGAATTTATTACACACGCAATTACTCAGAGCGCTACCGGTGCTAGATCGTACGGGTCGAGTTATTGGTATAGTGACGCGGAATGATTTTTTAAAAAGTTTTGATTTAAAGCCATATGCAAGTTTTCAACAACGATTTAAAAATTTTATCCACAAAACGGGATTCTTGCATTCAGAAAAGCCAGAAGCGGTAGGTCAGATTATGTCCAATAAAGTTGCTATTATTTCAGCAGATGAACCGATTGTATCGCTTATTCCCTTGATGGTGCAGCAACTTCATAAACAAGTCCCCATTGTGGATAATCAGAATCGTTTGGTTGGTATTGTCTACTGTAATACACTCATCGCAACACTGTATAATCGAGCGCTTTATGGGGACTCTGTTTGATGATCAGGTCTTGTTATGGTAGCGTAGAAATGATGCGCAGGGAGTTATTATGAAAATTGGTATTGTTGGTGCGGGTGTTTCAGGTATTGGAGCTGGCAGACTGTTAAGTCAGGCAGGTTTTGATTGTGAAATATTTGAGCAAGGTAGTCAAGTAGGGGGGGTCTGGACAGAAGGATATCATACGTTTGGTTTGCAAACGCCTAAATCTTTATATGAAGTTCCAGATTATCCCTTTCCTGATAGTTATCCCCGCTTACCTAGTGGGGAAGAGTTGCAAGCTTATCTGGAGAATTATGCTAAAGACTTTAACGTTTTTGACAAAATACAATTTCATTCAAGTATTACAAGATTAGAACGAAAGCATCCTAGTGGGTGGGTCATGTATTACACTCATCAAGAAACAGCTGAAGAGGTAAAGAAGACATTTGATTATATAGTGATTACATCGGGTATTTATTTTGACCCTTATATGCCAGAGTTTCCAGGGCAAAAACGGTTTAAAGGAGAAATAATACACACCAAGCAATATCGAGCTCCTAAACAAGTTACAGGCAAAAAAGTAGTTGTGCTCGGTTTTGGTAAGAGTGCTTTAGATGTGGTCGGAGAAGTTGTTAAATTCGCTCATGAAGTCACATTGGTTTACCGTAAAGCTCATTGGCCTATTCCAATGGATATCCTTGATTTTTTAGATGTCCGTCGGATATATTTAACCCGTTTTGTCGCTCAGTTTTTACCCTTATATCAACGACCTTTTAAATGGACGAAGTGGGGTCATAAATATTTCAAATGGTTAATTTATGGTTTTTGGCGATTAACTGAGAGTATTATTAAATTTCAATATTCTCTTAAGGGCTGTAATGTCATTCCGGATCAGGCCATTGAGATTGACATCTTCAATTTGGATTTTTTACCTCGAAAGGACGTTTTTCAATTAATGCGGAAAGGTAAAATAAAAACTCAAAAAACAAGTATTAAAGAATTTACAGAAAATGCAGTGGTTCTTGAAAATGGTAAAAATATCAAATGCGATGTGGTGATTTTAGGAACGGGTTATAAAGCAAATGACCAGTTTTTACCTGAAAGTTTTCAAAAATCACTAGAAAAGGATGGGGTGTATCTTTATCGACATATTCTTCATCCTGATTTACCTGATATGGCTTTTATTGGCAGAGCGGCTACTTTTTCTAACTCGTTAACAGCGCATCTTTCATCAGTTTGGTTAGCCCATTTATTAAAAGGAAAATTTCAATTACCTGAGAATGAGGATATGTTCTCAGAAATAGAATCGATAAAAGAATGGAAGCGTGGTTTTATGCCTTCTATTGCAAGCCGTGCTACGGTTATTAAATTACACTTGATACATTTTCATGATGAATTATTGCGGGATATGTCTATTTCACCTTTTCGCAAAAAGAACTTACTCTTAGAGTGGTTTGGTGATTATCGCCCATCTGATTATCGTAAGGTTTTATCTGAACTTGATGATTCTTGAAATAAACCACTTGCTAAAGAATGTTATAAATTATTTTGATAATTTAACTTATAGAAAAAAATATGTTGAAAACGACAACTTCAGTTGTTGATGGAAAGCAAATAGTGGAATATCTAGATATTGTTGTAGGTGAAGCTATCCTTGGAGCTAACATTATTAAAGATATTTTTGGTGCTATTAGAGATTTTGTCGGTGGTCGTTCTGCTGCTTATGAACAAGAAATGGCAAAAGCCCGGGAAATCGCCTTCAGCGAGATGGAAAACAAAGCTAAATTATTAGGTGCTGATGGTATTGTTGGTATCGATATTGATTATGAGGTTGTTGGCCCAAAGGGGGGCATGATGATGGTTAGCGTAAGTGGTACTGCAGTAAGATTTAAAGGTTAAAAACGATCTCTCGAGCTATTTAAATTTTGGATGCAATAACCCATTCTAAGGCTTCATCATAATTTTCAAAGTATTTCATTTCTCCTGAAATAAACAATGCCCCAATTTTCGCAGCATATTTAAACCAAGCTTTATTGCCATAAATAGCCACCCTTGAAAACTTCTTTCCATGCCGTAGGCCTAATTTACAATCATCACATCCAGCTCTTAGCGTCCATCCTTCCATATCAGTAGTATCAAGTAACGCTTTTATTTCAGGATGCTCAAGGCCTTGGAGCGCAGCATCAATTTTTGGTATTAAGATTAGATAATCTTCATGCGTTAATTTCCCCGTTGCCTTTAAGATAATAAAAATTTCATTTTCATTTTTTTTAATGTCAATTGAAAAACCCTGTTTGTTAAAAACCATAAAAGAATATCAGTCAGCTAGAATTGTTGGCATGATATCACAAGATTATCTACTGTTCTAATAGATACAATGGGGTTGTGGTTTTTATTATGTGTGGCCAAACCCGCCACCTCCTGGCGTCGTTATAACAAATACATCGCCTATGTCCATGTCAGCTTGGTCGGAGTTAGATAATTGTTCTATCTGGCCGTTAATGCGTTCAATAAAATTATCCCCGCGTTGTCCGGGTTGGCCGCCCTCAAGCCCAAAAGGTGCTGTTTTACGCTGACCGGATATAATACTGGCTGTCATGGGTTGTAGGAATCGTAGGCGGCGCTGGGCTCCGTTACCGCCCCGGTGTTTACCCGTGCCGCCAGAACCTTTACGGATACAGAAGGATTCAAGTAATACTGGGAAACGTTGTTCGAGGACCTCAGGGTCGGTCAGGCGAGAATTGGTCATATGGGAATGAATGGCATCACAACCGTTATGGTTAGTGCTGGCGCCGGTGCCACCACATAAGGTTTCATAATATTGATGTTCATCATCGCCAAAGCTAAAGTTGTTACAGGTGCCTTGTGAACCGGCCTGGATACCCAGAGCGCCGAACAGGGTGTCGACAATGATCTGCGAGGTTTCAACATTGCCGGCAACGACAGCGGCGGGGTAGTTGGGTTTAAGTATGGAATTGTCAGGTATCGTTATTTTCAGGGGTTTTAGGAAGCCATGATTAAGTGGGATATCTTCATTGATCAGGCAACGAAACACATACAAGACCGCAGCCTTACACACTGAGGCTGGAGCGTTGAGGTTGCCCGAGTGAATGGAGCTGCTACCGGTGAAATCGACATGGGCTTCTGATTGATTATATGGATGTGTTCCTTTGCTGATTTGGATAGTAACTTCGATATGGCTACCGTCATCCATGGTGTACCGATAGTTGCCACCTTCTATATTGTTTAACAGTTGAGCAACAGCTCGAGCGGCATAGTCTTGTACGTGTTGCATATAGGCCTGCACAACAGTAAGGCCATAATGCTGACAGACCCGTTCCAGTTCCAGAGCACCGCGGTTGCAAGCGGCAATTTGAGCCTTAAAATCAGCGATGTTCTGATCGATATTACGAGCAGGCCAGGGCTGTTTGTTGAGTAATGTGCGTATTGTTTCTTCATCAAATTGACCGTCACTGACAATTTTAAGATTGTCGATAACGATACCTTCTTCATCAATATGCTGGCTATTAGCAGGCATTGATCCAGGGCTAATACCGCCGATGTCAGCATGATGGCCACGGGCGGCGATATAAGCAATTAATTGTTGCGCTTTAAAGACGGGGCGGATGGCTGTGACATCGGGTAGGTGGGTACCACCGTTATAGGGGTTGTTAGACAGGTAGACGTCACCGGGTTGGATGGTCGCACCATGATCATTGATCACGGCTAAGATGGTATCGCTCATTGAGCCAATGTGGACTGGGATATGTGGTGCATTAGCGATGAGTTGACCACGGCTATCGAATAAGGCGCAGGAGAAATCCAGTCGCTCTTTGATGTTTACGGAACGGGCGGTGTTTTGTAATATCAGTCCCATTTGCTCGGCCACGGACATGAAAAGGTTGTTAAAGACTTCAAGCAACACAGGATTGGCTGCGGCTTTATCATTACTGATGACCGGAGCGATTTGTTGCGCTTTACGGCTGAGTAGTAGTTCACCACCGACAAGACTTTCTACCTGCCACTCTAATTCAACAACGATGGTATTATTAGGTTCAATGATAATAGCAGGACCATTGATGTTAGTACCAGAATCCAGTTGGTTTCGATCATAGACCGGTGTCGACAGCGTCTTTCCAGACATGGTGGTATTGACATATTCCAGTACGTGAATGGTTTTTTTTGTACGCTTATTTTGAACTGGTTTAGCTGCGTGGGGTGATTTCGTCGAGGGGTCGATCATCAGTTCAACATGCATTTCTACCTGGACAGCGGCAATGATCAATGGGGTTGAGTTATTGACAAAGCCAAACTGTCGTTGATGGGCTTGTTTAAATTGTGATTGTAACTCCTGTTCAGATGAAAAATTAATCAGTAGTTGGGTGTCAGCATCCTGATAGTGAATAAAACAGCGACGGTGACTGTTGCAACTGTTCTTCCCGAAGCCTTGTTCTTGTAATTCATCGCTGGCCTGCGTCTCTAGTTTCTTATACTGTTGTTCCAAATGTACCACCAGGTCAGTTGATAACGGTTCTCCGATGGCGGCTTCACAAATAATGCGGGGTTGTGCCAGACCTATACCCAGAGCAGACAATACTCCAGCAAGGGGATGAATTAATATCCGTGACATGCCTAAAGCATCGGCTACCAAACAAGCATGTTGGCCGCCGGCACCGCCAAACGAGCACAGGATATAGTCGCAGACATTATAGCCACGTTGTACGGAAACTTTTTTTATGGCATTGGCCATATTGTCGATAGCAATATCGAGAAAGCCTGCGGCAACCTCGATGACTGATCGCTTAGTTTGAGTGGCCGCATTGATGGTACGGGTCAGTGCAGTGAATTTATGGTGAACGGCATCCGTATCGAGAGGTTGGTCACCAGCAAGGCCGAAGAGCTGTGGAAACCAATTGGCTTGTAGTTTGCCAAGCATGACATTGCAATCGGTGACAGTGAGAGGCCCATCATTACGATAACAGACAGGACCAGGATTAGCGCCAGCCGAATCAGGCCCAACCCGATAACGTTCGCCATCAAAGTGCAGGATGGAACCACCACCGGCAGCAACAGTATGGATGCGCATTAGGGGTACGCGTAGACGGGCACCTGCAATCTCGGTTTCAATGTCGCGTTCGTATTCGCCGGCATAATGGCTAACATCGGTTGAAGTGCCGCCCATGTCAAAGCCGATGACTTTGTCGAATCCGGCAACTGCTGAAATATGAGCCATACCGATAATACCTCCTGCTGGACCGGAAAGGATGGCATCCTTACCATGAAAATGGCCGGCATCAGTCAAACCGCCACTGGATTGCATAAACATGAGCGATGTCTTGCCCAGTTTACGACGAACACCTTCAACATAGTGGTGTAATAAGGGTGATAGGTAAGCATCAATGACCGTGGTATCGGCACGACTGATTAGCTTGATTAATGGGCTGATAGCATGGCTACATGAAATTTGCTTAAAACCAATCTGTTGTGCGTAAGCGGCAATCTGTTGTTCGTGTTGTGGAAATTGATAACCGTGCATACAGGCGATGGCAATAGAATGGATACCCTGTTGATACAGTGATTGGAGATGCTGTTTGAGTTTGTCAGTATCCAGTGCGGTTATCAGTTCACCATTGGCGCTGATACGCTCATCGATCTCTATGATCTGTTCATAAAGCATGGGTTGACGCTGGATATGTAGGGCGAAGATATCCGGGCGGTTCTGGTAGCCGATTTTCAAGGCATCGCCGAAGCCACGGGTAATGAGTAGGGCAGTACGTGCGCCACGGCGTTCTAGTAGAGCATTGGTAGCGACGGTGGTCCCCATCTTAACTCCATTCAGCAGTTGTTCCGGTAGTTGGCGGGTGATTGGAATGTTTAGGATCTCATGAATGGCCTGAATGGCGGCATCTTCATAGTGTTGCGGGTTTTCAGATAACAATTTATAGCTTCTGATCTGCCCAACAGGATTTTTGGCGATGACATCAGTAAATGTACCGCCACGATCAATCCAAAATTCCCAACCAATACCATTTTTCCCTTTATTATCAACCATTTATATATTTACAAAGTATTTACACAAGGGATTTATTTTTAATTGGTTTGAGTTGGTTATTTGTAAGCAGTTGATTCTATTGTAAATAATGTTTTCACGAATTCATGGTTAGTACAAAATATTTACATATGTAAAAACACTACTTGATTTTATTTGCCTGCCTAATCTTTTCCACTCGTCTAATCATTCTACTAACACCTGCTCTATCCCAAAGACCACCACGAGGTCTTAATAGGTTTCTTTGGTTAAGAAAATTTGCCTCTTCATCAAGTGTTTTTGGTTTTTGAAGAATCTTCCTAGTCCTTGGATGAGTCACATCTAATTCAAGTTCTTTAACCATCCTTAATGCGAACTCGTATCCTTTAGATGTTCGTTTCTGATTTACCTTTTCTGTCCTTTTTATAAAATCACTATACCTTGTTCTGACGAAATGACACATAGGGATAATCATCAATTTTATAAATACTCTTGATAAAAACAAAGAGTAGAACCGAGATGATTACAATTGATTCAATAACATTTAATTAACTTGCTGATTGTTCTGTGAACGAAAATATTAAGTTTGTACTGGAAGCATCCCAATTAGCTGTCGACCAAAATTACACCGTTCGTGAAGCTGCCAAAGCCATGAATGTAGGTGTTTCAACCATGGCCAAGTGGGTGGCTCAGTTGAAACAAGAACGACAGGGCGAACCTTATGTGGCAGCTACTCCAATGACGCCAGACCAACTTAAGATCCGTGAGTTAGAGAAGCGGGTCCAGCGAATTGAACTGGAGAAAGAAATTTTAAAAAAAGCTACGGCTCTCTTGATGTCGGATTCACTGAACAGCTAAGTATTGTGATTTGAATCAATTTTTTTAAAGTTAATTTTTTTAAAACTAGAACATAGATCACTTATCAAGGTCTAAGTTTTTGTGTCCAGTAAGTAATTGTCTTATAGAATTTTATAATGACGCAAAAGGAGTTAAGACTATGGAATTAACGAAATCGATTTACATTACAGGAATGACTCATGTTTTATTTTTCTTAAGTGGAGTTGTTATATTATGTATGCTCACGAGTCAGGGTGCGATATTTCTTTTGGGAGTCTTGTAATCAAACTTATAATTATTAGATTACAAAGACCAAAAAACTCATATGAACTGTGAAAGGTTATATGAGTTTTTTCTGTGTGGGTTATTGAGTAAAAAAAATGTTTGGATGTAAGGTTAAAGATGGTTAAGTAAAATGGATTAAAGGATTGTTATGGGACTATCTGGTATGAAAATGGTCTCAATTTAACTATCAGGGGTCACGAAATGAAAATTAAAATCATAAGCAATGAGAATGACGTCACTTATACCCAGAGATCTGTTGTAATCGAAACTGATGATTACAACAATTTAAAAAACCTTTCGTTTGATGAGATTAGTCAATTAATTGAAGATGGAGAAGTGGAATTAAACAATGAAAGATTAGAGGTCTTTATATTGGATAACGGTGAGGTTTTTAATGAGGATGGATATTCGAATACAGAGTTATTAATTGAAGATGAAGAAGAAAGACTAGTCACTTCTTGGTATGAAAATGGACAGAAAGAGGAGGAAGGATACTATAAGAATGGAAAGAAAGAAGCTCTTATGACTTCTTGGTTTGCCAATGGACAGAAACGGAGTGAAATTAACTACAAGAATGGAAAGAAAGAAGGACTTGAGATTCACTGGTATAAAAATGGACAGAAAATGATCGAAAGAAACTGGAAGAATGGGGACATGGAAGGAATTTGGTATCTTTGGTATGAAAACGGTCAGAAAGATTGGGAAGAAAACTACAAGGATGGAAATAGGGATGGACATTTTACTGAGTGGTATAAAAACGGACAGAAAGAGGAGGAGGGATACTATAAGAATGGAAAGAAAGAAGGACTTGAGGCTCACTGGTATGAAAATGGACAGAAACAGAGTGAGATAAACTATAAGAACGGAGAGATAGAAGGACTTCACATCTCTTGGTATGAAAACGGACAGAAAATGTCCGAACAAAAATGGAAGAATGGAAAGTTAATTGATTAATTTTCTCACTCTGTAACATTTTACAAACTGATAATCTCAAATCTGTATCATTTTTGATACTAACCATCGATGTAATTATTAAAAAAGAATAGAAGAACCTGTAATCCCCCCAATAAATAATAGGAGTTGAAAGTAGAAAACTCAGATACACTAAATGAATGAGTTTTCTATAAAAAAGATAAGACACACCGACAGCCAAAAACTCAGTATCTTAAAGCAAAACGAGATGGGCAAATCCGTTCCTGACCTTTGTCGTGAACACGGAATGAGTAGCGCTTGTTTTTATCAATGGCGATCAAAATATGGCGGCATAGATGCGTCATTAATGAAGCGAATGAAAGAACTTGAAGAGGAAAATCGTCGCCTTAAAAAAATATATGCTGAAGAGTGTCTGATGGAGGAAATAGCACGAGAGGCACTTGAAAAAAAGTGGTGAAGCTGTTATTTGCTAATAATCAACTGATTCTAATTTATGTAACTGAGCAACACTTAACGGTGCTTTGCCCATATCAATGCCGAGTACGTGAGCGCCTTTTAGAGCCATACTTTCCACGAGAATTCCACCACCACAACCAATATCAACAACAGTTTTTCCCTTGAGTGAACTATGACGTTAAATATATTCCAGTCGTAGTGGGCTAATTTCGTGCAAAGGTTTAAATTCACTCGTGAGGCGCGAGTTCTTTAAATTTAGCTATTTCTTTTGGATCAAAATTTAATCTATGTTCAGTCATAGTGTAATAATAACGTTAAAGTTGGAGGTAAAGAATAACGAATTAACTTTCAGCCATTTCGGTAAACGACAGAAAAAGAACCTGAATTGAATGAGAACAGTTACCTTCATGTAATCAAGATCTTATCCAATGATAGAAATTGCATGATTTTCATTTCTCAGTCTAACGCCTGGTGCCAGCAGTAAAATAGGAACATAGAGAATATTTAAGCCGGTGGCATGCTTTTGTTCGGAATTTTAGATTATCTTTTAGATGTATTTAATAAAAGATTGTTATTAATTGGAATGTATTTAGATGCTACATTAATTAGTGAAGTAGATGTAAACTTAGGGACCCCATATACCTCTACTCTCGCATTTAAATCTGTACGGATTTTTTCAACCAGTAAATCAAAATCTCCGTCACCTGAGGCTAACACGACCACATCTGCATCTTTGGCGTACTCTATTGCGTCGAGAGTTATACCCACATCCCAATCGCCTTTTGCTGACCCATCAACCCTTTGGATAAATGGCTTAAGTTTTACCTCAAAACCGATTGCTCTCAGTATATTTTGAAACTGTCTTTGTTTTTCATCATCGCGATCTATGGCGTAAGCAATCGCTTTTATTACCTTCCTATTCGAAGTGACTTTCGCCCAAAAATTATTGTAATCAAAATTACAATCATAAGACTGCTTTGTCGTGTAATAAATATTCTGCACATCAACGAGTACAACTAATTTTTCCATTGCTTAGGTAGCCAGATTTCCTAATGTTAAGTTAATTTGTTCCGCTTTGGCGTCAAATTGAACGCCTTGTTAAAAGGCAACATGTAAAACGCTGAATTTTCGTAATGGGTCTATTATTTTGAAATAATAGACCTTAATGCACATGGCGACTAGCTAATCCTATCAATTGATCATCCATAGGGTCATACTGATACTGTTACACATTGACTTGACCGCTTGAATTGAGGTTGTTACGTGACCACAGTCCATAGGGTAGTTCAAACTGACTTTAGGTTTAAGAGGAGAGTATCATGAGTAAAGGACAAGACAGTAAAAAAAATATCAAAAAGAAACCGCTTTTAACGGCAAAAGAGAAGAAAGCTGCAAAGGCGGCCAAAAAATCCAAAGCCAATGTTTTAGGTAATTAATCATGGGATGGCCATTATTTTTGAGTCAAAATGGCGCCGTAATAACCCTAGTCAACTAGCAAAACCCAACAAGGCAATAGCCGGCATCAGCAATAAATTGACACTTCCTTGTTAAGGGAAAAAGGGGAAAAGGGCAACTAAATTCGGAAACGTGGTGTTTGCTCATTTCTGGCGTTAGCGGACTTTAATCTGCCCTATAACATTTAAGCCAACTTGATCGTGTTTTATGCGCAGGTCAAGTTCAGTGGCTTGTCATGTGTGTATTTTTACTAAATTGCTACAACGTTGGTAGCACAAGGACCTTTCTGGCCTTGTCCTACTTCATATTCTACTGCTTGGCCGTCATTAAGAGATGCATAATCCCCACCACTTTGAATTTCTGAATGATGAACGAAAAGATCTTTACCACCATCATCTGGAGCAATAAAACCAAAACCTTTACTAGCATCGAACCACTTTACTGTACCTTTACTCATAATATATATTCTCAAATTATTGGGTGAAATACTAAATTTAACACATTTGAATTCATTAGGTCAAAATAAGCATTTCTGTCAAGACACATGGTCAAGATTTTACTTCAATGTTCTAACTTTTTTTCCTGACCGGATCCATTAATTCAAGTCACTTCAGACTTTTTAACTGTTCCTATTCACTATGTAAAAAAATACTAGTCGTCTATCAATATCAATTCATAGATCAGTATCTTCATTTATTAATTGATCACACAGTATCTCGACTGGTAGATAGTTGCTTGTATGTGAAAGTTCGGGGTTAAACGAATCAGCGCGTTATTCTTGTAGAAGGCACGTCCAGAATTGGCTCTAGTATGGGAAAATGGATAAAACTTTATACCAGAAAAAGAGGGTGCACTAGGCTAATATCAGGAACTATACGCTTCAAAGGTTTGGAGGTTAAATATCAACCTAGTGCGTTCATCAGACACCTCGCTTGGAATATAGTTCTCTTTACCTGTCAAAGTTATGCTACTAACCCCTTATGCGGTAGACTTTAAACACGTACAAAATAACAGTGCAGGACTCCTGCCTCGCGAGGCCGAGCAGTCTGTTAGACTGTTGGTTACATTTATAAGATCTTTTAAGCGCTCACACTGCTGTTTTGTTTTTTAGACGTTTTTATATGGCTGAAGTTAACTTTTCTATTGGACAAATTGTCCATTACAAGCTATTTGATTATCGCGGCGTTATTATCGATGTTGACTACAAGTTTTTAGGGGATGACAATTGGTATGATGCAATGGCTCGTAGCCTCCCACCCAAGGATCAACCTTAGTATCACGTTCTAGTCCATAGTGGAATTCACCAAACCTATGTTGCCGAGCGTAATCTTATGCTGAGTAGCAATCATGAAGCGATTAACCATCCTTTTATTGAACATTACCCCCTTATTTAACGTAATTAACTAATTATAGGCGCTATAACTAAGGCAACAACACTAATAAGTTTAATTAAAATATTAAGAGAAGGGCCTGCTGTGTCTTTAAACGGATCTCCAACAGTATCACCAACCACGGTCGCCTGATGGGTCTCTGAGCCTGCACCTTGTATTGAACCGTCTGGCATTGTAAAACCAACAGTTTCTAATGATTTTTTGGCATTGTCCCAGGCTCCACCAGCGTTAGACATAAAAATAGCCATCAAAACACCCGATGACGTAACGCCTGCCAAGAGACCCCCCAACGATTCAGCACCTAAAATAAATCCTGTCAGAACGGGGAAGGTAATCGCTAACATTCCTGGATAAATCATTTCTTTAATCGCCGCAACGGTAGCAATATCAACACATCGTGCCGTATCGGGCTCAACTGACCCGACAAGCAAGCCCTCAATTTCACGAAACTGCCGGCGTACTTCTTCAATCATATCCATAGCCGCATTACCGACTGCTTTCATCGCTAATGAACTAAACCAAAATGGTAACATAGCACCTAAAAATAAGCCGGCGATAACCGTTGGCTTAGCAATATTAATAGTTTCTAAATTTGCTTGTAACATAAAAGCTGCAAAAAGTGCCAAGGCTGTCATCGCCGCCGAAACAATAGCAAAGCCCTTTCCGATTGCTGCCGTGGTATTACCAACCGCATCAAGGTTATCAGTTATCGCTCTAACAGCAGGTGGCTGCTTACTCATTTCAGCAATCCCTCCGGCATTATCGGCAATGGGGCCATAGGCATCAACAGCAAGTTGAATACCAGTGGTGGATAACATTCCTACCGCCGCGATAGCGATTCCATACATACCACAAACACCATAAGCACCAAGGACCCCTAGAACAATTAAAATAATAGGAATAACAGTCGACTCCATTCCTATTGTAAGACCTGCAATAATATTTGTTGCAGAACCTGTTTTGGATTTTTCTACAATATAATTAACCGGTCGTTTACCCATGGCGCAATAAAAAGCGGTCGTCAACCCGACCAAAACACCTACGATTAATCCAATAATAATTGCCATTGTAACGTTTAGCGCAGCAATCAATTTCCCAGTTGCCATATCAATCACGACTTCAGGCCACAATGCTTGGGTGATAAAATAACTCACCACAGCCATAATAGCCGCTGTTCCGAATGAACCCATATTGAGCGCCCGTTGTGCATTATCGCCCGCCTTTAAATGTACAAAAAATATGCCCACAATAGAGCATAAAACACCCGCGGCCGCTAATAACAAAGGTAAAATTATCGGTAGACTCCTATCGCCATCAACCGATGAAAAACCGAGTCCCAAAATCATAGTACCAATAATAGCACCCGCATAAGACTCAAATAGGTCAGCCCCCATTCCGGCAACATCGCCCACATTATCACCTACATTATCTGCGATGACAGCGGGGTTCCTAGGGTCATCTTCAGGTAATCCGGCTTCAACTTTACCGACTAAATCAGCTCCAATATCAGCGGCTTTAGTAAATATGCCACCACCAACACGGGCAAACAACGCAATGGAAGAGGCTCCCATGGAAAAGCCAGAAATGACTATGAGTACTTTATTGAGACCATTAACGCCTTGAAATAATTGTATATAACCAATAAACAGCGAACCCAGCCCCAAAAGCGCCAACCCAACAACACTCATCCCCATTACCGAACCACCGGCAAAGGCTACTTTTAAAGCATCTTCTAAGCCATTACAGGCAGCAGCAGTGGTGCGGTTATTGGCCATCGTGGCAACTCGCATGCCAATATAACCTGCGGATGCTGAAGCAATCGCTCCAATCAAAAAAGATAAACCAATTAAAGGGCTTCGAAAATCATTAACCTCACCACTATTAACATTTCCTAGCACTAATAAAATAACAACAACCAAGGTAAAAACAGTAAGCACTTTATATTCACGCCTTAAAAAGGCCATGGCACCGCTACGAATCAAATTAGCAACTTTCTGCATCGCCTTATCGCCTGGGTCTTGTTTAGCCACCCAAACATATTGTGACCAAGCATAAATGAGTGCAATAACACCTGCTGCGGGTACTAGGTAAACTAATTGACTCATAGATTCCATCCTGAATAATCAGTGTTTTTGGCTTAAATTAAAAATTCTCAGTGCATTTCTTAACCTATAGGGTCAAAAAAATTTTAAAATCTTAATAATCTAAGATTTACATTATTACTGTAGCACTTAATTTCAATTTGAACACTACCCATAACCTTACCCACTGAAGTCATTAGAGGGGAAACTAAAGCTGTCTATGTTTACTTAAGCATATAAGGGCCGCCTCTGTCTAAAAACGTTGCTTAGATCTCCTCTCGCGCACTCATTTATCTCGGTAAGAGTTGGGCAGGGAACTAACATGACTGTGTCAGTAAAAAAAAAGCTCAGTGGCACTTGAGGGGTTGGATTTGATCATGGTTGGTGTTCGCGGCAAGGCGTTAGGCTAGAACGAATCCAATCGTATGGAGGGGTGCAGGGTCGTACTTCACCGTGGCTTATGATGATCAGGTTGTTAAGAACATAAGGCTATATGTGGGTCTTAAATTTAACTATACGATGCATGTGAACTCGGACATCTTAATCCCTTATGGTCGTGTGGCGTGCGATGCTGATTTGAGCGCATTGAGTCTTTCGATGCGGAGCATAATGATAGTCTTAATCTAAATGCTGGACGTCAATTATATATAGTTAAAGCGTATCTAGACAATAACGGGGACGTCTTTTTAATATCTATGTCTCAACTCACCCACAACTCCTGTGAGCTACCCTGTGGACAATGCTGACACAAGTCAATTGAGTCATTGTTGTGATAGACGTTACTGAGGGGCTGTCTATATTTTATACGCCCTAATGCTGATGAAAATGATCGAGCTATAAAGTTGTTAAATAATGTTCAACGGTCTATACAAAAAGTGCATCTCTTAACTCGAAAGTCACGCATCAAGTACTTAGCCTTCCCCTTATTTTCATAAACCCAAACTACCATCACTGTTTATACAACGTTGAGCCGTACATCTATTACTGCAACCATCCTCTCCGCACCAAAATTGATCGCCACAACCGCTTAAAAACAACACACCCAATATCACCCAAAATAACTTTATTATTCTCATTATTTATGCACCATCGAATTTTGTTTATATAAACCACACGTCCTGAGCATCTTATTCACTACTACGCCTTATTTACCTCAGTGTCAATATTAACTTTCATTCATAATGACAATATTGTCATCGCTCTATCATTCAGTTAGACAAGGGTGAGGGTGGTTTTTAGAAAACATGCCTTTTATGTGTCTTTTCAGTAACTACGATTTAACTAATCCACAACGCATGTGAGTAACCCTGTGGACAACGCTGACACAAGTCAATTAAGTTGTTGCTGTGTCTGCAGTTGTTGTCAGATTGTCTGTTTTCTATACAATAGCCTAACGATGGTGTTGAAAACATAATGACTGATTCACAATTAGAAAAGCCATAAGCATTAACACCAGAATGGATGCAAACACATTAGCAAATAATCGTTACGTAACTAGCGACCGTCATAGTTCTGATTGAGGAAGAAAACCACCAGCCTGCATAGACCACATTTGGGCATAATGACCTTCATGCCTTAATAGTTCGCTGTGACTACCATCTTCCACAATTGCACCTTGCTGAAATACCAGAATCCTATCCAGATGTGACAGCGTTGATAACCGGTGTGCAATCACCATCACCGTTTTATCTCGCATAAGATAGGCCAGACTTTCCTGAATATGATGTTCTGTCACGGAGTCCAGTGCACTCGTTGCTTCATCAAGTAATAAAATGGACGTGTTTTTTAAAATCGCTCGAGCCAGTGTAATACGCTGGCGCTGGCCCCCGGATAATTTAACCCCTCGCTCCCCTACCAGCGATTGGTAACCACTCTCGCTGGCCATTATAAACTCATGTGCATGGGCCTTTTTGGCTGCTGAAATGACCTCATCATCCGTCGCATTTAATCGGCCGTAACGAATATTTTCAAGTAGCGAGCGGTGAAATAACATGGGATCTTGAGGAATCATGGTAATGCTATTACGTAAGCTTTCCTGTGTGACAGATTGGATGTTTTGTTGGTCTATTAAAATAGCGCCAGATTGTGGATCAAAAAGACGCAATAGAAGATTAAACAAGGTACTTTTACCCGCCCCTGAAAAGCCGACTAGCCCTACTTTTTCTCCGGATTTTATCGTTATATTTAGATCTTGGAAAACCGACTTGCCACTCCCATAACTGAAACTAAGCTGTGTAAACTGAACAGTAGCATGAGTAACAATGAGTGGCTTGGCATCAAAATTATCCATGATTTCATGGGACTGAATGATTCTATTCACACCTTCATTGATATTTCCAGTATATTCAAAGAACTCAAGAAAACGACGGCTCAATCCACGGGCCTGTTCAATCAGCATTAATGACAAACTCGCCGACATAGCAAATTCACCGACAGTCATCCCCTTATCGCTCCATATTTTCAGCGCATAACCAATAATGCCAAGCATTAAAATCATAGCTGAAACAAACTGGAACCAGCGTATACGTTCCATAAACCAAAAGGTCTTCCGTGCAATATTAACCTCTTTTAGTAAATAGCCTTCCAAATAGCGTTGTTCATAATCTCGTCGCGCAAACAGTTTTGCATTCTGTATATTAGTCACTGAATCAACAATCTTGCCACTAACCAAACTTCTTGCTGCAGCATATTTTTGTGCATAATGCCGGCATCGTAGCGCTAAAAAAAAAGAAATCAATACATATATAGCAAGCCATAAACCGAGTGCCAAAGCCAATTTATTATTAACACTTATCAATAAAACCAGAGAAACACCGAAGGTTATAATTAAGGGCCAAAAATCAAATAACACCGTCCAAATAGTATTAGCAACACCTAGCGCTACCTCACTAATGCGATTAGCCAGAGAACCTGCGTAATGGCTGAGAAAATAGCGATGAGAATGGCCTTGTAAATAATTGAATAATTCACGGCGAACCTGTAAACGTAATGTGGGTCCCAATAGCACCAACATGGCACCGCTAGCGCGTGAAAATAATACGATACCAAGATTCAATCCACCAAATAGCCACAGTGCTGGTTCTACCTCGCTCCAAACGTCTATTTTAAGTTGTTGGGCCAGTGCGACTGCATCCATAATCTTTTTTATGGCATAGGGAAGTAATATAGAACATGTAGCCTGACCGCCTTCAAGTACTAGCATTAATATTAAACGCCACAGATAGGTTTTAATATAGCGACAACAAAACAAGAATGACGTTGTCGGTAGCTCAGGCACTTTAACGGTATGGTTTAGGTTTTCTGAAGATCTAGATTCCACTTTTTAGTAAACCTCCACAGCGAACTGATCTGATTATTATAAGTAAAGTTGGTAACTGGAGCAGCAAGTTATTTAGTAATTTGATCTTACACGCTATAACGAGTCTACCCGTAGAAAATTGAACTATTATTAATATGCTTTATCCAATTATTATGCGTGAGAAACTCTCGTATTTATCCTTTCCCTCCATCGGGTATAAAGGTGAGTATCTCTTTTATCAAAACGCAAGAAAGAGCGTATCTGAGCTGTCTATTCCCTTCCGTTTTTAGATGCGCTCTTTCGATCGCCAAAGCATCCACTACGTCAATTAACGAATAAATCATCGTACTATCGTCTATCACCTATACGAAGGAAATGCATAATATTATTCCTTACAAACACCTTACAAAAACGAGTTTTATTTTTTTCATTATTTAATGAAGCCACTTCAAACTGCAAATCGTCTAAAAATATTTTACGATGTACAATTGTTAAATGTATGAAGTTGTGGTGAAAAATTTAGGTATAGTGATAGATGAATTGTAGATAAAAAAGTAGGAATGAAATCATGCGTTTTTTAACTCGTAGGTTAGTTATGCCGGGGCACCTTAACAGTGCAGATCGGTTATTCGGGGGTACATTATTACGTTGGGTAGACGAAGAGGCCTTTATCTTTGCTAAGTGTCAATTAAAAATACCTCATTTGGTTACAAGGTATATTTCAGAGATTAATTTTGTTTCGCCAGCAATGCAGGATGATATCGTTGAGTTCGGACTTAAGGTGACTAAAATAGGTAATACATCTATTACGCTGACCTGTCTTGTTAGAAACAAAGAAACCGCTAAGACTATTATCAATATTGACAAGATTGTATTTGTTTCTGTTGACCGTTTAGGTAATCCTATTAATCATAATTTATCTAAATCATTACCCGTAGAAATTCTTTAAATTAGTTTTTATGGCTCTACAGCATTACTAAAGAACTGAATCTATCGTTCGCAGAAATAGAACAACCTGAACACGGAACGGAGGCTCTATGGCAGTAAAGATTATCAAATTTCTCAGGCTGCTAGTTTTGCAATCGAAAACCGGGCTGCGGCTGGATTTTGTAATCAATTGATTCTGGGGTTCAGATGACTTAACCATCGAAATGCACTGGATCTCCCCTTAGATTTTTTTATTTTGCACAACCAATTAGAAGCCACTTTATTTTTCTGCGACGAATTAATTCGGCTCAGCATGCCGCGCATACACAGGAAGAACTGGAAGAGCTCTATTTTGCGTTGAATATGATGATGCCTTTATTGACCACTGCAATGAAATGCTGGACGGTGTTGCTGTATTTTGGGACGGCTTAGACATGCAAAGGCGTGCATTAGCGTCAACCCACTGAGGCGGTTAGCTAAACTATGACTACTGTGAAAGATGAGTAATGTGTTATGGCATTGGTTGTTGTAACGAAAATATCTTTCTATTTTGATCCGCGCTTGATTGTAGGTGCAACACATTAGGATGGAACGGTACAAGTTTTTTTGTCTGGGTCTATTTTAACGTTATTAATTCTTTGATACGCCGATACTGTTCGAGTGCTTCTGGGTTGGATAGAGCACTTCGATTTTTTACCTCATGTCCGTGAATAATATTATGCACAGCCATTTCGGCAATCTTTCCACTTTTAGTATAGGGTATTTCGGCCACCTGAAAAATCTCAGCAGGTACGTGACGGGGAGAGGTCTGGCGCCTGATGTGTTGTTTGATTATTATTTTTAATTTGTCGGACAACACAATATCTTTGCATAGAATTACAAATAAAATAATTCTACAATCATCTTCAATCTCTTGTCCAACCACTAGACTTTCCAGAATTTCGTCTATCTGTTCTACTTGGCGATAGATTTCAGCTGTTCCTATTCTGACTCCCCCAGGGTTTAATATCGTATCAGAACGACCATAAATGATCATGCCTCCACTATCCATTAGTGCCACATAATCGCCGTGCCACCAGACCCCCGCGTATTTCTCAAAATAGGCTGCACGATATTGGTTTTGTTCGAAGTCATCCCAAAAACTAATGGGCATAGAAGGAAAAGGTTTTTTGCAGACCAGTTCACCTTTTTTATTTTGCAATGATTGTCCATTTTCGTCAAAAACATCGACATCCATTCCTAAACCACGACATTGGATCTCTCCTCGGCGTACCGGAAGGATAGGCGCACCAAGAACAAAGCAGGAAATTATATCTGTACCACCGGAAATTGAAGATAAGCATATATCTGATTTGATTGAAGTGTAGACAAAATCGAACCCTTCGGCCGTTAACGGTGAACCAGTAGATAAAATCGTACTCAGCGATGAAAGATCATGCGTTTTTTTAGGAATAACACCTCGTTTCTGGATGACGTTAAGATACTTGGCTGAAACGCCAAAGAAATTAATTTTAAACTCATCAATTAAATCAAATAATGCGTCAGTATTGGGATAAAATGGAGAGCCGTCATAAAGGATGAGTCTTGCACCGGAAGCTAAACCGGAAGCCAGCCAATTCCACATCATCCAACCGCAAGTCGTGTAAAAAAAAAGGCTGTCTCCAGGGTGGATGTCTACATGGAGTAAATGTTCCTTTAAGTGTTGAATCAGGGTTCCCCCGACACTGTGGACAATGCATTTTGGAGGGCCTGTAGTTCCTGATGAATAAAGAATAAATAGAGGAGCATCGAACTTCATTGGTTCGTATTCAATAGGAAGACTTTCAGAGAAAGATGATAAATAATGATTCCAAAGTAATAACGGGCTTTTGACAGTGAGGTCTTCACTATTGAGATAGGGGATTAATATGGTTTTTTTAATCGATGGAAGTGCTTTAACTAAAGGCATAATCTGATTTAGTCGATCGAATTCCTTGCCATTAAAATAATAACCATCGCTAACAAACAATATTTTGGGCTTAATTTGCTTAAAGCGGTCTATGATGGCGGGAACTCCGAAGTCAGGAGAACAACTAGTCCAAATTGCGCCGAGGCAGGCGGTAGCTAACATAGCGAAAATGGCTTCTGGAATATTAGGTAACACGCCTGCGATGCGGTCGCCGGGTTTGACATTTTCATTACGTAACGCTTGGGCCAGTTGAGAAACACGCTGATGAATACCCGCCGATGAAATGTGTCTGGTAGTTCCATTTTCTCCGTGAAAAATGATGCTTGAGGAATGGCTATTACGATGATTTAATAGGTTTTCTGCATAATTGAGGCGGGTTCCGGGAAACCATTGGGCACCGAGCATTTTATCTGCATGTAATAGTGTTTCATTGCCTTTTTTATGAGCTCTGATATTGGAAAACTGCCAAAATAAGTCCCAGAAATTCGCTGGGTTTTCAATCGACCATCGATATAGCTGATTGTATTCGCAGACGTCAATTCCATATTTATTTCTCACCCATGTCATAAAATGGGTAATGTTGGCATTCTTTCGTCGTACGGCAGAAGGTCGCCATAGAACTTTATTCACTGTGTTCACCAGTGACTAAACATAACTAATTAGAGTGAGTGTAATTTAGAAAAGTTCATGCGGATAGATTTAATTGATTTTTAATATTATTAATGAAGAGTTTAAAACAGCAACCAGTGTTTTTTTTGTTATTTTTTACAAGTGCTCTTAAAAAACAGCACCGTAAATGACCGGTAAAGAAGGCAACATGATTATATAAGCGAATCATTTTGAAATGCATTCAAGTACGCCCGATGGAACCGACGCTCATGCCCCTTACACCTTATCATTGTATACTTGGTATAGGCTTCAATTCCAAAAGGGAATGGCATAGTCAGAAATTATGCTATGGCAATATTTTTTTTTGGTGTCTCCACACGGACGGCTCGTTCCATCAGATATGAATCTATGTGGTTCATAATAGATAAGACGACGATTCAGTATTTCATTAAATGTGTTTGGATAATTATGGTTCTAGTTTAAGAGCAATCGTAGCTACATACGGAAAACTCCAAATTTGGTCTCAGCAATAGATGTGTTCATTACAGCGGATAAACAGAGACCCAATATGACTCGAGTATCCGCGGGATCGATAATACCATCATCCCAAAGACGAGCACTGGCGTAATAAGGGTGACCTTGGTTCTTATATTGTTTTAAAATCGTTTTTTTATATTGCTCCTCGGTTGCATCTGTCCATTGTTTCCCTTCTGAGGTTGCTCGATTGTGTTGTATTTGCGCCATAACACTGGCGGCTTGTTCGCCACCCATAATTGATATGTGGCTATTAGGCCAACTCCAAAGAAATCTTGGAGCATAAGCACGCCCACACATAGCATAATTTCCTGCGCCGTGGCTACCGCCGATAATAATAGTTATTTTAGGTACTTTCGCACAAGCGGCAGCCATGACCATTTTGGCACCGTCTTTGGTGATGCCACTCGCTTCCGCTTGGCTACCGACCATAAAACCTGTAATGTTTTGTAAGAATAATAACGGTATTTTACGTTGGCAACAGAGTTGTATGAAATGGGTTCCTTTGACGGCTGAATCGGAAAATAGTACGCCATTGTTGCCAATGATACCTACTAAACGTCCGTAAAATCTCGCAAAGCCACAAATCAGAGTGGTGCCATATAATTGTTTAAATTCATCAAACTCACTGCCATCAACGATTCGTGCAATAACTTCACGAACATCATATAAGTGCCGATAATTCTTAGTCACAATTCCATAGAGTTCTTTAGCTGAATAGAGAGGGTCTTGGTAACGAAGACTATTGTTTTGAGACGATTGTTCGGTGTTCGGTAGATTGGCAATAATGGCTCTTGTCATCGCTAATGCCTGTTGATCATTTTTAGCTACATGGTCGATAACGCCGGAAGACTTCGCATGAACCTCGCTACCGCCTAATTCTTGTGCTCCTATTTGCTCACCGGTTGCTGCTTTGACTAAAGGTGGGCCTGCTAAAAAAATAGTGCCTTGATTTTCAACAATAATACTTTCATCACACATAGCCGGGATGTAAGCCCCTCCAGCAGTGCATGAACCCATAATAACGCCGATCTGGGAGATTCCTTTGGCTGACATATTTGCCTGATTGTAAAAAATACGGCCAAAATGATCGCGATCTGGAAACACTTCAGCTTGTTTAGGTAAAAAGGCACCACCGGAATCGACAAGAAACACGCAGGGTAAATGATTGATTTCGGCTATTTCTTGAGCCCGTAAATGTTTTTTAACGGTCAGTGGATAATAAGTGCCACCTTTGACAGTGGCATCATTGGCAATGATGACACATTCTTTTTTAGCTATACGACCAATACCCGTAACGATACCAGCAGCAGGAATGCTTTCTTCATAGACGTGATAGCCAGCTAATTGTGAAAATTCAAGAAACGGTGAGTTTTCATCAAGTAACAAGGCAATACGATCACGTACTAACAACTTACCTCTATCCGTATGTTTTTTTCGAGCCAGTTCACTACCACCGTGCATGGTAGTATTTATTATGTTACGCCAGTCATTCACTTTATTCTGCATCGCTGCTTCATTAAGTTTGAATGTATCGCTACCCTTATCAATTGCTGTGGTTAATATGTTCATTTTGAAATCAGCATTGCTGTTGCTTCGCCACCCCCTATACATAATGCTGCAAGGCCACGTTTTAAGTTATATTGTTGCAGTGCAGAAAGTAGGGTGACAATGATGCGTGCTCCTGATGCGCCGATAGGATGACCTAATGCACAAGCCCCTCCATGAATATTGACTTTATTAATGTCCAAATGTAATGTTTGAATAGCCGCCATGACTACTACTGCAAAGGCTTCATTTATTTCAAATAAATCAATTTCGTCACCGGTTAAGTCTTGTTGCTTTAAGAGCTTTTCAATAGCAAGTATAGGCGCGGTAGTAAACCTTGTGGTTTTTTGGGCATGACTTTGATGGCCAATGATTCTGGCCAAAGGGGTTATGTGGCGTTTTGTTGCTTCAGATTCAGACATTAATACAACAGCAGCAGCGCCGTCAGCAATACCACTTGAATTAGCGGCGGTCACAGTACCATTAGTTTTAAAAGCGGGCTTTAATTGGGATATTTTGTTTATCTCGAGTCGCAGAGGACGTTCGTCCTGATCGATAGTGATTGGAGTTAGTTTTGAATTTATAATGACCGGTTCAATTTCATCATTAAAGTACATGTTGTGGATAGCCCTTTGAGCGCGAGTTAATGAAAGGCTGGCGAATTCATCTTGTTGACTACGACTGAAGCTAAATTTCTCTGCACAATCTTCAGCATAACAGCCCATTAAGCGTTGACTTTTATAATCCTCTAGGCCGTCTTTGAGTAGATGATCAAAAACATTGTTGTGTCCAAGGTGCTGACCTGAACGCATAGTAGATAATAGATAAGGCGCATTGCTCATGCTTTCCATACCGCCGGCAACAACTATTTTAGCACTGCCGGCTTGAATTAAATCGTGTGCTAACATGATTGCTTTCATCCCTGAGCCACACATTTTATTGATCGTGGTGCAACCTACTGATGGAGGTATACCTGCAGTTAAAGAAGCTTGCCTCGTAGGGGCTTGACCCAAACCAGCTGTAAGTACGCAACCCATTAAAATTTCATCAATTTGATGTGGCTTTATATCGCAGCGCATTAACGCGCCCTTAATTGCAACGGCACCTAATTGAGTAGCAGAACACGGGCTTAGACATCCGCTAAAATCACCTATGGGTGTTCTGGCACTACCGGTGATGACTACTGTTTCGGCATTATTCACTGTTGTTATCCTTAATAAAGAGGATGATTTTCAGTTGTCGTTTGAAAGCTACTCCGTGAGAAAAATCTATCAGCTGATGGAACCAGAGGGCTTATATAATAACAGTAGTCACAAGCGGTACCCCTAATACCCCCGATAACACTCAGGTTTAACTATATTGGGTAACTTTCTATAGTTCCTGTTTTTTATATCTGTTATTAAGACCTTAACGCGTTGTTTAGAGTTCAAAACTCCAGAGTTTATTATTACGCTAGGAACTTAAGAGACATGGATTTATCAAATTAACAAGTAGCAGAATAAAGACGGCGTGAATTCGCAGCTAAAACTTGATGCTATTTGTAATATTAAAACAAGGAAATAGCAGGGAGCGTCATGGAAATTGCCAAGCATACTTTCTTTGTTACCGGTGCAAACTCAGGGCTAGGTAAGGCAACGACACGACAATTAATTAAACTTAACGCCAATGTGGTGGGTGCTGATTTAATTATCAATGAAGCACAACAGACTGCATCTGAATCGCTATTTATTCACATGGATGTCACTAATGTTGAAAGTATTGAAGCGGCATTAACTACAGCGACTGAGCGTTTCGGAACGATTCATGGTTTGGTTAATTGTGCTGGAATATTGGTTGCAGAACGGATCTTAAAGAAAGACGGCTCATTATTTTGTCTGGAAAACTTTCGTCGTTGTTTAGATGTCAATCTTGTTGGAACTTTTAATATGATACGCCTAATGACTCGTCTGCTAAGTAATAACACGCCAAACAGTAATGGTGAATGTGGAATTATAATTAATACTTCATCAATTGCTGCTTATGAAGGTCAAGTTGGTCAGGTCGCTTATGCTGCATCCAAAGCGGGTATAAATGGGATGACGTTACCGTTATCCAGAGAGCTAGCGGATTTTGGTATTCGAGTGATGGCCATTGCTCCCGGCATTTTTTCTACACCTTTACTGGCTGATATGAATATAACCCAATCAAAGAATCTAGAACAACAAACGCCTTTTCCACGGCGGTTAGGAAAACCGTCAGATTACGCAGTTTTAGTTCAGCATATTATCGAAAATCCGATGCTCAATGGTGAAGTGATACGGTTAGATGGTGCATTGCGATTGACGTTTTAAAATTTGATAATGGTTCGCCCAATAATTTGCCCTTGAAGATAAGCATCAAACATTTCCGGTAATTGTTCAAAGCTAATCTCTTGAGTAACGATTTTATTTATATACTGCGGTTTTAAATCAGTCGCTAACCGGTGCCATATTTTTTTTCTACGCACCGGAGAGCTATCGGCTGAATTAATACCCAATAAATTGATACCACGCAGGATAAACGGCATCACAGTTGTATTAATATTCGTGCCTCCAGTTAAGCCAATCACAGCAATATTGCCTAGTGGCTGTACGGTGCGGGTTAACCACGATAAAAGTCCGCCGCCGACACAATCGATGGCGCCAGCCCATAAACCTTTTTCCAATGCACGATCGCCCATAAATAGTGCCTTTGAATAGACAATTTCACTAGCGCCTAAACCATGGAGATAATCATCTTGATCTCGTTTTCCAGTTAAAGCTATCACCTTAAAGCCCAGATTAGACAGCAGGTCGATTGCATAACTACCCACACCACCGGTAGCACCGGTCACGAGAATAGGTCCCTGATCTGGACTTTGACCGTTAGTTTGCATTTGATCAATGGCTAAAGCGGCCGTGAAACCAGCAGTACCAATAGCCATAGCTTCATATAAAGAAATACCTGTAGGTAATTTCATGATGTATTGGCCTGGAATACGTACATATTGAGCATAGCCCCCATCACGTACTTCAGAAAGTCCTGAGCCACATATGAAAACTTTCTTGCCACGTTGATAGTGATTATCTTCAGAACTCTCGATCACACCAGACACATCAATACCACCCACTAAAGGTGATTTTTTTAATATCTTGCTCTGGCCTGTTGCGGCTAATGCATCTTTATAATTGATTGATGAATAGATTGATTTGATAATGACATTACCCGAAGTAAGATCGTTAAGTTCTAGCATTTCAAATCCTGAATGAATTTCATTCGGGTTTGAATGAATACGGTATGCTTTGAATTTGTTCATTACCAGACCTATTTTGTTTAGACAGAATTTTTTAGAATATACTCATTATAATTTAAGCAGATGCAGCATAGTTATTTTACCTACTGAGTTCCTTGGAACTGGATTAGTTATGTACAGTCAAAATAGGTATGTTCCGTAATTAACTAGAGTATGCTGTGGTTGAATCCAACTATGAACGTTTTAAAAAAACTTTTGAGTTTGCACATGGGCAACAGGGGAACTCCCCCTTTTCAGAATTATTAACGGGGAAGATTAATTATTCTGCTATAAACTGTTATTTGTCCCATTGGAAAAAGAGCACTGATGATGTCGCATTGTTGGAAAGACTGCACCACTGGTTGGTCGTTGATGTAGATCCTGAACGTATAGAAAATAGTTCGAAAATACCCGATTCATATCTGAATGAATTAAGAGAGCTAGGCTGTCTACAGGCAAAAATACCCAAAAAATATGGCGGCTTGGGGTTGTCACAATGCCAATATAGTATGCTCTTAGAAAAGCTTGGTAGTCGGAGTGAAGTGTTAGCCTTAATTGTTTCGGTTCAACAACTGGGTGTAGCACAAGGTTTATTATCTTTACAAAAACTGGAGCGAAACCAGAGGCAACGGCAAGAGGATGAAGTTTTACGAAAAAAATATCTAAAACAATTAGCGACCCATGCGCTCGGTGCCTTTTGTTTAACAACACCTGAAACAGGTTCAGATCCCAGTGGATTACAAACGATCGCTAGAGTATCGGCTGATAGTAATCACTTTGAAATCAGCGGTGACTGGAGTGCAGGAGGCAAATTATTCACCACCTTGGGGACAATAGCGGATATTTACATTATGTTAGCGGTGGTAGTTTATCATGGTGAGGACATTAATAACATTGACCCACGTAAGCGCATTACGGCTTTTATTGTTGAACGAGCCTATGCTGGAATTACGGTAAAGCCGTTATCGTTCTGTGGTTGGCATGGTCTACCCAATGCCGCCATTAAACTAAATAAAGTAAAAATACCCAAAGAAAATATTGTCGGTGCAGTAGGTGATGGCTTGAAAATTGCTTTTATGAATTTGGGCTCAGGGCGTATTAATATTTCATCCATTTCATTGGGCATGATGAAGCACTTAGGCCGTGTCGCACGATGGTGGGGGGTAGAGCGTGTTCAAGGCGGTAATCCAATCGGTGAGCATGAGCTTAATACCGAACAATTGGTAAACATGAATGCGACTATTTATGCGTGTGAATCGTTTTTACAATTCGTTTCTGCTTTTGCTGATCACACAGACGTCGATATGCGTTTGGAAGCGGCTATGTTAAAACTTTTTAGTTCACATGCACTGGTTGATATTGCTGATGAAACATTACAATTGCGTGGTGGCCGCGGCTATGAAAGCTATGCCTCACAAGCCAGTCGTGGTGATACCGCGGTGGCTGTGGAGCGTTTGTTTCGCAGTGCTCGGATGATGAAAATAGGTGAGGGGGGATCCAATGTGTTGAAATTATACATAATGCGCTGCTTACTTAACGACTTTTTAAAAGATTACGAAAAAATAGCTGATCAGTCATTATCGTTAATCAGTAGACTTTTTACTTTGGTTAAAATCATGGGTCAGTACGCTAAAGGCTATTTATTCACCACCCGTAGCCCAAAACAAAATCGTTTATCCCCACTTTATTTACATATGCGTTATGTGCCGAAAGCTCAGCAAGGTTTGATACGGTTACTAATGCTTAAGGTCATTTCACAATATCTCATTTATTACCAAATAATTATTGTCAGCTGTTTTCAAAAACATCCCCGACAAGATATAACCAAACCACGTGTGCGTATTGAACAACAGCAGGTTGTACTGGGTTATAGTGCCGAGATTGCAATGTTATTGTCAGTTATGACGGTGACGTGTCAACGGGCAGTACAGGATGGAAGTCCGCATGCCCTTGCGTTGGCTGAAGAGTTTTGCATACGAGCTCGTGACCAAATAGCACTCTATTTTATTAAAATAAAAAAACATCGACCAGCTAGAAGTTCTGCGATAAGTGAATTAGGCACAAAAATTATGCAGGGTGATTATGCAGATTTACTGGAACAAAATGTAGTGCGCGAGAATTTACCTAATATAAGAGACTAATGATGACATTTCGTTATATGAACAGAAAATACTCGACGAAAAAGGCTTGATATTCCAAGGTGGGTTGCCGTGTACCTTAAGGTTTACCGGGTAACGAGTTTTTTAGCTGGGTCAGCTTCAGTATTATATTCATTTAACAATAACTGGTTGCTAGTCATGTGGCAGTAAAAAAGCAATGACATCAGCCGTTACTGTTCGCTCGTTTTTAGTGAATACGTCGCAGTGTAAAGTGTATATTCGGGCTTCTTTTATGTTAGTCACTTTGGCTTTTAAGATTATGGGAGTTGAAATCGGTGTTGGGTTTAAATATTTGATATTGAGAGTGCCCGTAGCAAAACGATAGTATGGTTTTGAATCTGGGAGTCGGTTTTCATTACGGAGAGCAGTACCCATGGCAGAGCTTATGCAGTGGCAATCTATGAGGGTAGCAATAATCCCACCACAGGTTACCTCTGGCCATCCTTGATGTTTTGGTTCAGGCTGCCAAATACAAATGCAGTTATCGTCTTGCCAGTAGCTTTTAATTTGCAAGCCATAAGCATTATTGTGACCGCATCCGAAGCACATTTTGTCAGGCATGTATTGTTGAAGAAAAGCATCGATGGGTTGACTAGCCATAGTTTCACCCTATTCAGCTAGTTCAAGTTCATTGAGTAGGACAGCAAGAAATCTGCTTGCTTCTCCTCCCGTTACTGCTCGGTGATCAAAGGTTAAGGATAAAGGTAAAATCATATGAGACTCAAATTGATTAGCGCCGAGTACCACTTGCGGTCTGGCTTTTCCCGCTCCGATTATGGCAACAGTGGGCGGTACAATAATAGGATTAGCATAGCGTCCGGAAAAGATACCAAAGTTAGAGAGCGTTATGGTATGACCTCGTATTTTTTCCAGTGCTATGGAACGTGTTTGGACGGCTTCTTTAAGTGTATCAAGGGTGTTTCTCAAATCGATAGAATCACGACTTTCAATATGGTCCAGTACGGGCACAAATAGTCCATGTTTGGTATCGACTGCGATACCCAAATCAACTTTTTCATGTAAGATTCGTGCGACAGAATGGTTATCATACCAGGCATTGAGCGTTGGTTCAGCTTTACAGGCCTTTGCAATTGCTTTAATTAAACGTAAGGTAATATCTCCTTTATTATACCAGGCTGCAATATCAGCATCATCATTGATGGTGACGGCAACGACGTCACGGTGAGCTTGATTAAGGGTTAGCGCCATGGTTCGACGCGCTCCTTTTAGAGGCACCATAGCACCGGATTCTTTGATCATCTTTGCAACTCTTTTGATATCGTTAGCCGTAATGGTGTTATTGCTACCGCTAGGTTTGACCATGGTTAAGTCAACTTTTAAGCGAGTAGCCAGCGCTCTGACTGCAGGGGTGGCTCTACTGTTCATCGGCGAGGCATAATGAACTGCAATCGCTGGCTCAGTGATAACCGTATCACTTTCGTTGACAACACCAACCACGGTGCCAGAGTCTTGTTTGGCTGAGGAGGGCGTAAAAAATTCTACTAATGGGTCGCCGACTTGAATAATATCACCGGGCTGACCATAGACGTGTTCAATGATGCCATCTTGTGGACTAGGAAGGTCAACTATTGCTTTTGCGGTCTCAACTGAAAGTAGGATGTCATCTTGTTGAACGCAATCGCCTTTGCGGGTAAAACATTCAATGATCTGGGCTTCTTGCAAACCTTCGCCAAGATCGGGTAGGTTAAAGAAATTCATGCGTTTTTCAACGACCTAGTTACGGCTGCGATGATGCGAACGACGCTGGGCATATATTTTTGTTCAAGCTTAAATAAGGGCATCACTGTGTCAAACCCTGTCACTCGTTCAACTGGCGCAAATAAACTCATCAAACCTTGCTCGGCTAACTGTGCCGCTATTTCAGCACCAACGCCACAGGTTTTTGCCGCTTCATGGACTATCACACAATGCCCCGTTTTGGCGACGGATTCTAATATGGTATTCATATCTAAAGGTTTGATTGTGGCAACATCAATAACTTCAGCATTGATACCGTTAGTCGCTAATTGTTCTGCTGCTGCTAATGTTTCATGGATCATCGCACCCCATGAAACCAGGGTGACATCGGTGCCTTCAGTTAAGACAAAGCAAACATCTAAAGGTAATGCTTCGGCATTATCTTGTACCTGTTGTTTAAACATACGATAGATACGTTTGGGTTCCAGAAAAATAACCGGATCAGGATCGCGTATAGCTGCGAGCAACAAACCATAAGCACGACTGGGTGAAGATGGAATGACGACACGTAAGCCGGGAATATGCGCTAACAATGCTTCAGTGCTTTCAGAATGATGTTCGGGAGCATGAATTCCCCCACCGAATGGGGCGCGTAACACTAAGGGGCAAGTGAGCCTGCCTCGGGTGCGGTTACGTAAGCGACTAGCATGATTAATAATCTGATCAAAAGTTGCATAAATAAAACCCATAAATTGAATTTCGACTACTGGTTTTAGACCCTCAGCAGCCATACCTATTGCCATGCCAGCAATCAGCGTTTCTGATAATGGTGTGTCTATAACTCGTTGTTTACCGAATGTATTCTGCAAGCCAGCCGTTGCTCTAAATACCCCGCCATTGACCCCAATATCTTCACCCAATAAGACAACGTTGGAATCTGCTGCCATTTCTGTCCGTAGCCCCATATTAATTGCATCAAGCATAGTAACATCGGCCATTATTTGGGCTCCTTAACCATGATGGAATTACGTTGTTCTACTAAGGTATCAGGCAATGTTTCATATAAATAATCAAACATGCTTTCGGGACTTTGTTCAGGTGTATTAAGATACTCCTTCACAGCAGTTTCTACTTTTTCTTGACTCTGGCTATATAATTTTTCTTCATCAGCATTTGACCAGTAACCTTGCTTAATTAAATAGTATTTAAGTCTTTGGATAGGTTCATAATGCCAGTTTTCTTGCACTTCTTGTTGGTTCCGATAATGACTAGCATCATCGGCTGTAGTATGGTCACAGAGTCGATAGGTAAGCGCTTCGATAATAGTTGCTCCAGCGCCACTACGAGCTTTCTCTAAGGCTTTTTTGAGACGGCAATATAAGGCAATAGTATCATTACCATCAACTTGTTCCCCCGCAATTCCAGCCGCTATTGCTTTTTGTGCTAGCGTCTGTGCATGAGTTTGTTTGTCTTGTGGTAAAGAAATGGCCCAACGATTATTGTTGATAACAAAGATAATAGGTAAATTCCATATGCCCGCAGCATTGATCGCTTCATAAAAATCACCTTTTGAAGTGGCTCCATCACCGAGAACACAAACTGCTACTCGCTGTTGTTTACGCAATTGCATGGCGTAAGCCGCACCCACTGCTTGAGGGACTTGGCTGGCAATTGGAATACAAATGGGGAAATCATGACGTGCTTTTTGAAAGTTCATGCCTTGTTCATTTCCACCCCAATATAATAAGATTTCACTCATCTTAACCCCGCGCATGAATTGTGCTGCGTATTCACGGTAGTAGTTAAATAGAACGTCTTCATCATGCATAAGACAGCCAATTGTGGCACCTATAGCTTCCTGTCCCAGTGAAGAGGAATAAGTGCCTAGTTGTCCGCGTCGTTGTAGGAGGGTGGCTTTTTTATCAAATAAACGGGTGCTCACCATTGATTGATAAAGTTTAATGAGTTGTTGTTGATTATTAGCGATATCAGGAATATTTGTATCCAAAAGGTTACCTTCGTAATCAAGCATTTTATGGTGCTCAATATTGAATTTAGCAACACTATGGCAGAATTTATAGGTAGGAGAAAATGGTTTATGTTTTGGCTTTCTTAGTGCGCCTACAGTTTCGTTCACAATACATTCTCCACTAAATAATGCGACCTTAGGGCATACCTTGCGATTTTGTATCTATTTCTATGCCTGAAAAAATTACCTATATGATAATTTGATATGGGTAATTCTAATTCGTTCACTATTTATCACTATTAATGATTAACAGCATTTGCCAAGGCCACTTTGGAGGTGGGTGGACGACCCAGAAGGTCAGCAATAAACCAGCTTGTAGCTATTAATTCATCAAGATTAACACCCGTTTTTATGCTTAATCCATTAAGCATAAAAACAAGATCCTCACTGGAAATATTACCCGAAGCACCGGGGGCAAAAGGGCAGCCCCCTAAGCCACTCACTGAACTGTCAATGATATGGATACCTGTTTGTAAAGCGGCGAAAATATTGGCTAATGACTGGCCATAAGTGTCATGGAAATGTACGGCAATAGCATCAGTAGGAATAACTTTTTTAACGGCAGAAAGTAGTTCAATTACTTGACGAGGAGTACCCACCCCGATTGTATCGCCTAACGAGATCTCATAGCAGCCATATTGATATAATTTGGCTGCCAGTTCACAGACTTTATCTGTTTGAACTGCACCTTCAAATGGGCACCCCAGTACACATGAAATATAACCTCTGACGGCCATGTTTTTTTCTTTTGCTTGATCAACAATGGCTTGTATGCCTGCCATGCTGACATCAATCGAACAATTAATGTTATTTAAAGAGAAAGCATCTGTAGCTGCGCAAAACACTGCAATAGTTGTTGCTTGACAAGAAATTGCTCTGGCAAAGCCTTGTTGGTTAGCTACCAACATAATATATTCAGCATTGGACTGTTGATGAATTTGTTGATATACAATCTCACTGTTTGCCATTTGCGGAATTTGTTGCGCTGATACCAAACTGCCTGTTTCGATTGCGGTAAAGCCACACCGGGCTAGCCGTTCAATAAGCTCAACCCGTTGGGCAATAGAAACCGTAATGGGTTGATTTTGCAATCCATCGCGAGGACCGACTTCAACCAGCTTAACCTGACTCGGAAGTTCCATAGTCTTACAATTTCTGCTAAAGAAGATTTACTAGCGGGGTCATATTTAATTCTCATTCATCGTGTTTTTTACTGTCTTATAAACGTTGGAATATCTCGTTAGGGTTTCGTCTAGTAACACAACCACTGTGTTTAGTGTTTCCATTAAATTTTTCTGGATAGAAGCTCACGGTAATTCTTTAATCCAAGTAGCTTTACGTTTTTGAAGAAAGGCAGAGATGCCTTCTTGAGCTTCTGATGTATTACGTATTTCCGTGATCAACTGTGATGTCCTCTGGATAAGCGCATCATCAAGAGGCCGTGTTGATACTTCAGCGACTATCATTTTGGTTTTAGAGAGTGCAGTTGGACTTGCCGCAATTAAGGCGCTGGTGATTTTGTTTAAATAGTCGCCTAGTTTTGCTTCAGTAACGACATGATGCACTAATCCGATGCGCCAGGCCTCTTGGGCATCAAAACTTTCGGCAGTTAAAAAATAGCGTAGCGCTATACGTTTACCGAGAGCCTTAACTATATAAGGACTGATGATTGCAGGAACCAGACCTAATCGTACTTCTGAAAAACAAAAAGTTGTATTCTGGGTGGCTATAGCAATATCACAACAGGCAACCAAGCCAATACCACCGCCATAAGTAGCCCCGGTTATTAAAATAATCGTCGGCTTAATATAGTTGTGCAATAGCTGCATAAGTTGCGCAAGTTTCAGACTCACAATGTCTGTACTTGTAGTGGCCCTCATTTCATTGCTGGATATCCAGTTAAGATCAGCGCCCGCACAAAAAACTTTGCCTGTTGATTTGAGTACTACGATTCGTACAGAAGGATTGTCTTCCAGTTCATTCAGGTAATCAATGAGTAGATTAACACTCGCTTCATCCAAAGCATTATTAACCTTTGGCCTATTCAAAGTTAATGTAGCAATGCCGTCAGTACTAATTTCTAACAAACAAGTTTGCTTGGACATGCTTTTAACCTAATGATGGTTACACATATTTATGACCTTGAACAAGTAATTTAATTCAAACTGGTGAGAAATAAGCAAGTAATAGAATGTCGTTGAATTATCTTAGTACCCTAATTTCAAACCCGAGCCGTGTTGTAAAAGTCAAGGTCAGACAACAGTGCTTCAATCTCTCGGTGCTGGATAAATAGTACTGGAAAAAATAACACCTATGCTGATTGAAACTTCTTCCAATCCACTTGGGTCTTAGTAATTTAAGCTGATAATGGCAGTGACACAATATAATTCAGTGGCAACACGGATGTGGATCAGCATAAGTCTTATTAAAAAGAATTAAAAGTGATTGGTTTTACCTGAGAACTCGATAGAGAATTTTTGCCCCACTCGAATAGAATGCAGAAGGGTGTTACAGACGTTGAGGATAGTTTGGATGAACAAAAAACAAAATTTGTTATTTTCTACTGAATTAAACCCTAACATATATGCCGAAATTTCCCAATCTGCTGGGTTGAGGCTAAGAATTTTAGTTGATGACGTACGGCCATTACAACTTGTAGGAACAGTGAATGCCTATTGTGCGCTACTTGCAGAGCGGGTTGGTTTTCAGGCTATTTATCTATCAGGGGCCGGTGTTGCTAATGCCTGTTTTGGGTTGCCTGATCTTGGCATGACAACTTTGAATGATGTTGTTGAAGAAGTTAAGCGTATTACAGAAGCTAGTACTTTACCCTTACTGGTTGATGCTGATACCGGTTGGGGAAATCCTTTTAATATAACCAGAACGGTCAAACAGTTAACTAAAGCCGGTGCTGCGGGCATACATCTAGAAGACCAAATTCAAACTAAACGTTGTGGCCATCAAGCGAACAAAGTCTTAGTGTCAACAACGACAATGGTGGACCGTATTCATTCAGCTGTGGCTGCTAAAACAGATTCACACTTTGTAATAATGGCTCGTACCGATGCCGCTTCTGAGCTAGGTTTAAATGCCGCAATAGATCGTGCAAATAAGTACCTTGCGGTCGGTGCGGATATGATCTTTGTCGAGTCTTTGACGACCCTAACAGATTATCAGAACTTTGTTGAGGCTGTCGATGCACCCGTGTTGGCAAATATTACTGAATTTGGTAAAACACCGCTATTTAGTGCTAACCAACTACATGATGTTGGCATCAGAATAGTACTTTATCCTTTATCGGCATTCAGAGCCATGAACTATGCAGCGATGGCTGTTTATCAGAGTATTCGTGAGCACGGCACTCAACAAGCCATGCTTGAACACATGCAGACCCGTGAACAACTTTACGATATTTTGGGCTATCATTCTTATGAGTTACAACTGGATGAATGGATATCAAAGGATAAAGTTGTATTGACGTCTAAGCCCAAAAAAGGAGGATTACGTGGGGAAACTGTTGGAAAAACGGCCTTGTGTAGCGTAGGGAATGACGCCGGTTTATTTTATTGTGGTTACGATATCGTTGAATTAGCAGAGCTAGCCACGTATGAGGAGGTGGCTTACTTATTGACACATGGTGAACTACCAAATGCGCGGCAGTTACAGGATTTTACCTGTAAATTAAAAAGCTTACGTAGATTACCGAAAAGACTCAAACAAATACTGGAGAAAATGCCTGCATCAACAGCTCCCATGGATGTGTTACGAACGGGTTGTTCAATGTTGGGAACACTGGAGCCTGAGAAAAGTTTTAGTGATCAATTTGTTATTGCCCAGCGATTATTAGCGCTACTACCCATGATGATGTGCTATTGGTATCGCTACAGTCATGATGGTGTTTGCATTAAAACGGAAACTGACGATC
Source organism: Methylococcales bacterium (assembly GCA_030753675.1). Classification (GTDB taxonomy): domain Bacteria; phylum Pseudomonadota; class Gammaproteobacteria; order Methylococcales; family Methylomonadaceae; genus OPU3-GD-OMZ. The sequence continues at coordinate 65,242 of JASMBU010000009.1, forward strand.
CCTCTATAGCAGGGCATATTTTACATTGTCTTCATGATCGACCAGCCAGTAGCTTAGCGCAAAGAGCTATGGATGTTTCGCTGATACTTTATGCTGAGCATGAATTTAATGCTTCAACATTTGCTGCACGTGTTTGTGCATCAACTTTATCAGATTATTATTCTGCTGTGTGTGCCGCTATAGGCAGTTTGAGTGGCCCACTACACGGTGGTGCTAATGAAGCGGCCATGGAATTAATTAGTCGTTACCAAACGCCTGAGCAAGCTGTCGTTGGGGTTCGGGATATGTTACTCCGTCAAGAAAAAATTATGGGATTTGGCCATGCTATCTATAAAATTTCGGATCCACGTCATACTGTCATCAAACAATGGTCTAGGAAACTTTCCAAACGTGCTAATGATGAGCATATTTTTGCTGTTTCTGTAGCCATTGAAAAGCTTATGTGGGAAGAAAAAAAAATATGTGCCAATCTTGATTTTTTCAGTGCATCGACATTTCACTTTTTAGGGATACCACGTTGTTTGTTTACTCCGATATTTGTGTGTTCACGTATGGCTGGTTGGGCAGGACATATTTTTGAACAACGTAAAACAAATAGTCTAATTAGGCCCAGTGCTGATTATATTGGCTCTGCATTGCGGCATTATAAAGTTGTGGAACAACGCCATTAACAATTCTGTTTAGTATGATGCTTAAAACGGCTTTACCATTTTGTGGTCAACAACTTCCAGATCCTATACTGAGTAAAATTGCAGATTATATTATTGAATATAAAGCCGATAATAGTGTCGCTAGGGAAATGGCACATTATTGTTTAATGGATGCTTTAGGCTGTGCGATATTAGCCTTATCATATCCGGCTTGTAACAAGTTATTAGGTCCTATTGTGCCTGGAGCGACGTTAAGGGTTGGCGCTCGTGTTCCAGGGACCCGCTATCAACTTGAACCGGTACAGGCCGCTTTTAATATAGGTGCAATGATACGGTGGTTAGATTTTAATGATACTTGGCTGGCTGCAGAATGGGGGCATCCTTCAGATAATTTGGGCGCCATATTGGCAATAGCAGATTATTTGAGTCGTACTAATTTGCAACAAGATCACCCTG